>JAHFGV010000012.1:12777-61225 GCA_023247255.1 Candidatus Omnitrophota bacterium | reverse complement strand
GCCAGGTAGTAGCCGCTGTAGATGGGCGGGGCATTCCGTCGCAGCTCCCGCGCCAGGGTGCTGGGGGCGCGCCGCAGGACTGCGGCGATCTGCCGCAGCGACTGCCCCCGACTTCGAAGGATGGCCAAGACATCTCGTTCATGGCTACTCAGGTGTTGGTAGGGTATTGGCATAGTCCGCGTATTCTAACGCGGAAGCCGTCAACCCCTCTAGCTGTTGCACTTACTTATTGAACTTGGGTATCGGTTTTCGCTCGTTCTAGGCCCGGATCTTCCAGTGGTGGGCTTTCATGTGGAAGCCAAGAAGTATATATGTGATGTGCGATTGTCTCCTGGAGAGACTGGAGAGAGAAGAGAAAAATTGAACGGGTTGATTAGGGGAGCAATATCTGCTTATGTTAGCCGTGCTTCCTTGATTGCAGATCATGAAAAAGAAGAAAATAAACAGGCACCTCAAGTATGGCCAAAGGGTTCCTTTTGCTTTCCATGACTCATGACTCATGACACAATCCTCATTACTTCTCTTGGAAATAGGACACAACACTCGGTCGACGCGTTGGCTTTTGCAAAAGCCCAGTAAGTAACCGTCCCCGATTTCCCGACAGATTTCTCTGTACGTTTCCGATGCGGGCGGCTATACTTAATACCATCCCTTGATAGAAAGGTGCAAGGAATGAGGCATTACGCGCTCGAACATCATGAGGAGGCTCACGACATGAGCATAGGCTCATCAGCACCCGTCGAAACGCAGGAATTGCCAGTCCCAATACCGACTCTGGCAACAAGCGTAACGGCACCAATGGATATCAAGAAGATCAAATGGGAAATCGTTGCTGGAATCACCCTTATCCATCTAGGTGCGCTTCTGGGTCCCTTCACGTTCACATGGAGTGCCTTCTGGCTGTTTATCGTGCTGCAAGGTGTCACAGGCCTTCTGGGCATCACCCTCTGTTACCACCGTTTGCTCGCCCATCGCAGCTTTCACGTTCCGAAGTGGTTGGAATACACCCTGACTCTATGCGGAGTTCTGGCCCTCCAAGGTGGGCCGATCAAGTGGGTGGCCACTCACCGTGTTCATCACGCCTTTTCGGACCGTCCTCAGGATCCGCACAGCCCCACGCGAGGATTCTGGTGGGCGCACATACTTTGGTTGTTCGCATACGACGAGGTGCTGGATGAGGGAACACGGTACTTTCGCTACGCGCCAGAGTTAGCACGAGACCCCGTCCACCTATTCCTCAACCGAACGCATGGGCTACAGACGGTATTCTTCGGCACACTGCTCTTTGCCATCGGTGGACTGCCTTGGCTCATCTGGGGCCTTTTTGTCCGCACGGTCTTCGTGTATCACTCCACGTGGCTCGTTAACTCAGCCGCACACCTGTGGGGTTATCAAACCTTCCAAACCAACGAGGGTTCTACAAACAACTGGTGGGTGGCGCTTTTGTCCTACGGGGAGGGTTGGCACAACAACCACCACGCTTATCTCCACTCGGCTGCACATGGACTGCGTTGGTGGGAGTTCGACATCACCTATTTGACCATCCGCCTGCTCGGATGGTTCAAGCTCGCCAGTCGCATTCGGCTACCGCAAGGTAATCCTGCCAGGCTGCCCGCAATCAATCCAGCCCTATCCCTCAAACGCCTACCCCTGCCCATCCCTAACCTATCAATGTAATTCCAGGAGTATCGGGAACGAATCGCTTAGGGGGCGTCTGAGGGATATTGAAACTGAATCGGCGCATCGATGTCCGGATGGAGGCTGTGATGGACCGGACAGCTCTGCGCCGCCTGCTCCAGGAGTCTTCGCTGTGATTCGTCAAACGACCGCACGAACGTAATCGTCACAGGCAACCGGCTAATCCGGCGCGTCGGTGCGTTGACCATTTCCTTTTGAACCTTCGCCGTTGTTCCCGCCAAGTCAATCCCGTGTCGCCGAGCCACAATCCCCATGACGGTAAGCGTGCAGGAACCCAAAGCGGCTGCGACTAAATCCGTCGGTGAAAACGCGGCACCCTGTCCGAAGTTGTCCTTCGGGGCATCCGTCACGAACATCTGACCGGATGGTCCATGCGTGAGGCGACAATGCAGTTGCCCTTCATAGATGGCTGTGATCTCAATGCTCATGATTCGGGATGTTTCTTGCGAGACGTTCGAACAATGATTAACGTCGGAACTGAGCGACGCGGGCGTTAGCCCGCGTTCGCTCCAGTGATTGGTTGGGCGATTTTTGGTTCTGTACGATCATAAACCTGTGTCTCGTTTGTGGCGAATGGCGGGAAGGCGACAATGGAAAACCACTCTGACCGCGGCTTGTAACCCGGCAAGTACTTTGGCAATGCCTCAACGAGGCTGTTCCAACGGGCCATCTCCTCATTTAACTCGATGCCCGTGCCATCGGCACGGGCGAGAAACAAACAAATGCAGTCAACAGTAAACAAATCGCGTTTGAAGGCGGTCGCACGCCAAATCTCTGACCAGTGCATCCCGACGGACTCGTGCTTGCGGCCTCGCAGGTCGGAAACGGTGAAGCCCTCGGGGTCGAATGAAATCGCATAGTGATAATCACGTGGGCTGGGTGGAACGCCGGCCGCCTGCTCTCGATTCAGCCGCTCGACCTTGAGTCGCGACCGCAGCGGAAGATACCAGCGCTGATACGAGAAAAACAAAACAAGCCCGCCGATCGACGCCGAACAAACTGCGGCAAGTATCAGAGCTTGTTCAATCGTCATTGGTGATCTTCCGTCCGACGAGCGACGAACTTCGGTTATAACCGAATCAGCTTGCTGGAGAAGACAACACCTAGGGCGAGGGCAATCAACACTAGAGGAGCTACAGCGATGAAACTGAGGAGTCGCCGGTCCATCTTAAGGTGCATGTAGTAGAGGGCAACCAGAAGCGCCTTGATGGATGAAAGGAAAAGAACCAACAACACAACCGCCACTTTGGGAATCGGAAGCTCCGACAACAGCACCCCGGCAAGCATCAAACCTGCCAGCCATGCCCAGATGATGAAATAGTGTCTCGTCGGAGAAGTGGCTGCGTTCATTTCAGCTCACTCGCGAAGGGAAAGCCCAAGCATAACCCTTATAACAGGTAGACCAATGGAAAAAGAAAAATCCACACGATATCGACGAAATGCCAGTAGAGCCCGGCCAGCTCCAGGCGATGGCTCTGGTCTTTCCATGCGAGCGGATTGAAACTGACAGCCAAAACCCGCAGATTAAAGCCGATACCCCCCAGCACGTGCAGGGCGTGAAAACCGGTCAATGTATAGTAACAGGACCAGAACACGTGGGTGCTGGGGAAAATTTCGTGTGAAATCTTAGCGGCGTATTCTATCCCTTTGATGATAAGAAACAAAGCGCCGAGCCCGATCGTGGCCAGAAGCCAACCCCGCATCGCTGGAAGGCTCCCGCGTTCTTGGCCGGCCAGAGACAGGACAATCGTCATGCTACTGCCAATGAGGATGAAGGTATTGAGGGTTCCCAGCGGAACGCTCAGATGGCCTTCAGGACCTGTCCAATGAGGATGGCTTATCCGCAGCACCAGATACGCGCCGATGAGGCCGGTAAAGAACATCACCTCCGAGGCTAAAAACACCCACATGCCGAGCTTACCGTTAGGAATACCGGTCACGGTTGGGAAAATAGACTGGGTACTAGCCAGCGTCGGAGATGCGGTTTTCATGGAAGGATGTTCGCTATCGATGCTACCGATCGGCGCGCGCCAATTCCATACCTTGCTCCACCTGAGGCGCCGAATAGACAGCCACGGTATTTCCGTCTCGATCGTTGACGACAATGCCGCCATCGGTAAGGGCACGGGCACTGAGAAGAACGAGCCCTTTAGCATCCTTGGCGAGTGTCGCCTCGCCGGTCCGCCGTTCGAAATGCAGCGTCCGCGTCAGGGCCCCGTTATGAAAAAGCTCAAGGGTCAGCACCCGCTGGTGGGGTTCCTGCGTACAATGAAGCACCACTTCATCCGGCCCGCGGACCAAACGCTTGATCTGAGGAGCCTCGCTGCGTCTGGGGTCAGAGGGACCCACAGGGTTATTCCCGGTCCAGAACTCCATCGCATTAAACACGACTGCATCCGCTAAAGTAGTGAAGCTATACACAGGACTCAGGGCCAACAACAAAAAAACCAGCTCGCGCTCCCATTTATCCTCGCCCACCTGAGTATTCCATTGATAGAGCCTGCGAGTCAGGTGAAACGGACCAAAACAGCCGCTTGTCAAAAGACCAACGACTGCGACAACGCTGCCGAGTCTTAGACCACTGTGTCTTGCGGTTATCCTCGCCATTCCAGACAGATCCCTCCTCATTGACGGAGCCGGCTGAACATCAAAACAGCATTCGAAATACCCACGTGCACGGGTCGTTTGTGTTCTATATAGACTCTACCAGCCGTTCGTAATCTCTTTTTCAAAAATCGCGCGTGGACTATCTTCACACGACCACCGATTGCTTGTCAATCCCGATCCTCCCGATCAGCAGCCTGCAAGCCAGCACTCCAAATCTGCAGCCGCCCACCGGCCATCGACTGGGCGAGGGCCTGCGCCATTTGGAACCGACAGGAGTTGGCCACGCACACAAACAGAATACCGGGCGTCATCGAGGATTTGGCGCGCGCGCTTTTATTGCACGTTGAAATACACTCAGCCCAACGAGGATCAGTAAAGCGACGATTACTTTCCAAAGCTGTCGCCTATCGGTAAGCGAATCGCCCAGATACACGTAAGCAAAAGACCCAGGCACCAGGCCCACGATCGTCCCTAATATATAGGGCCAGAACCGCACTCGGGAAAGCCCCAAGCCGTAGTTCTGGATATCAAAGGGAAAATTGGGAATCAGACGGATCAAAACAACGGTGGTGAAGCCATGGTTCTTGCTGACTCGATCCCACCCGGCCATGGGTCGTTTAAAGTATTTAGCGACCAGATCCCGTCCCAACCAACGAGCCATCCCAAAAGTAGTACAGGCCCGCACCGTCGAGCCGACTAAAGCCGTCGTGGTTCCCCATAGAGGGCCAAAGGCAAGACCCGCCGTCAGGGTCATCACACTGCATGGCAGCGGAATCACAGGCTGGCTATAAATGACCAAGTAGATCAGCGGGGCCCACAGACCAAAGGAAAGGAAAAACAGACGCAGATGTTCCGGGCCAAACTGAGTCAGATCGACTCCCGCAGCCTGTAATGCCCATACACCTGCGACGGCCAGGATAACAAGCGACCCAAGCACAATCCAAGTGGCACCCTTCATCAAGAATCAGACAAAAACCTCACAGCTTCGCCGCAGCCTTGCATAACCGTAAAAGGCACGGATCAGCAAGAGCAACAACTCATCGGGCCGAGGGACGATTTTTTCCCTGAGCTTCGGCGCGCGAGTGGTCGCTTTGCTTGAGGCCGCTTGGCTTTCTTACGTCGTGTCGTCGCCATCTGTCACCTCCTCTTTGCAGTACTCACGTCTGTTTTATGTTCCGGATAAACCATGCGGATTGTGTCATGTTTCTAATATCCAGCACTCACGTCTGTTTCATGAGTTATGTGTTATGTGTCATGAGAAAGCAGAAAATAAACAGGCATCTCAGGCATGGCCAAAGCGCTCCTTTTGCTTTCCATGACTCATGACACATAACTCATGAGACATGACACAGTCCTCATTACTTCTCTTGGAACATGACACAACACTAGCAGGAGTTTTTCAGCATCCGGTCAATACTGGACGAGCGAAATCACCGGATGCGGGGTGAGTCGTTGCCGACCTTTCAGCGCCGTCAACTCGATCAGAAAAGCCAGCTCCACAATCTTTGCCCCACACTGCTCGATGAGTTGAACGGTCGCTTGCATGGTTCCGCCGGTAGCTAACAGATCGTCCACCAATATCACCCGGTGTCCCTGAGTCAAGGCATCCTGGTGAATCTCAAGCGTATCCTGGCCATACTCCAGGGTGTAGCTGGCTGTGTAAGTTTTATGAGGAAGTTTGCCCGCCTTGCGGACAGGAACCACTCCGATGCCCAGCTCATAAGCCAAGGCAGCGCCGACAATCAACCCACGCGATTCGATCGCCACCACTGCGTCGGGTTTGCGTCCCTGATGGCGCAAGGCAAGTCCCTGAATCGCACGATGGAAAGTCGGCCCGTCCTGCAACAAAGGGGTAATATCCCTAAAGAGAATCCCGGTCACTGGAAAGTTGGGGATATCGCGGATGTATGGAGCCAGATGCAACGAATCTACTTTCGCTTGATGCGCTAACGAAGATTCTGGGAATGGACACATAGCCTCTAAGAACGATTATCCATAACAGGACAAGAAGATCAACATAAAATAGCAGAAATGAAGGGGACAGCATACTTTAATAGCTCACCTGATTGAGGGACGGGCGGGCTCAGTGGTGCTGACAGCTTACTCCTCCTTAATGACGCGTCAAGTTTCTCTCCTCTCCCGCTTCACATTCTGCAGCTTCACGATTGCACCGCCATCCGTCTTAGCCTCATTACTCAGCACACAGCACATAGCAAATAGCACACAGATTCAAGACTTCCAATACACCTTCGACGCCGTCGGAAACGTAAGCGCCATCACGGATCGTGTGTACTTAAGCCAGCCAGTCCTTTCAATGCGACGGCCTCAACCGACTCACCTCTGCCTACGGAAGCTACGGTAATTCCTCGCCCGTCCGTTGTACATGCGCTTGACCCCCTCTTATGCAATCCGTTAAGATAGCACACCGGTAGCCTCCAACCTTCAAACGCGTGGGAACACGACCGATGCGTCAGAGCCGAAAGGTTCAATCACAGCCGATCCGCCGAAAAACGAAAACGACCCACCCGCCCTGTCGGGTTGTCATCGAGGCCGTTAGCCCCCAGTTGGACGCAGGACGTTTTCCAATCAAACGGGCCATCGGTGATTCGGTGGTGGTAGAAGCGGACATGTTTGCCGACGGGCATGAGTCGTTGTCCTGCCGATTGCTTTTCCGAAGCAGTAATGATCCGGCCTGGACGGAGCAGCCGATGGTCGCTCTGGGAAATGATCGCTGGCAAGCTTCCTTTAGGGTGGACACCGTCGGGCAGTATCTTTATACCCTGATGGCTTGGGTGGATGACTTTGGATCCTGGCGCAGGGATTTGGCCAAACGATTGCAGGCTAATCAAGATGTGTATCTGGAATTGCTCATCGGTGAGCATTGGGTGGATGTGGCCGCCCAGCGTGCGCATGGAAAGGATGCGCGTCAGATGAAACGCATGGCATCTCAGCTACGGACGCAGGACGCAGGCGGCCATGCATCGGCCATCGAGTGTGCGCTCAGTGCTGAGCTGGCCGAGTGTATGGATCGCTATCCGGACCGTCGGTCGGCCACGGCCTATGAAAAAACGCTGAAGGTTTTAGTCTATCGCCAGAAGGCTCGATTCAGCGCCTGGTACGAAATGTTTCCGCGTTCCTGTTCCCCGCAACCCTACGTCCACGGCACCCTGAAGGGTTGTGAGTCCCGTCTGAAAGAGATCGCTTCGATGGGTTTCGATGTGCTTTATCTGCCTCCGATCCATCCGATTGGCATGACGCATCGCAAAGGCAAGAACAACGCGGCGGTCGCTTCCGCTCAAGATCCGGGAAGTCCCTGGGCGATCGGCTCTCCAGATGCAGGACACCTGGCCGTTGATCCGAGGCTTGGAACTCTGGAAGATTTCCGAAGCCTCATGCAGGCGGCCAAGCGACAGGGTCTTGAAATCGCCCTAGACTTGGCTTTCCAATGTTCGCCGGATCATCCCTACGTGAAAGAACATCCCGAGTGGTTCCACATCCGTCCGGATGGTACCATTCAGCATGCGGAGAATCCTCCCAAGAAGTACGAGGATATTTATCCGTTAAACTTTGAAAGCCCCGCGTGGCAGTCCCTGTGGGCAGAAATGGAACGCATCGTGCGATTCTGGATTGAGCAGGGTATACGCATCTTTCGAGTGGATAATCCCCACACGAAACCCTTTGCCTTCTGGGAGTGGTTGATCAACAGAATCACTCGTGACTATCCGGATGTGATCTTTCTTTCCGAAGCCTTCACGCGTCCCAAGATCATGTACCAGCTTGCCAAGTTGGGCTTCACCCAGTCCTACACCTATTTCACCTGGCGCAATTCCAAGGCTGAGCTGACGCAATACTTCACGGAACTCACCCAGGCGCCGGTGCGGGAATTTTTCTGGCCCAACCTATGGCCCAATACCCCGGACATTCTGCATGCGTATCTGCAGACCGGCGGTAGACCCGCGTTTATGGTGCGCCTGATTTTGGCGGCGACCCTGGGATCGAATTATGGCATCTACGGCCCCGCGTTTGAATGGTGCGAGTCTCGCCCGCGCGAAGCCGGAAGCGAAGAGTATCTGGATTCGGAGAAATATGAACTGAGGGCTTGGGATAGGCAGCGGCCAGACAGCCTCTGTGCGTTGATCGCACGGATCAACGCGATTCGGCGTCAGAACCCGGCCCTGCAGCGGCCAGACAGCCTGCAGTTTCACTCCGTGGATAACGAGCGCTTGATAGCCTATAGCAAGCGCACCGAGGAAGGGGCCAACCGCATCCTGGTCGTCGTCAATCTAGATCCTCATGCGACCCAATCCGGATGGCTGGATTTTTCCATCGAGGCCATGGGGTTGGATCCTTCCCATCCCTATCAGGTTCATGATCTGTTGAGCGATGCCCGCTACCTGTGGCAGGGCCATCGCAATTACGTGGAGCTGAATCCGCACCTGATGCCGGCGCACATCTTTCGCATCCGACGGCGCCAGCGCAGCGAGCAGGATTTCGATTATTATGACTAGATGAGCAACCGCCACTCCCCTTCCCAGGCGACTCGCCCAAAAGCGCATCGAAAATCCCGGCCGAAGGCCACCCTGCTTAGGACCGACGATCCTTTGTGGTATAAAGACGCGGTCTTCTATGAAGTGCATGTCCGGGCGTTCTGCGACAGCGACGGGGATGGCATCGGCGATTTCGTCGGACTGACTCAGAAGCTGGATTACCTTCAAGACTTGGGGGTGACGACGATTTGGCTGTTGCCCTTTTATCCTTCTCCCTTGAAAGACGACGGCTACGATATCGCCGACTACACCGACATCCATCCGGCCTACGGGACCTTGCCGCAGTTCAAGCTGTTTCTCCGGGAGGCCCACCGACGAGCCTTGCGCGTCATTACGGAGCTTGTGATCAACCATACGTCGGATCAGCATCCCTGGTTTCAAAAAGCCAGACACGCCCCATCCGCCAGTTCCATCCGCGATTTCTATGTCTGGAGCGATAGTCCGCAGCGTTATTCCGATGCCCGCATCATCTTCCAAGACTTCGAGCATTCAAACTGGACATGGGATCCGCTGGCCAAGGCCTACTACTGGCATCGGTTCTACTCGCATCAGCCGGATTTAAACTTCGACAATCCTCAGGTGCATCAAGC
The DNA here is from genome assembly GCA_023247255.1 of Candidatus Omnitrophota bacterium. Classification (GTDB taxonomy): domain Bacteria; phylum Omnitrophota; class Gorgyraeia; order Aquiviventales; family Aquiviventaceae; genus JAHFGV01. The sequence continues at coordinate 51,783 of JAHFGV010000012.1, read as the reverse complement.
CATCTTCCAAGTGTTGAAGTTTTGGATGGATCTAGGCGTCGACGGCTTCCGGCTGGACGCCATTCCCTATCTCTATGAACGGGAAGGAACGTCCTGTGAGAATCTTCCACAGACCCACTCCTTCCTCAAGAAACTGCGCCACCATGTGCAGACGCATTTTCCCAACCGGATGCTTTTGGCAGAGGCCAACCAGTGGCCGGAGGATTCCAGCGCTTATTTCGGAAAAGGCGACGAATGCCAGATGGCCTTCCATTTTCCGCTGATGCCGCGGCTGTTCATGGCGGTGCGGATGGAAAGCCGTTTTCCCGTCGAGGAGATCCTACAGCAGACCCCGGCCATCCCCGAGTCCTGTCAGTGGGCGCTGTTTTTGCGGAATCACGATGAGCTTACCCTGGAGATGGTCACGGATGAAGAGCGGGATTATATGTACCGGGCCTATGCCCAGGACTCTCGGATGCGGATCAATCTAGGTATCCGCAGACGACTCGCTCCCCTTTTGCGCCACAATCGGCGCCTGATTGAGCTGCTCAACAGCCTGCTGTGTTCCCTGCCGGGAAGCCCGGTGATTTACTACGGCGATGAGATCGGCATGGGAGACAACATTTATCTGGGGGATCGCAACGGGGTGCGCACCCCGATGCAATGGAGCGCGGATCGCAACGCCGGGTTTTCAGAAGCCAACGCCCAAAAGCTTTACCTTCCTGTAATCATTGATGCGGAATACCATTACGAGGCCGTGAACGTCCAGGCCCAGCAGCGTAATCCCAGCTCGCTTTTGTGGTGGATGAAACGCTTGTTGGATCTGCGCCAACGTTTCCAAGCCTTTGGGCGGGGCAGCCTGGAGTTTCTCCACCCGGACAACAGCCACGTGCTGGCGTTTCTTCGACGGACGGAGAAAGAGACCCTCTTGATCGTCGCCAATCTCTCTCGCTATGTTCAGTATGTGGAGTTGGATTTGTCTACCGAGGGAGGCAAGCAGCCCATCGAGCTGTTTGGACAGACGAATTTCCCGCTGATCGGGTCAGTGCCCTATCCCTTGACGCTGGGGCCCCATGGTTTCTACTGGTTTTCCTTGACCGGGATTCCACAGACGGCCGAAGAAACAGCCGCATTACCAGGCACCTCGCTTCCAAGCGTGGAAGTGGCGGGTCGCTGGGAGGCTATTTTCCAGGATCAGGCCAAGGAAAAGTTGGAATCGATTTTGCCCGCCTATCTTAAGTCCCGACGCTGGTTTTCCGGAAAGGCCCGGCGCATCCGTCATACGCAACTGCTCGATGCGCTTGCGATCGTTCGCAAGCCGACGGCGATCATGCTGGCTTTCATCGAGGTGGCGTACACCGACGGCGATCCTGAGACTTATGTGTTGCCGTTGACTTATGGGACCTCCGAGGATCGGGGATTGTCGGAATCTCAGCAATCAGGCGTCTTGGCCCGAATCCGGATGGCGCAGGATTCCAGGGATGGTTTTCTCTATGAAGCGACCCCTGTGCCTGCCTTCAGCCAGGCCCTTCTTGAGGCCGTCGCCGGCCGGGAAAAATTTTTTGGGACGAATGGATTCTGCATCGGTGCGCCAAGCCCGTTCCTCAAGAAGCTGCTCCCATCCCTGACGCGTCTGCTTGAGCCGAGGATATTAGCCGCAGAGCAGACCAACACCGGCATCGTCTATGGCAAGGCCATCATCCTCAAACTCCTGCGCCGCGTCGAGTGCGGCATTCATCCGGAGTTGGAGATCGGACGTTTCCTCACCGAGGAAGGTTTTACCCAAGCCCCCATCTGGGCCGGTCATTTGGAGTATCGACGAGAAGGCTCTGAGCCCATGGTCTTTGGCCTGCTGCACGGGTTCGTTCCTAACGAGGCAGACCTGTGGAGCTACACGCTTCATTCTCTGGGCAGCTTTTTTGAACAGGCCTTGGAGTCTGGGCAGCCCGTCTTGGGGCTTTCGAAGGGTTTTGGGTCTTTCATCGATATGGCCCAAAGTGCTCTGCCGACGATCGCCCAGCAGATGGCTGCCGCTTCCCTGGATATGGCCAGGCTTTTGGGCCGTCGCACCGCCGAACTGCACCACGTATTGGCGCAACGGTCCGACGATCCCGCTTTTAAACCCGAGCCGTTCAGTGTCCTCTACCAACGCTCCCTCTATCAAGCGATGGCGACAGCGACTCATCAAGTGATGCGGCTTTTGCGCAAGCAACTGCCGAGCCTTCCAGAGGGGGTGCGTCCCGAGGCGGAAAAGCTGCTCAGCCGGGAAGGCCGGATACTGGAACGATTCCGTCTCATCTTAAGCAGGAAGATGACTGCGATGCGCATCCGTTGTCATGGCGACTACCATTTAGGCCAGGTGCTTTACACAGGAAAGGATGTCGTGATTTTTGACTTCGAAGGAGAACCCGCACGGTCGCTCACCGACCGACGGATCAAACGCTCTCCCCTGCGGGACGTCGCAGGGATGCTTCGGTCTTTCCACTATGCGACTCAAGCGGTCTTGCGGGAGACGTCATCCTCATCGGGTATGATCCGCGCGGAAGATCGTGCAATCCTCGATGGCTGGGCGTTGGGCTGGCAGACATGGGTCAGCGCAGCGTTCCTCAATGCTTATCTGACGAGTGCCCGGCAAGCGTTGTTTTTGCCGCGATCGATGGAGGAATTCAAAGTATTGCTAAGCACTTTTCTGCTCGAGAAGGCTGTGTATGAGTTGGGTTATGAGTTAAATCACCGTCCCGACTGGGTGGCCATTCCGATCCGCGGTCTGTTCCAACTCCTTGAGGTTGACTAAGTCAGTGGCCAGTGATCCGTTTCTCGTGACCGTGGAACGTCCAACGAGAAACACGAAGAAATATATCAAGATATTTTTGTCCACCTACTTAGACAGGATGCTGAAAAACTCTTGTTTGTTCAGGGCTCGGGGTTCTGGGCTGTGGGCAAGAACACAAATCATCGACACTGATGACACGCACGGCCCTGAGCCCCGAACCCAGAACCCTGAGCCAAGAGGGGTTTTTCAGACGCTGTCCAGCTTTCAAGATTTGTGGAGTGCTATTTGCGCTTCCCCCGCCCCGTGCCCCACTCCCCTCGCCCCACGCCCCCGGCCCCTTCTTTTGAAGATGGGTTGTAGTTACTGACCACTGACTGAGATGTTTACTCAAGGCTCAAGGCTTCGGCGCTCTTCCACGCTGGTCCGTCAGCTTTATGCCTTGGCTCGTCTATCCGGAATCCAAGTCACCTACCGCGATCTTTCGCGTCGAACCCATGAAGCCTCACCGGATACGCTATTGGCTGTCCTGCGGGCTCTGGGGACTCCCCTGGAACATCTCAAGGACGTCCCGCAGGCGTTGGAAATGCGTCGACAGGCTCTGTGGCAGCAACCCATCGAGCCGGTGATCATCGCCTGGGACGGACTTCCAGAGCCGTTGACCGTGCGATTGCCTGTGGATGAGGCCGAGGGAGAAATAGCCTTGGAAGTTTTGTGCGAGGACGGCAGCCTCCGGCGATGGACTTGCGATCTATCCACTGTTCGACGGAGGGTACGCGCGATGATGGTCGGGCGCAAGCGGTATCTATGCAAACAGATTCCTTGGCCGGAGAATCTTCCTTGGGGCTATCATCAATTGACGGTCAGTCTTCAGCGGCGTTCCTGCACGAGTGGGGTGATTTGTGCTCCGAGACAGGCTTTTGTCTCGGGTGGTAACGGTGAACAGGAAAAATCCTGGGGGGTGTTTGTGCCTTTGTACGCCTTGCATTCCCAGAACAGTTGGGGGCTGGGGGATCTATCGGATCTGCGGGTCTTGGGGGATTGGGTTCGTCGTCAAGGAGGCGATTTTGTATCCATCTTGCCTCTGTTGGCTGCGTTTCTCGATGAGCCGTTCGAACCCAGTCCCTACGTCCCTGTCAGTCGCCTGTTTTGGAACGAGCTTTATCTCGATGTGACACGTGTTCCTGAGTTGGCCCAGTGCCCCTCTGCACAGAGGCTTGTCGCTTCCGTTGATTTTCAACAGACGTTGACGCGTCTTCGACAGCAGCGACTAGTGGATTACCGCCAGGCGATGGCCTGTAAAAGAAAAGTGCTTCAGGAGTTGTCGGGGAACTTCGATACGTTGGGATCATCACAGCGGCACGAAGCCTTTCGTCAATTTGTGAACGCCCACCCGAGCCTTGAGGATTACGCCCGTTTTCGCGCCGCCTGCGAACACTCTCACCATCCGTGGCGACAGTGGCCTTTCCCATCGCGGGAGGGTGAGATCGATCCAGCTACCTATGAGCGTTCCACCTACCATTACCATCTCTACGTCCAGTGGTTGATGCATGAACAGCTCATGGCCATTACCGCAACTGTAGGCACACGCGATGATCACATACGCTTGGCCTTAGATCTTCCGCTTGGGGTTCATTCCGACGGCTACGATATCTGGAGGCAGCAGACTCTTTTTGCGCCTTCCGTATCCACGGGTGCTCCTACGGACATTGTTTTTTCAAACGGACAAGACTGGGGATTTGCCCCCATTCATCCGCAACAGAGTCGCAAGATGGGCCACGCCTATTTCCGCGCCTGTGTCCGTCATCATCTGCAGTATGCCAGCCTTTTGAGGATCGACCATGTGATGGGACTGCATCGGTCATTCTGGATACCTCATGGCTTCAAGGCCACCCACGGGGTGTATGTCACGTATCCTGCCGAGGAGTTCTACGCCATCCTGACTCTGGAGTCCCAGCGTGCGGGCGCGATCATCGCGGGAGAAGATCTCGGTACGGTTCCCCCCGAGGTCCATCCGGCGATGGATCGTCACAAAATCCACCGCCTTTTCGTCGTTGAGTATGAACTGGCAGCTCGCGCACCCAGCGTGTTACGCGTTGTGCCTCGTGATTCTATAGCCAGCATCAACACCCATGACATGCCGCCCTTTGCCGCATTCTGGCAGGCTTTGGATATTGCCGTCCGGATTCGTTTGGGACTTCTGAGCGCTTCCCAGGCGTCTCAAGAACGTGCAAGCCGAGCCGCGGTAGCGCGAGCGCTCGTCCGGTTCTTGGCCCGGCGGGGTTATCTACCCAAATGCCCATCGTCCGTCGATTCCCGGCAGGCCATCGGAGCTTGCACGGCCCATCTTGCGTCGAGTCCTGCACGGGTGGTCCTGCTCAATCTCGATGATCTTCTGGGTGAAACCGAGCCGCAAAATATTCCGGGAACGGTTAGCGAACATCCTAACTGGCGACTCAAACTACGTGAGCCTTTGGAACGCCTGATGGATTTGCCTGAGGTGTGCGATGGGGTTCGACTCCTCAGCCGCCTTTCCGCGCTGCGAAAGCTATGATTTTGGCCTCATCGCTGTCTCAGAAAGCTAAACAGATACGGGTTTTTCCCGGCCGGTGACCTACAAGCAAATATTTATTTTTATCTTGAAAATATGAACTTTAGCATGTACCCTCTCTTAGGAGGTAATCGCCCATGGAGTCTACAGTCACCGAACGGGGGCAGACAGCCATTCCTGCTGTCTTGCGAAAGAAATACGGCTTGAAGCCCCACATGAAGCTTGTGTGGGTGGATACCGGAAGCGGAATTCGCGTCGTTCCTGTTGCCGCCGATCCGGTCAAGCATTTCCGGGGGATGTTCAAAGGCCTGGGACTTACCAAGAGTTTGATCAAGGATCGCCGGGAGGAATTGGAACCTGAGCAGAGAGCCCACAGGCGGGGGTAAATCTCGCTATCTCCTCGACACCTCAGCGCTGTTGACGTTCTCTGGTGACGAACCTGGCGCAGATGCCGTTGGCATCTTGCTGGCGAAGGGGCGTCGAGGAGAAGCGCAATTGTACATATCCTTCCTCAGTGTGATGGAGGCTGGCTACAAAGCCTACCAGGCACGTGGGGAAGATGGTCTGGCAGCCTTGATGGCCTCCCTCCAGCAACTACCCATTACTCGCGTGGATGTCAGCGATGAGTTGATTGCAATAGCCGCCAGAATAAAAGGAATGTACCGTATGTCGTTAGCCGATACATGGATATTGGCGACCGCGAAACAGCTCGGCGCCACCCTAGTTCACAAAGATCCCGAATTCGAGCAGGCGGCCATGGAAGTCCCGCTTCAACCCCTCCCCTATCGATAGGGATGTGTTATTGAATTCTAGATTCACAGTTTGGATGGTTGCTGAATGAAGCTGACGCGGGTTGAATCCCAAAGACCGGTCGGTCCTGCCGTCAGGAGTGACGTCAGCCTGCTGACGGCTGAGGATCTGTACCTCTTTAACGAAGGAACGCACTATCGGCTTTGGGAAAAGTTAGGCTCCCACGCCAGGCGCGTCGATGGAATCCCAGGCACACAGTTTGCCGTCTGGGCTCCCAGTGCGCGGCAGGTTTTCGTGATGGGAGATTTCAACCAGTGGAATCGCAGCAGCCACCCTTTGTCGGTTCGTGGAGACTCCGGCATCTGGGAAGGTTTTATCCCTCATGTAGGGCCGGGTATGTGCTATAAATATTTCATCGTTTGCGATCCGAACGGCTATCAGGCCGAAAAAGCCGACCCCTTTGCCGTCTTCAGTGAAGTACCTCCGCGGACAGCATCGATCGTCCGGGATCTGGATTACTCTTGGCAGGATGCCTCCTGGATGCACTCACGCGCCGCATGCAATTCTCTCAACAGCCCTATCTCTGTTTACGAGGTCCATCTCGGTTCCTGGGCCCGGGTGCCTGAGGAAGGGAACCGACCGCTGACTTACCGCGAGCTGGCTCCTTACCTTACCGATTATGTCCATCGGATGGGATTCACCCACGTGGAGTTTCTTCCGGTGATGGAGCATCCTTTTTACGGCTCATGGGGTTATCAGACGACCGGCTATTTCGCTGTCACCAGTCGATATGGCACACCGCAGGATTTCATGTCCCTCATCGATACCCTGCATCGACGGGGAATCGGGGTGATTCTCGATTGGGTTCCTTCGCACTTTCCTACAGACGGCCATGGGCTGGGCTTATTCGACGGGACCCACCTGTATGAGCACGCGGATGCGCGCCAAGGTTTTCATCCGGATTGGGGCAGCTACATTTTCAACTATGGACGCCATGAGGTGAAAAGCTTCCTGATGAGCAATGCTTTGTTCTGGCTGGAGCGCTACCATGCGGACGGCCTGCGCGTCGATGCGGTCGCGTCGATGCTCTATTTGGATTACTCGCGAAAAGAAGGGCAGTGGATCCCGAATCGTTATGGTGGTCGTGAGAATCTGGAGGCGTTGGCGTTTTTAAGGACGCTGAACGAGGAAGTTTATAAGCGCCATCCGGATGTGCAGACCATCGCTGAGGAGTCCACCGCCTGGCCCATGGTGTCCCGGCCCACTTATCTCGGAGGTCTGGGATTTGGCCTGAAATGGGATATGGGTTGGATGCACGATACGCTCCAGTATATGATCCGCAACCCCATTTTTCGGTCCTTCCATCATCACGACCTCACCTTCCGCATGCTCTATGCATTTACCGAGAACTTCCTGTTGCCGCTGTCTCATGACGAGGTCACCCACGGCAAAGGGTCACTCTTGGATAAAATGCCCGGTGATTCTTGGCAGAAGTTTGCGAATCTTCGACTCTTGTTGGGTTACCTGTATGCCCAGCCTGGAAAGAAATTGCTTTTCATGGGTGGGGAGTGGGGTCAGTGGCGGGAATGGCAGCATGAGGAAAGCCTGGACTGGAATCTTTTGGGTGAGCCGCGCCATGCCGGATTGCAGCAGTGGGTACGTGATCTGAATCGCTGTTATCGCAACGAGCCCGCCCTGTACGAACGCGACAGGGACCCCTCGGGGTTTGAATGGATCGACTGCCACGACGCGCAATCCAGCGTCTTGGGCTTTCTTCGAAAAGGCTCAGAGACTCAGCATGCGGTGCTTGTGGTTTGCAACTTCACCCCTATCGTGAGGTACAACTATCGGATTGGGGTTCCCTGGGAAGGCTGGTGGATGGAGCGGCTCAACAGCGACGCTACCCTCTATGGAGGCAGCGGGCATGGTAATCTGGGGGGTATGCTTACCAATCCCTTTCCCTGTCATGGCCGGAGCCACTGCCTCAATCTTACCCTTCCTCCACTGGGAGTTCTTTTCCTGCGGTACCTCAGATCTTAAAATAAAATCGTCGATTGCCAATTATATCGCAGCAAGCGATCGCTATGTCAGATGAACTGCATCCGCTTCCTGGTTTATTTATCGAGAGGCTGCGCCAGATCATTCCTCAAGGAAGCTGGCATGCGGTGGCCAGCAGTTTTTCCCAGTCCAGACCGACGACGTTTCGCGTCAACTGCCTGAAGGCATCCGTACGTTCTGTGCGTGAGTCGCTCCAAGCCCAAGGTCTTCATCTGGAACCGGTCCGCTGGTATGCTGAGGCTTTCATCCTTCGGCGCGGGACGCTGCGTCAGTTGCAGGAAACCCCGGCGTATCAACAAGGCTGGATTTATGTGCAGAGTCTCTCCAGCATGCTGCCGGCTCTAGTCCTCGATCCACAACCTGGGGAATCGGTTCTGGATCTTACCGCTGCCCCCGGAAGCAAATCGACACAGATGGCCTGCCTCATGCAGGGAAAAGGACGGATCGTGGCGAATGACAACAACCGGATTCGCTTCTACAAATTGCAAGCCAACATTCAGCAGCAGGCAGCGGCGAACGTAACGTTAAGTTTCCGCGATGGAACGCGCTTGGGTCGCGAGTATCCGGAAGCTTTTGATCGTGTTCTGGTCGACGCCCCCTGCAGCGCCGAGGGCCGATTTCAGGTTCAGGAAAACGCATCCTATCGGTACTGGAAGCCGGCGAAGATCCATCAGATGGCATGGAAACAGAAGCAACTGCTGGCCTCCGGGCTGTTGGCTCTGCGTCCGGGTGGCCTGCTGGTTTATGCCACATGCACTTTTGCACCGGAGGAGAACGAGGCTGTGGTTGATTGGGCCCTTCGCCAATTTCACGAAGTTGCCAGTCTCGATTCCATTGCCAGCCGATGGGTTGCCCATCTGCCCGGCCTGTCTTCTTGGCAAGCCCACTCGTTCGACCCGAGGGTTTGTATGACCGCGCGCATCCTTCCCAGTGCCCAGACGGAAGGTTTCTTCATCGCCCGTTTTCGAAAGATGCCCGAGGCCCCAACAGCTTGAAGTCTCCGATGGCGATATGGTATGGTAGTAGTGTTCCAGGGAGCCGATAAGGGCACACCTCCGTCGGGTTGGAGTCTGGAGTGCCGGACGGGCTCCGATTTACGGAGCGCCGAAAGGCAGGGTCGCAAAGCTATCGGGCCTTCATTGCAGAGGGTCTGGCGGGCGAGCGCTGGAGAAGCGTATCCCCACGGGGAGAAAGGCGCCTCAGTGTCCGGCCGGATGCAGTAAGGTGGCTGAGCTGCCGAAGCTTCTGAGGGCGCTTTGGACTTTGAGGCTCCCGGCTTCATCATCAATGCTTCGAATCCTTGAGAAAAACAGATCACCCATCGGCACGGCTTGGAAACAAGCCGTGTTTTTGTTGTACGCTCGACGCGCTACAAAAATTCCGCTTCGCGAAAGGGGTTATCCGTCGTATAATCCGTATCACGAGCTTTAAGCAAACGGGGCGTTTTCCCGTAACCTGCTAAGAGTTGGACTTAAAGATTTCAGCGCCGCATGCCGTCTCTGTCTGCTTCGACTCTCAAGTTGTTTCAAGAATGCCCTCGCTGTTTTTGGCTACACATCAACAAGCGTATTGAGCGGCCGCGCGGGCCTTTTCCCTCGCTGCCTTCCGGAATCGATAGGGTTTTGAAAGTCTACTTCGACGCCTACAGGGAAAAAGGGATTCTACCCCCATTGATCGACGGCAGGCTCAAAGGAACCTTGGCCACTCATCCGCTTACCCTCGGCTTCAATGATGAGAAAACCCAGGCGAGACTCTGGGGCAAGTTGGACGATTGCGTGGTCTTGCCCAATCAACGCCTGGCCCCTTTGGATCATAAGACCCGCGCCTCCATCCCCGATGATGTGAGTTATACCGAGCGGTACTATAAATTCCAGATGGACGTCTATACGCTGTTGCTGGAACGCAATGGCTATTCCACCAGTCGGAGTGCTTATGTCATCTACTACGCGCCGACTGATGGATCTTTGCATGAGGGGTTTCCGTTTACAGTCGCTGTGCATCCGATTGGGACCGATCCTGAGACGGCCTACGCCATTTTTTTTGAAGCCTGTCAGTGCCTGCGTGCAGGGCTTCCTCAGTCTGGGGCGACTTGTGAATTCTGCCGATGGGCCAAGATGCAGATGGCAGAACCCGAGCGGTCTTGCGAACTTTCACCGGACCCAAAGATGGTCAAGCCGGCATCGAAGGCCATTTCGCGTGCCCAGGCATCCTCGCCCGAAATCCCGGGGGATCTGTTTACCTTCTTGAATCCTTAGGAATGGAAACAGGTTCCTGGTTCATTTTCCTCCTATGCGCCCTCCTTGCCGAAATCGTGGGTTCGATGGCGGGATTTGGGGCAGCGACGATACTCAGCCCCATGGCAGCGCTTCTGATGGATGTCAAACGAGCGATTGCGCTGGTGGCCGGGTTCCATCTGATGGGCAATGCCTGCCGTCTGATCTTTTTTGGGTACGCCATTGACTGGAAGGTTTGGAGGAGATTTGGGCTCACTGCCGTTTTGGCAAGCGTCGTCGGCGTGCAAGTCGCGGCCGGCTTGCCATCGCCGGTCATTGTTCTGTGCCTCGGATTGTTTCTTGTCGGTTACGTGGCGTTTGATCGCTGGTGGCCTGGAGGGATTCGTCTGCCGCAGCGATCCGCGACGTTAGCGACGGGTGGCGTCGTCTCTGGGTTCGTCGCAGGGCTCATTGGGACCGGCGGGGCGATCCGTTCCGCTTGCCTTTTGGCCTTTGGTCTGCCCAAGGAAAGGTATCTGGGGACCTCGGCGGCGATTGCGTTAATGGTAGATGCCACGCGGCTGAGCCTGTATGTGATGGAGGGTTTTGTTCCGAGGCAGGGATTTGCGGTCATCCTCAGCTTGATGCTGGTGGCTTTTACTGGAGCATGGCTGGGACAACGCTGGATTCGGCGCGTCCGGGCGGAGGTTTTTCATCTTTGGGTGCGCGTACTGCTGGGATGCATGGGCCTGAAATTCGTGATTGACGGAGGGATGTGGCTATTGGGTAGAAAATGAGACATCCATCGATCCGGTGGGCGTTGCTCGGTTGGGGTTGGTTGAGTGTGGCTGCGATTGCTGTCGGGTTCTGGCTGCCATGGGTGGAAATCACATGGCAGGAAAGTTCCTGGCTGCGTGCCGCAGTCGATTCGGTGGGGGAGTCGAATGGGGTGACGGACACCTTGAATGCTGTGTTCCGGGGCATGGGGCGGATCGCAGTGAAAGTGAAGCACGGGACTGAGCAAGTCGTTGGAGATCTGCCTTCTTTCGATGAACTGCCTCGACAACTCAGCGGAGTGGAGATTCCCCGGTTCGCCAACCGCCCCAGTACGAAGGCAATACTGGCAGTGGCCGGATTGCTGACGGATCAAGCGAAGGACGCGGACGTTCAGAGTTATGCGGTTTATCTTGTGCCCGGTGTGGCTTTTCTGCTGGTTCTTATCGTGACAGTGCTGGGCAGGCGGTTTCTGTTTGTGACTCAGGCGGCGGCGATCCTCGTTACGGTCATTGTCGGCGTCGGTTTTTGGAAACTCCTGACGATGGATATGAAGACTCCGCTTGCGGCGATCACGATTGGACAGGGCCTGTGGTTTTCGCTCTGGGGATACCTGAGCCTTGCTGTGGCTTTTTGGGGTTATGGATGGATCTGTTCTGGCAAGCAGACTTCCCCATCGTGACGCGTAAGTCTTCCTTAGGCATCAAAACATGAGGATAAAGAGTATGCCGGGACCCAGACTTGCACTGGGGACGCCAGGTTTTTCAGACCTGCGCTCTACTACCTGAGCTATCCCGGCGATAGTCGAGAGTCGCATTATAGGGTATTTTGACATCGCAGGCAATTTAGGATAGATTGGTTTCATGAAACGCGCTATTGCTGGCTGCATTGCGGGGATAATCCTGATCTTCACGACGGCTGGATGCGTTACGACTCCCTTATCTAGATCTGTTCCAACGATGCGGCCGATCCCCTTACATTCCGATTCTTCCATCCTTGCCCGATTGAATGGACAACCGATCAGCGAGGAGGACGTCCGACAAATCTCCGGGTCCCGGCTGCTTCGGGTGCAGGTACAGTTCTACGATGTCCAAGAAGAAGCCATCAACCAGCTGATCGAACAACGGCTGCTCACCGCCGAAGCGGCGCGTTATGGGCTGACCAAAGATGAACTCATCAAGCAACAGGTTACCGATTCCGTGGGTGTAACGGAGGAGGAAATCGCCCAGTTCTACGAACATTCCGACCAGATGCAGGGCAAGACCCTACAGGAAGCCACTGAGGAAATTCGATCCCGCCTGGTCAACGAACGCAAGACGCAACGCTACGCGGACTTGATGAGTCGCCTTCGGAAAGACGCCACCATCGAGTGGATCATTCAGCCTCCGGTCGTTGCAGTCGACGATGGAAACGCCCCCTCTCGAGGTCCCCAAAAAGCACCGGTTACCCTGATTGAATTCGGCGACTTCCAGTGTCCTTACTGTGGCAGCTCTCGACCGGCCATCGCCAAAATCCTGGAGACCTATCCCGATCAGGTCCGGTATGTGTTCCGTGATTTTCCTTTGCCTTTCCACACCCAGGCGATGAAAGCCCACGAAGCGAGTTATTGTGCCAAAGAACAAGGCCGATACTGGGAAATGAATCAGAAACTTTTCAGCAATCAGCAAGCGCTCGATCTTGAGAATCTAGTCAGCTATTCCCAGGAACTGGGGTTGGACGCAGATCCGTTCCGCGCCTGCCTGGACACGGCTCGATACGCCGACACGGTTCAACGAAACCGGATTGCTGGGGAACAGGCCGGTGTCACGGGCACACCCAGCTTTTTCGTCAATGGACGCATGATCGTCGGATCCGCTCCCTTCGAACATTTTCAACGCATCATTGACCAGGAATTGAGCAAATAAAATCCCACGTCTTGCAGGCGTGGGGTTCTAGGGCTCTATTCTTCACGCACTCTAAGGGTTCGTTAAGAAATAACTGCATCCATTTGACCGGGGGCTTTTGCCCCATGGCTGCGTTGCTCATCGCTTACATCCTCGTCGCGGATGCTCGCTCTTCGCGCCTTGCCCTGAGTCAAAATCCCCACGGCCAAATAGCGCAGTCATTTCTTAACGAACCCTAATCATACTTCACCGAACAACCATACGACCGAGTCTGCGGTGTTGAAACCGGTTTCCCCGCCAGCGCTTCTTCTAACGCCTGTCGCACGTAATTACGCGCCGTCTCGACATCGGCAGGGTCGACCGAAGGCGTATCATCGATCGCCCCCTCATAGATCAAGCGTCCCTGCGGATCAATGATAAACAGATGCGGCGTGGTCTTAGCTTTATAGAGCCGGCCCACTGTTCCATCGGGATCGAGCAAAAGCGCGCTCGGTTTTGCCTGCCGCTGTTCAAGAAACGCCCGGGCCATTTGCTGTGTCAGATGCCCTTGTTTTTCAGGAGCCGATGAGTCGATCGACAGCCACACCACTCCCTTTCCGGTATAGGCACGTTGCAACGCTTGCATATTGTCGCTGTCGTAATGCTTGCGGACGAAAGGACAATCCGGATTCATCCATTCCAAGACGACGAACTGACCGGCAAAATCCTTCAGGGAAAGCGACCGGTTGTCTGCGTCCGTCAAAGTGAAGTCCGGCGCGATCTGGCCTATGGCTAGAGCCTCATCGGCGCATCGACCCTCTTGAGGATAACCCAGCGCTGCAACCAGCGCAATCATCACCACCCAAAACATGCAGGGCCATCGCAAACCTCGCTGGGGCTTCTGCAATGGCCCGAGCATGAATACAAACGCACTTATTGTTGAGACATTGAGTGCGTTTGTATCGCACGCAACAGGATATCTTATCGTATGATACAAACGAATTATCCTCTGGCATTGGCGCATTAGATAATTTGTTTGTGTCAGCAACCGAAAGAGCCTTGCCTTTAAGAAAGAATCATTCCCCCAACAGGTTCTCCAACTCTTCTTCATCCTTCACCTCATCGGCTAACAGTTCTTCAGCAAGCTCATGCGTAACGGTATCCTTGTGCAGGGTCTGTTTGAGCAGATGCTGGTAGCTGTCAATCGCACAGCGCTCCACTTGAAGGGCTGACTGCAACACCCCTTTCAAATCCGAAAGATCCCGTGGCATAGTAAACGCCTTCACGCAGTGAGCCAGTTTGGGGATATCCGACCAATGCTCGGGCAGCTCACCCCCTAATTGCAGAATCCGTTCCCCCAGAAGCATGGCATGCGTCAGCTCTTCATTCGCCCGAGTCCGCAGAACCGCTGCAATCTGGGGAGCGTTGATTCCAACGATTACTTGGGCGGCATACAGATAATGGTAGTGTGCCAACCACTCATCCGCGTAGGCGGCCTGCAAGGTTTTGATGATCCCTTTGGCATCGACCTCAATAATCTCTAGACCCTTTCTTCCCATGACTTCCTCCTTTGGTGTTGCTGATTATAGCAATCCATCATCCCTTCCGAAACCTCGAAACCGTATGATAAGCGGATGTCCATTCTATCTCGGAATATTGCCGTTGTCAGCCCTTCGCGCGGACAAGCCTTGCGCGCGGGATGTCGTGATCTCCACCCACTCCTCAATCATCCGTTGTATCCCAGAAATGACACGGCTCAGGCGATCATAGTCAATCTTGTCGGCGGTATCCTCGGCCGTGTGGTAGTAGGGATACCGAAAGGGCGCTGTGTCTGTAACCATCAGCGCCGGGTAGCCGGCCCGCCAGAATGCCCAATGGTCGGACCAGCCTACACCCGGAATGAATTCGGGCGCAGCCAGGCCTTCAGAAGGAAAACGCGCATGGCGTCGGAACGAACCGATCGCCCGTCGAAGCAAACGCTGCGACGGAAGGTTGGATACAAAGGCTATGAAGTTGCCCGTTGACGGATAAAAGAATTTTAAGAAAAGAGAAGGAAACTGCTGGCTGTTGGGTGCATCCGAATAGTAGCCGATTGTCTCTAAGCTTATCATCGCGACAATGCGTTCTGCTCGCGAGCGCGCGCGTGTGGCATAGACGACACTACCCATCGCCTCTGTCTGAAACCAGACAGGTTCTTCGTTGACGAAGGCGACAAACCGCAGGGTGCGTGAAGGACTGCTGTCTTTGACAGCGCCAGCCAAAGCCAACAGGGCGGCAACGCCTGTGGCGTTATCATTCGCCCCGGGTGAGCCGATCACCGAATCGTAATGCGCGCCGACGATGACAATTTCATCGCGTCGCTTGTGGCCGGCCAATTCCACCTGTAGATTTTCACAGCGCTTGCCGTGCCCGTCGTAGCCCTGACGCTCAACGACATAGCCTGCTTCTATCCACGATCGCGCGATGAATTCAGCCGCCGCCTTGAGGTTGGCGTAGTGCTCCACGTTACGCTCGCCGATAGTGCCCGACAAATAGGCCACGTCCCGTCGAAGGAATTCGCGTAGCCCTTGCTCCTTGGATGTGAGCGGTGGCAAAGACCCTCTATAACTTCTGCCTGGCATGCCGATCATGATTATCCCGCCGATGAGTGCGCCAACGCCCAAGGCAATGACCCGCACGACCCGCGAACTGGAGGAACCGGTGATGGAGACATTTCGATGGGACAGACGCCTCACCACGCAAACTCCTGCTGGCCCAAGTCGCCAGACGGTCGTCGAAACGTCGCGGGACGATCCACGCGCTCGGCTTGATCCAACCCCAGACGTTTGACCCACAACGTCCACACCCGCTCGATCGTCTGCCAATAAGTCCCCTGGCCTTCGTGGCGGAATCCAAACCGGCTATCATACAGCGCACCGGCTCTTACTTCTCGAATTCGATGTTCGATGCGCTTAAAGCGAAGCGGCAATGATTCTCGAAGACGATGAAAGAAAACATCCTTAACCGAGCCAGGCAGTCGAAGAAGGGTATGGAAAGCAAATGAAGCCCCGCAGCGCTTGGCTTCCTTGAGCAGCCCTGGAATATCGGCATCATTCAAGCCGGGAATGATCGGGGCGACCCCGATGCCCACTGGAATTCCTGCCTCAGCCAACAGGCTCATCGTCTCAAAGCGACGCCGGATCGTAGGCGCTTTGGGCTCGATCAGGCGTGTGATGCGCTCATCCAGAAACGGGATGCTGATGGCTACACTCGCCTGGGCTTCCTGCACCAAGCCGCGCAGCACATCCCTATCTCGACGGATCAACAGTGATTTCGTCACAATCGCTACCGGATTGCGAAAAGCCAAACATACCTCCAGGCACCCGCGCGTCAGCTTCCAGGCCGCTTCCAGCGGCTGATAGCAATCCGTCACGCCTGAAAAGACGACTAACTCTCCTTTCCACGACGGCTTCCAGAAAGTTTTTTCCAATAACTGGGGTGCTTGAGTCTTCACGAATAGCTTCCGTTCAAAATCCGTCCCTGCCCCGAGTCCAAAATACTCGTGAGTCGGCCGTGCGTAGCAATAGGCACAGGCATGGAAGCATCCACGGTAGGGATTCACACTCCAGCGAAATCCAATATCTGGGCTGTCGTTGTGAGAAAGGACCGAGCGGGAATCATCTTCGTAAACTTCCGGTTCGGTCTCCGGAGGCTCGCCGAGAAGCTCTCGGTGCTCGGTCAGATAAGGATTGGGCGGGTTCCAAATCCGTTTAGGCACAGATGCAATCGCAAGAGTGGGCTGCATGATGAGTCATCGTAACAGACAAACGCATGGCCATCAAACGGAAAAACAGCTTCCTTGACCGACGATAAAACGATCGATATACTGACGCTGTTATGGGAAAGACTTTATTTGAAAAAATCTGGGATCGGCACGTGGTAACCGCGCTTGCGGATGGGACGTGTCTGGTCTACATCGACCGTCACTTGATTCATGAGGTGACGAGCCCTCAGGCTTTTGAGGCCCTGCGCTTGTCTCACCGCCAGGTCCGACGTCCGGAGTTGACGATCGCCACGATGGATCATAACGTCCCGACGGATGATCGCAGCGTCATCCCCGATGCAATTTCCCGCGCACAGATTGAGGCGCTGACGGAAAACTGCGCCGAGTTCGGTATTACTCTCTATGACCTCAAAAGCGAGCGTCAGGGAATCGTCCACATCATTGGACCTGAGCTGGGGTTGACTTTGCCTGGAACGACGATTGTCTGTGGCGATTCGCACACCTCAACACACGGGGCTTTTGGGGCGCTGGCCTTTGGCATCGGGACGTCTGAGGTCGAGCATGTCTTAACGACGCAGTGCCTGAGTCAACAACGTCCCCAAACTTACAAGATTGAATTTGCCGGTCGGCTTTCATCAGGCGTCACTGCGAAGGACATGATCCTGAAACTCATTGGAACGATCGGAACGGCAGGTGGGACTGGCTTCATCCTGGAATATTGCGGTGAGGCTGTTCGGCCCTTATCGATGGAAGCGCGCATGACGATTTGCAACATGAGCATCGAAGCGGGCGGGCGTGCTGGGATGATTGCTCCAGATGATGTTACGTTCGAATACTTGGCGGATCCTCGACGGGTATTTGCCCCGAAAGAAGCGGCGTTTGACCGTGCGGTAACTTTCTGGCGCACACTGGCAACAGACCCTGATGCCACCTATGACCGCTCGATTACCATCGATGCGTCGCAGATTGCCCCGCAGGTCACTTGGGGTACTAACCCAGGGATGGTCGTCGATGTCACAGGCGAAGTGCCGCAACCCGAGAGCGTTTCCGGCTACAGCAAAAGCGACGTGGAACAAGCGCTTTCCTACATGGACCTGAAACCGGGCACACCGATCACCAAGATTCCCATTGACGTTGTTTTCATCGGCAGTTGCACGAATGCACGGATCGAGGATTTACGCTTAGCCTCGCAGATATTTCAAGGACGCAAGGTCGCCGCCCACGTCCGAACACTGATCGTGCCAGGATCCCAACAAGTGCGCCGACAGGCTGAGGCCGAAGGGTTGGACCGTATTTTCAAAGACGCCGGCTGCGAGTGGCGTCAATCGGGTTGCAGCATGTGCCTGGGAATGAATCCGGATCAACTGCAACCGGGCCAGCGGTGCGCTTCAACGTCGAATCGTAATTTTGAAGGCCGTCAAGGAAAAGGTGGACGCACCCATCTCCTGAGCCCTCAAATGGCCGCCGCCGCCGCCATCGCCGGCCATTTCGTCGACATTCGCACCTGGCCATTGTAGACGTATTACATAACTTATTTTATAGCAATTGATTATAAAAACTTTCCGGAGCCGTCTCTTTTTATTGGGGTGCGGGCATGGAAGGAAAGATTTTGTGTATCTGTTTAGCTCCCTGAGCAGATTTCGCTTGTATGCAATGTCGATTCGTTATACCGTATCGCTGAGTCCCGGAGAAAGCGAAGAGTGTCACGGGCCGCTGGGCTCATCCGTCGCCGTGACGATGCACCTCCAAGAGGACGTGATTCCCGCCCGCGTCGAGGTTACGTGTTTTAAGTGGCATCGCTGCTACTGCTCGTCGCATGCGCCGGGTCTTCCTCGATGCGCGACGCCTGGTGCGCCAGCGTGGGGCGCTTGCGCCTCTACGTGTGCAGCGGTGCAAGCAGCGGCTGGAAACACGCCTGTTCAGCTGGGCACGAGGCCCTATCACCACAAGACCCTGCAACGACCCACCTGGCCGTGTTCTGAAGCATCACCATCAGCTCTTGACTTGCCTGAAGGTGCCGGGCGTGCCGATGGACAACAGCCCGGCCGAACGGGCGATCCGACCCCACGTCATTATTCGCCATCGCTCGTATCAGAGTCGCTCCCCGATGGTGGCCGCGACCCATGCCGATATCATGAGTCTCCTGCAGACCCTGACGCTGCAAGGCCGCGCCATCGGGGAGATGCTGAGGACTACCTATCTGCGCCATCGGCATGGCGATCTGAATCCCGTCGTGGTCTCACAGAGCTAAACAATTACCCCCTGGAAGGGGAGAGGGACGGTGAGGGGTCGAGGCTTCAATTGTGGGACGCACTCGACGCACTCTTAGAAGGCCGATGCGTACACAGCTGCTGATCGGAGGGCTTGTTGGTTTTCTCATCGTCAGTCCAGGAGGATGGGTGATGGCTGAAACAGATGCAGATAGGGATCCGACCGCGGTTGAGACATTGAAGAAAGCGACGTTTGCGGGTGGATGCTTCTGGTGCATGGAAGCTCCCTTTGAACAATTGGAAGGGGTCGTCTCGGTGAGGGCAGGCTATACCGGCGGCACGAAAGCGGATCCGACGTATGAAGAGGTCAGCTTGGGAACGACTGGCCATGCGGAGGCGGTTGAGATCACCTACGATCCTTCGAAAGTCAGCTATGCGAGTCTGCTGGATGTTTTTTGGCGTAACGTGGATCCAACGACTCCGAATCAACAGTTTACCGATGTGGGCAGCCAGTATCGGACGGTGATTTTCTACCACGATGAGGAACAAAGACGGCTGGCTTTAAAATCGAAGGAAGATCTGGAGCGTTCCGGAAAAGTCCATCGGCCGATTGTAACGGAAATAGTTCTCGTCGGTGTTTTTTATCAGGCCGAGGATTACCACCAGAACTATCACAAAAAGAACCCGTTGCGCTACAAGCTCTATCGCAAAGGGTCCGGACGTGAGGATTACATCAACAGGGTTTGGGGGCAGTAACGCTCAGGCGTTACGGATCAAAAGTTCGGCGAGGGCTTCCAGCTCCTTACGGTGCTCAGCGGCTGAACGCTCACCGGCTTCTTGGAGGGCCTTGAGGTTTTGGGCTGAGGCATTGTCCATGTCCGGGCTGGCATTGCCTAGCGAAGGGTCGATCCGCAGAAACTGATCCGGTCTTTCCACCGACTCGAACATCTGCTTCAATTCGTAACTGACCGTGTCCGAGTTTGCGGTCATGAGAATGTCAATGACCGGGCGAACCCATTCCACCAATCCCCAGTTTTTCGCCGATGAATAGGGATAGGATTTTTTGATCTCACCGGTGCCCAGGGATAAGACGACCATGTCTTTTACCGTCGGATGGCTGCTGCGTTTGGGGAAACGCATCGTCTGGGCTTCGGCGTAGGCGCACAGGGCAGGGTTGTTGGCGAAGAGTCCTCCATCGACGAGCGCGTAGGCGGTTTGGGTCATGGAACTGACGCGGGCTGCCTCGAAGTAGGTCGGGGCGGCGGATGTGGCGCGCGCGACGTCCCGAAGGTAAAAGTCGTAAGAGGGTTTTTTAACGGCATCATGCTGGGTGAAGAAATGGGGGTAGCGCTGTTCGATGTTGTAAGCTGCGATCAAACAAGGCTTGAGAAGCTGACTCAACCGCGTACTTCCCATAAAATCCCGCAAGGCCCGTTCCAACTCATCCGCGTCAAACTTTTCATCCGTCAACCCACCACCGGAACGGATGCGTTGCCAGACGGAGACGTTAAAGATCTCATCCCCGCGTTCGAGGTAAAGGTCCACCGCCTGCTTGGCTGAATAGCGCGGCCGGGACGATCGGGGATTTTCCGGACACAAATAAAGGCACATGAGGATGCCACCCGTGCTGGTTCCGGCAAACAGGTCAAAGTAATCGGCGATGCGGGCGCTGGGGTCTTGCGTCTTGGCCTGGAGGATCTGTTCGAGATCGACGAGAATCTGTCCAGGCAAGATCCCGCGGATTCCGCCCCCATCGATCGAGAGGATGCGTGTGAGTTTCTTGGGCGCTCGGGGCATGGGTTCTTATGCCAGTTTAGCTACGAGTGCGTGCAGCAGTTCTCCATAGCTAGCCAAAGCCTGGGCTGCGGCGACTCGATCCGAAACGTCCTCAGGGTCAAAGGCTTCATCGAGGTTTGTGAGGACGGATGTGGGACCGCCAAGGGCGGCGCTGAATGTATCGAGGTCTATGGTGGCTTGACGCAGGGAAGGCAGCTCAGCAGCGACGAATTGTCCCATGTATGCGCAGGCGTTGGCAAATTGAGAGACGGTCTGTCGTTGTTGGCTCGTCAGCCCGCAGCCGGACAGGATGATCATCCCGGTGCACGTAATGGCTGCAAGCTTGCTTTTCTTCATGAGGATGGATGCAAGGAACCTTCCCGCTACCCGATGGCAAAAGCCCGTGCAAATGAAACGAGTTTCCATCATACCATAAATTTCGTTGCTACGGCTTCAATGTCCCGCTGAAGGAATATCTGACGGGAGTGATCATCGTCCTGATGCTATCCGGCGGCGAGGCGTTGATTGAGTGCGTTTGTGTTTGTATTGTACACAACAGGATGTCTTATCGTATGATACAAACGAATTATCCTCTAGTCTTGTCGCGTTAGATAATTCTTGGATGACGGCTATGACTAAACCCTGCACCATCGCTAAAGTAAGCGTTGCACAAACCGTCCTAAATGATACACTTGTGCAACATGGCCAAAGGCCTGCGGAAGTTCCAGTCCTAAAAAACGGCTGACTCGCCGTTTTTTAGGAGGTATAACAGAGGAGATTTCTATGCGCGTTATCATCGGGATCACAGGCGCTTCGGGTGCTATTTTCGGCGTCGACTTCCTCCGACGGTGTCCGGCGGAGAAATTCTTAATCCTGACGAAATGGGGTCGGTACGTTCTCAAGGAGGAAACCGGGCTGACGGAACATCATCTTGCGGAACACGTC
The DNA here is from genome assembly GCA_023247255.1 of Candidatus Omnitrophota bacterium. Lineage (GTDB taxonomy): Bacteria > Omnitrophota > Gorgyraeia > Aquiviventales > Aquiviventaceae > JAHFGV01. The sequence goes on along the minus strand of JAHFGV010000012.1, from coordinate 30,132 downwards.
AAACGCAGCTTTTCCGACGAGGATCTCTCGGCTTGCTTTGCCTCTGGATCAAGCCCATTCGACGCGCTTGTGATTCTACCCTGCTCGATCTCGACGATGGCAAAACTCGCCTGTGGACTAGGGGATACACTGCTCACCCGCGCTGCCCAGGTTGCGCTGAAGGAACGCCGCAAACTCATCATCGGCCTGCGCGAGACGCCACTTTCGACCATCAGCCTGGAACAAGCCTACAAACTCTCCCAGGCCGGAGCCATCGTCGTGCCGATCTCACCACCGTTCTATCATCGTCCCCAAACCATCGAAGAAATGGTCGAGCAGTTCACGGGAAAACTGCTCAGTCTTCTCGGATTTGAAACGGCGTTTGTCTGGAAGCCCGAAGCGTTGGAATGATTGAAACAAAACAGCGGTCAATTCCAGAGCCTTGATGTAGCTGCGGATGGCCGTATGGCTCACTTGCAGGTCCTCTCGCAAGGACCTGAGCGGAAGCGGCGCACCGACGTGCTGAGGCAGAAGGGATGAAAGATTCACGCTGTTGCGACATTCACGCGTTGCCCGTTAACGACGGTTATGCGGCCAGCTACAATGCCAAACGGTCTTACTCACTCCATCCGGATGCTTCCTCCAAATAGGCAGGCGATTTCCCCTCACGATAGATGCCGACGGCAGCTCCTGCAGCCACTCTAAGCACAACATTGGCTAGCGTCAACCGACAACTGTTGCGTGTTGGGACAGAGCCCGCGATCTTCTCACGGGGTGCCGCGTATCATCGCGCTGGCTGTGTCATCCACTTACGCTGTGAAGGCTTGCGTCTTAGCGCGTCGGTTGAGGGTAGCCGCGTCAGACCCTACGCTGTGGAGTGCGTGGAAACACACGGAGGCGAACTTCGATGCCGCTGTTCTTGCCCCTTTGCGCGTGATGTGGAAGTAATCTGCAAACATCTGGTGGCTGTCCTGCTGGCGTGGATTGCTAAACAGGATCCGGGGGTGCCCCAAGCTTCATTAGCAACTCATCCGCTGAAGCGCGCTGATGCAAAAAGACCGTCATTCTTTGAGAAACAAATTTCCCTTCCCTACGTTCCTGCTCTAGCGAGCCGCCGAAGCCAATCACGACCTAAGCGTGACGGACGAACGATTCGCCTTCGTCCCTTCCTTCGCCATGCGCCTTGGGTAGGGGACGATCCGACATTCCGATTACCCATCGCCCCGCTTTTGGCTGGGGAGTATTTCATGAACGCCATCTCCCTTAAAGCCGAGGTTCACCTGAGTGAGGATAAGGATTTACGGGTGACGCTGAGTGCTCAGCACTCCGATCGTCAGGCGATGTTTCACATCCCCAGACAGGAAATCCCCAACTTCGTCGCGCAGTTTAGAAACGCATCCGACTTCACATGGATAGGTGCAGCCGCAAGCTTGCGGTTGCGCAGACGGTTTATCGAGCACAGCCTTGTTGCCGACTACGATGCGCAAGGACATCTTGTGCTTGAGCCACGATACGAGTTTCCTGGAAACAACCGGCAAGAGCTGCGTCTTTTGAGTCTCCAAGAACTTCAGGAGAATCGGCTCAACTCAGACTGGGTCTTGGGGCAAGACGGCCTTTATCCAATCGCACCGATCCCTAGACGGCTACGTCCGTTCTTTTCCGGGGAGAAGCCTCTGCGGTATGATGATGCTGAGATTCTCCAATTCTTTGAGACTGTCTATGAACGCCTGAGGGATGAGATTGTCTTCCACCCATCGGAGGCTGTTCGCAGCACGAAGATATTTCCTCCTCCATCCACGAGCCACGTCAAGCTTGAGGTAGGAGGAGCGGATTGGTTTTGGTGCGAGGTCCGCTACCGGGTTGGGCATCATCCGGTGGCACTTCAGGAAATACTGCAAGCGCAAGGCAAAGGTTATCTGCGCAAAGGCCAGGACTGGATTAAGCTTCCGAACCGTTCTGAATTGCTCGAGGATCTTAGCGGCGAAGAACCAGACGCTCAAGGCCGTCTACGCTTGAGCCGCCTACAGTACCTGCGCGCCAAGGCGAGTTGGGATCTGCAACGCGTGCATCTGGATGAATCCGAGCCGGTGAGGGCATTCCGTGAGCAGCTTGACCGCCTTGTTCCACAGCCGCAGGCTCCTGCGCTTGCGAACTCTATGACAGCCCTGCGTTCCTACCAGCAGGCGGGTTACCAGTGGCTGTGGTTCCTTCACGTCAATGGCTTCAACGGCCTGCTCGCCGATGAGATGGGCTTGGGAAAAACGCACCAGGCCATGGCGCTTTTAAGTGCCGCTTGGCGCTCTAGTTCCGACGGCGATCTAAAGTCTTATGGATCGCCGCGCCCGAGCCTCGTTGTCTGTCCGACGACGGTCCTGGATCATTGGCAAGACAAACTGCGTCTCCATGCCCCAGACCTTCGGTGCCTGCGATTTTATGGAGCCCAGCGTTCCAAGACCTTGGCGGGCAGCGAGCTTCCTCCCATTGTGTTGACGACTTACACGATGCTTACTCGTGAACCGGCTATCTTTGAAGATGTTGAGTGGGAATACGTGGTGGTGGATGAAGCGCAGAAGATCAAAAACCCCATGACAAAAATCGCACGGATCGTCAAGAATCTCCGCGCCAGACATCGCCTGGCTCTGAGCGGCACACCTCTGGAAAACCGCCCGATGGAACTCTGGTCGGTGTTTGATTTTCTCCTGCCTGGCTACCTCGGAAGCGCCAAGGATTTTCGGAAGCGGTTTGAGATTCCTCTCGTGCAAGAGGCCAACCCAAGAGTCCTGGGGCACCTCAAACGGCTGGTGCATCCATTTAAGCTGCGACGCTGCAAAGCGGACGTATTGTCTGAACTCCCTCCGAAGGTTGAAGACATCCGTTTCTGTGAGCTGAGCCCCCAGCAATCCTTGCTCTACCGGACGGCTCTGGAACGATCCGGAGCAATCATCGAGCGGCTGCGCGATTCGTCACGACCGATCGAATACATTCACGTTTTCGCCCTCCTGATGAGGCTCAAACGCATCTGTGACCACCCGGCGTTGGTGCTCAGAACCCAGCGCGCTCGAGCGCTTGCCTCAGGCAAGTTCGCCGCGTTTCAAGAGCTCATCGAAGAAGCCCTCGCCAGCAACCCGAAGATCGTCGTCTTCAGCCAGTACCTGGAAATGCTGGATATCCTCGCTGAGTATCTGCGACAGATCAAAGTGGAGCATATTCAATTGCGCGGGGAAAGCCGCAACCGTCGCCAGATCATCGCCACGTTCCAAGAGCGTTCCTCCTGCCGGGTCTTTCTCGCAAGCCTCTTGGCGGGAGGGTTGGGGATTGATCTTACCGCCGCTTCCGTTGTCATCCATTACGACCGCTGGTGGAATGCCGCGCGTGAGGACCAGGCCACGGACCGAGTGCATCGAATCGGTCAGTCGCAAGGGGTCCAGGTCTTCAAGCTCGTTACTAAAGGAACCTTGGAGGAGCGCATCCACCGCATGATTGAGCGTAAACGGCTACTCATGAATAGCCTCGTTGCTTCGGATCAGGACTCTCTTAAGACATTCAACCGAGAGGAGCTCCTTGAACTCCTCTCGGTTGAATCCCACCATCTGAAAGATCGGTAATTTTCGAATTGCGAACTCATGGCTGATCTGGCGCAGTTTCTCTATCGGCTCGAGCGGGAAAATCAACTGGCGCGCATACGCGTGGAGGTGGATGCAGAGCTTGAGATTACGGAGATTGCCACGCGGGTGGTTAAGTCGCAAGGGCCGGCTCTGCTTTTTGAACGGGTGAAGGGCTCTTCCTTTCCTTTAGCGATCAATCTTCTGGGCAATGACCGACGCATCGAGCTTGCCTTAGGCCGACATCCGCAGCAGGTCGGTGCTGAGCTCAAACGCTTGATGGAAGCGGCGATGCCTCCTCGTCCCAAACGGCTCATCGAGGAATGGCGCAGCGTCGGGCGCATTCTGTCCATGCCTCCCAAACGCGTGCGTCGGGCTGCCTGCCAAGAAATAGAAGAACCCCCTAACCTGAGCCGTCTGCCCATCATGAAGTGCTGGCCCAAGGACGCCGGACGTTTTATCACCTGCGGGATGGTTCTCACGCATGATCCAGAAACCGATGCGCGGAATCTGGGTATTTATCGCATGCAAGTCATCGGCCCGGATCAGGTCCTGATGCACTGGCAGATTCAAAAAGGCGGCGGGTTTCACTACTGGAAGGCCCAGAGCCAATCGAAAGCCTTGGCGGTTGCAGTCGTCATCGGTGGGGATCCCATCCTGTATATCGCATCTGTCGCACCGCTTCCGGAAGGAATCGACGAGCTTGCCTTTGCCGGATTCCTCAGCGGTAGCCGAGTTCCCTTAGTCTATGGAAAGACGAAGCTGACCGCAGCGCCGGCGGATGCGGACATCGTTCTTGAGGGAATCGTCGCACCGGATGAGCACAAGCTGGAGGGGCCATTTGGAGACCACTTCGGTCACTACTCGCATCCGTCTCCGTTTCCGGTGCTGTGGATTCAGACGATGACGCGAAAGCGCCATCCCATTTATCTTTCTGCCGTCGTCGGAAAGCCCCCGCAAGAAGACCGATACATCGGCAACGCCGTGCAGGAAATGCTGCTGCCGATGATTCGCCTGATCCATCCGGAGCTACGGGATATCTGGGCCTACTATGAGGCGGGGTTCCACAGCTTGGCGGTGGCCTCGGTCGTTCAGCGATTTGGAAAAGAAGGGATGAAAACCGCTCTGGGACTGTTGGGAACCGGACAGATGAGCCTGACCAAATGCCTCGTTCTCGTTGATGCCGATGTCGATGCCCGAAACTTCAAGGCCGTTTTGCGCGCCATCCGTGATCATTTCGACCCTGCCAGCGACTTTCTCTTGCTTCCTGGGGTTCCTTTTGATACCCTTGATTTCACCAGTTTCACCCTCAACCTGGGAAGCAAGATGGTGCTGGATGCGACCCGCCACCCGGAACAGGCTGCGAATCGTCCGGCCCAGGGGCTTGAGCTTTCCGAGCAGGGCCTTAAGTCTCTCCACGCACGGATTCAACGTTCTCGCCTGCTTGAAGAAACCTTGCTGGTCGTTCAGGTCTCCGGAACCGGACGCGACGTCATCCAGACGTTGGTTGAATCCCCGGCGCTTGCTTCGGTGAAGCTCATCGCTGCTGTCAGTGAAGACGTCGAACTGGAAGATACCCAGAGCCTGCTGTGGGGAATCTTCACGCGGTTTGATCCGGCCCGGGACGTCGTGTTCACTCGCGCACAGCTCAATGGCGCGTGGCCAGTTTACAGGGGATGCCTGGGGATCGATGCCACATTCAAGCCCGGCTATCCCGACCCAATCGAAATGGATGCCTCTGTGGTGCGACGGGTGGACGAGCGCTGGCAGCAATATTGGAAGGCGTGAAGCGCACAGCGTGCCTCTAACAGGCTGCTGAAAAATGCCAGTCGGTTCAGGGATCGGGGTTCTAGGCTGGGGGCCAGGATCCATCTCACCGACGAGCGGTGGTGCATTTGTCCCGAACCCTGAACCCTCAAACCAGAACCACGAAGGGTTTTTCCGCAGCCTGCTAAGTTAGTGCTGGGCTTTTGCAAAAATAGCCAACGCGTTGACCGAGTGTTGTGTCCTATTCCAAGAGAAGTAATGAGGATTGTGTCATGAGTCATGTGTCATGGAAAGCAAAAGGGGCCCTTTGGCCATGCTTGAGACGCCTGTTTATTTTCTGCTTTTTCATGACACATAAACCATGAAACATGACACAGACGCGAGCGCTGCCACTAACCTCGATGCATTTTGCAAAACCTCAGTACTTAGGCATAAGACCGACGGTTATTTTCTGCTGCGTGTCTGCCGTAGTCCTGTTGGCTCATGCAGAGAATATAGAGGCTGGCTCTACCTCAAAAGAACCCTTGAGTGAAGGAGAGCTGTACGTGTTTTTCCAAGACCTGGGTGTAGCAACGGCTCGATGTGACATCGACTGGATTGAGCGCCATTACCTGCCAACGGTTACGATCACGGATGAGATTCTGGGTTATCCGCCGTTCCCTCCGAGTGAACGAGGATCCTATTTCAAGTGGTTGCGCAAGACTTGTATTCCAGACTATCCGTCCTTTCAGCCATTTGATCAGCTTCAGGCGGCCCGTTCCGTCAGCCCTGATCGGGCTAGCTACACCTGGAAGAGCGGTCCTGGACCCCAGAGGAGTGATTTGCACATACTGAGTTATCTGGGAATCAAGGCTCGCGATGTTGAGTCCAGTGAAACCACATTCACTGTGGTTCGAGATGATGCGGGTGAGATCAAGATCCAATCGATTCATAGTGTCCTAGAATTGAGGCCCAACGTTCGACTCAGGACTTTTGGCGGATGCCAGAGTTCTTATCTGTCGCAGCAGTAATCAGAGCTACGAAGCGCCAGGCCATGCGATCAGCCGTCTTGCAAGAAACACCATGCGCTCAGACAGGCAGGCGCCTCACACGCAACGAGGCGCTGGAACTCTTTGCGACGCAGGATTTGCTCCGACTGGGGCAGCTAGCCGATCAGGCCAAGCGCGCGCGGTGGGGTAATCAGGCGCATTTTGTCATCAACCGGCAGATCAACCCGACGAACGTTTGCGTGCTTTCGTGTCGGTTCTGCGACTTTGCGACCAAGCGTGGACGGCCCAATGCGTATGAGATGACGATCGCACAGATCCTCGATCGTCTGAGTCCGCAGCTCCACGAGGTTCATATCGTCGGGGGTCTGCATCCGGACTGGCGCTGGGATTATTACCTGGAAATGTTCCGGGCGATTAAAGCGCAGTTTCCCCAGATCCAGATCAAGGCCTGGACGGCTGTTGAGATCGACTACTTCTCAAAGAAATTCCGCATGAGCGTTGAAGAGATCCTGCGTCAACTCCAAGCGGTGGGTCTCACCGCCCTGCCCGGTGGCGGTGCCGAGGTCTTCTCCGAGCGGATACGCAAGGCGCTGTTTCCTTTTAAGATTGGTGCTCCCCGATGGCTTGAGATTCACCGGATCGCGCATCGTCTGGGAATACCGACGAATGCGACGTTGCTCTACGGTCACAGGGAGACGCATGAAGAGCGTGTCGATCACATGCTCAAGCTACGCGAGCTGCAGGATCAGACGCAAGGGTTTATGAGCTTTATCCCTTTGGCCTATCAGCCGGGCAGGACTCGAGTCGTCGCTCGGCAGGCATCGGCGATCGAAGATCTCAAAACCATCGCCATCGCCCGCCTGTTGCTCGACAATGTTCCCCACATCAAGGCCTACTGGGTCACGATGGGGGAAGAAATCGCAGCCGTATCTCTGCATTTCGGCGCGGATGATATTGATGGAACGATCGGTGAGGAGCGCATCATGCACGCGGCGGATGCCCCTTCTCCGGTTGCCCTGACCCGCGAACGTCTCGTGGCTCTTATCCAAGAAGCAGGATGTATTCCGGTGGAACGCGATGCCGTCTACCATCCCCTCAAAACCTACGCTGCCGCCAACGGTCACGCGCGTTGCGAGAGTTCCGTATCTCAATAGCGTGCCGTTTTTTCGAAACTGGCCTGCGGATGAGTCGGTGACGTTCTCTGATCTTGTGCCGCGACAGTTGGGTGCTCAAGCGGCTGCTGGAGAACTGACCGCAGGCCTTTTGCCCTTGGTGGATTATTTTCGTCTAGGGCAGACCTTTGAGCGGCTCGGACGATTCGGTATCGCTGTGCGCGGACGAGCCTACAGCGCGCTTTTATTTTCCCGCAAGCCCATTCGGCTGCTTGAAAGGGCTGCGATTGCTATGACGCAGGAAAGCTCGACGAGCGTGTGTTTGTTGCGCCTGATTTTAGAGGAGCGCTACCATTTAAAACCGATCTTCTATTCCCGAGGATACAATCCGCAAGCCGACGCTTTGCTGCTCATCGGGGATGAGGCGCTGCGGTTTCAACAGACCAGCACAGCCTATCCTTATGAAACCGACCTTGCGTTTGAGTGGTGGCTCTGGCAGCATCTGCCGTTTGTCTTCGCCGTCTGGGGCATCCGCAAAGATGCCGGTCCTTCCGAAAAACAGCATCTGGAACGCACCCTGGCAAGAACCTTGGCACTGAACACCTCCCAGTTGGAGTCTATCGCCAAAGAGCAGGCTGTAGCCTTCCAGCGGCCGGTCGAAGAACTCCACCGGTATCTATCCACCTTTATCTATCGCCTCAGCCAACCGGAAGAAGAAGCCATCGAGCGCTTTCGATTTCTGCTTGAGGAAACAGGAATCGGTCGGGGGAATGAATGACAGCGTCGATTGCCGATTTTCGGAAATTCATAAATGATCCTCTGTTTTGAGGCTCTTGAAGAAAAACTTCTATCCGGTCAGCGTCTGAGTCGGGAGGATGGCTTGTGGCTGTGGCAACAAGCGCCTCTGCTTGAGTTGGGTCGCCTGGCCCAGCAGGTACGCTTACGGCTCAACCCCGCCATTGCGCCACGGCCGAAAGCCGTGGGCGACACGGCAGTTAGCAGCCGATTGGGTGGGCGGGATGTCGCCCCACGCGGGATGGACCTGGCAGTGCCACAGGCTCATCCTGTGGAATTGTCGATTGATGATTGTCGATTTTCGATTGAACGGCCGTCTTCCAATCGACAATCCAAAATCGACAATCGAAAATTCCAAGGTGTGGGAGTGCTGGTGCCACAAGCTCATCCTGTGGGGCTCCACCCGGAGCCCGTCGTCACCTTCGTGGTGGATTCGAATCCCAATTACACCAACGTCTGCATCACCGACTGCGTGTTCTGCGCCTTCTACCGCAAGCCTGGCGCTGCGGACAGCTACACCCTCACCATCGAGCAGGTCATGGAGAAGATCCAGCGATCCGTGGAACGAGGAGCCACCACGGTTCTTTTGCAAGGAGGACACAACCCCAGTCTATCGTTGGACTACTACACCCGTCTCGTCCGTGAGACCCGCAGACGATTTCCGCAAGTCACCCCGCATTTTTTCACGGCCTCAGAAATCACGATGATGGCTCAGGTCTCGGGGCTGTCGATTCGCGAGGTCTTACAACGACTCAAGGACGCGGGTCAATTCACCTTACCGGGGGGTGGAGCCGAGATCCTTTCCGATCGCATCCGTCGACGATTAGCCACAAAGAAAGGCCCTGCCGAGGCGTGGCTTTCTGTCCATCGCGAGGCACACAAACTTGGATTCAAATCCACGGCGACCATGATGTTCGGGCATATTGAGCAAGACGAGGACATCCTGGAACATCTGGATCACATCCGAACCCTTCAGGATGAAACCGGCGGCTTCACCGCCTTCATCCCCTGGAGCTTCAAGCCGGGTAACACGCCGCTTGAGAAAGCCATCAAGGTCCACGCGGGCCCCACTCAGTACCTGCGCATGATCGCATTTTCGCGGCTCTACCTCGACAATGTTCGCCATATCCAAGCCTCTTGGTTTTCCGAGGGAAAGAAAACGGGTCAAATCGCCTTGCACTTTGGCGCAGATGATTTCGGCGGCACTTTGTTCGAAGAAAACGTCCATGCCGCGGCAGACTTCATCAACAAGACGACTATCGACGAAGTCGTCACCCTGATCCAGGAATCCGGTTTCCCAGCCGCCCAGCGTACGACGCTGTATGAAATACTCAGGAAATGGTAAGATGAAACCGATTACGCTTTCCACGGGACTGGGAGAGATCCTGGCGCCACAGACGTTGATGGTGTCGTTGGTTCTTTCTGCAGACGGTACGATCCGAGCCGATCCCGGAGCCATCCATGGACGCAGTGAATTGGAGCAGTCGCTCTGTCTTGTCCAGCAACGCGAACAGGTGCCCAACCCCGCGACTGCTTGGTTTGTCTGGGTCGCAGTGGAATTAGACAGTACCAACCGCCCGGTGCGATACAAGGGAATCGCCGTGTCTGAGTTCTTCCTCGATCCGCAGGCTGGCGTTGGATGCAAGTCGTTGGCTGAGTCTGTCAACCGCATGGATGAAGCCATGCGCGGAGGGATTAACTTGAAAACACTCAGCCTGAGAGAACGATCGTCAATCGCTGGGCAGCTGATGGCATTGGGAACTGAATTGTGGGAACGATCCGAGCCGCGATTCAAAGAGGCCATGCAGAAATGAAGAACGTGTCTATCTCACGGGCGTTTTCTCTCACAAAAGACCCATTTCTGACGCTGAATTGGCCTGAATGGGTGGAACGTTCACTCCGAGGGGACTGCCTTAGCCGGGAGGAAGCCCGGGACATCCTGCAGTGTCCGGATGATCAGATCCTGCAAGCGCTTCAGGCTGCCTTTGAAGTTCGCAAGGTCACCTTCGGCAGGCGGGTGAAACTCTGTGTGTTGCAGAACGCCAAAAGTGGCCTGTGCCCGGAAGATTGCCACTACTGCTCCCAGTCTTCGATCTCCACAGCCGATATCGACAAGTATCCGCTGATGTCGAAAGAACAGCTTTTGGAGGGTGCCGAACGAGCCATCGGGTCAAAAGCCACCCGTTATTGCATGGTGACCAGCGGCCGCAGCCCCAGCGATGAAGAAATCGAACATTTCTGTGACGTTACGCGTGCCATCAAGCGGGCGTTGCCGCTTGAGATCTGCGTTTGCGTCGGCATTCTCTCCGACGCTCAGGCAAAGAAATTGAAAGAAGCCGGTGTGGGCTGGGTGAATCATAACCTGAACACCAGCGAGCGTTATTATCCTGAAATCTGCGCCACACACACCTACCACGACCGCGTGCAAACCGTTCAGAACGTCCGTAAAGCCGGGCTTCTGACATGCAGCGGCGGCATCGTCGGAATGGGAGAGGCCGACGAGGATATTTTGGACATGGCCTATGCCGCTCGGGAAATCGGCATGGATTCCATTCCCGTCAATTTCCTCCATCCGATTTCGGGCACACCGATGGAAGGTTTTCGATATCTCACGCCGATGAGATGCCTCAAGGTTCTTTGCCTGTTTCGATTCTTAAACCCCAAGAGTGAAATCCGAGCGGCGGGTGGCCGAGAGGTGAATCTGCGCTCACTCCAAGCCCTGGCTTTATATCCTGCCAACTCCATATTCGTGGAAGGGTACCTGACCACTTCAGGGCAGCAAGCGCAAGAAGCGCATCGGATGATCGAGGACATGGGATTTGAGATTGAATCGCCTAAGAGTGGCCAGTGATCAGCAGGTTGCTGAAAAACGAGAGTGAGCTCTAATTGAGTTTTTGCAAAATGCATCGAGGTTAGTGGCCAAGTGGCCCATGGCCAGGAAGAAAGTAAATCATGGTTCTAAGATCCAGTACTCACGTCTGTTTCATGAGTCATGTGTCATGAAAAAGCAGAAAATAAACAGGCATTTCAAGTATGGCCAAAGGGCCCCTTTTGCTTTCCATGACTCATAACACATGACACAATCCTCATTACTTCTCTTGGGAAATGACACAACACTCGGTGAGTGCGTTTGTATTTACACAACAGGATGTCTTATCGCACTTAGGGTCTGTGCCAACGGCGGATACGCAAAAACGTGTCATGGGGATTGACGATTGCTGAGTCCTGCGCAAGCCATGCGGCAAAAAAACACGAGGCGGCCCCGCTGCAAAGGCATCCCAGAGGCGGGGCTTGTTGTTTCCTGATCTATGATGCTGCGTGTCCGCTCTGTGTGCGGATCAGCCGATTTCTTAAACGATGGGATTCTGCGAATCGCATTCAGCTTTTGCCGCTTACGAGCGAACAAGCCCAACGCTTGCTTGCCGCTCATAGGCTGAGCCCCGATCAACAGCGAGGCACTTTCCATTTCATCAGTCGACAGGCATTCTTAGTCAGTGGTGAGCAGGCTGTTGCGGTGATCTTGCGCGAGTTGCCCGGGGGAAGGCTCGCTGCTTGGTGTTTAACCTCTCTACCCGGACATCAGCGACTCTTGAAGGGACTTTACCAATGGCTGGCAACGGCTCATGGCGAGGAGGAATAATGACGCATCGGTGGATTGTCACAGTCTTGGGCAAGGATAGACCAGGGATTGTCGCCGGGGCAACGAAAGTACTCTACGCCCTCGGTGCGAATCTCGAGGATTCAGCGATGACGCGTCTAGCCGGGGAGTTTGCGATTCTGCTGATTTTTTCAGCGCCCGCATCGGTCACAGATCAGAGGCTGCGTCAAGCATTCGATCGACTCAAGCGGCAACAGCAGCTTTCCCTTAATCTGAAGCCCCTGACAAAACTGGAAAGCCGCGCGCCAAAAGCCCGGGGAATCCCATACCTGATTTCCGTCTATGGCGCGGACCGGCCCGGAATCGTCTATCGTGTCTCACAGGCTCTGGCGCATAGTCGCATCAACATCACAGATGTTCAAACCCACCGCAGTGATCTCAAGGGTAAGCGATCCGGCTCAGCGTTCTATCTCATGCTGCTTGAAGTCGAGCTGCCCCCAGGTGTGAAAGTCACCTCCCTTGAAAGAACCCTCGGGCAACTGGGTAGGCAGTTGGGGGTAGAAGTCAGCATGCGGGGCGTGGAATCTCATGTTTTATGAGTTTTATGAGCGAAAAATACCATGAGCCTTTTAGCCATCCGCCGATTTCCCGATCCCATTCTCAAGCGACCGACCCGTTACGTTCAGCGCTTCGATACACAACTCAAACGGCTGATCGACGCGATGATTCAAACGATGCACTCTCACCCACGCTGTGTGGGGCTGGCGGCTCCTCAGGTGGGCAGTGCGTGGCGCATAGCTGTGATGGATTCTTCGCGGCATCCCAAGACCACAACCACAAGCGGCCTGATTACGCTTATCAATCCGGTGATCGACGAACAAAAGGATCAGACGGTTCAGCGAGAGGGGTGCCTGTCCATTCCCGATTTCACCGCGAATGTCCGTCGGGCGACGCGTGTGCACATCAAAGCCATCAATCAGTCGGGAACGCCCTTTGAAATCGGGTTGAGTGGGTTGGAGGCTATCATCGCACAGCATGAAATCGATCATCTGGATGGCAAGCTCTTTCTGGATAGCGTCGAGAATGTCAAAACCGACGTGTTCCGTAGAAAGGCCTACCTTTAATACAAATAATACAAACGAATTATCTAACGCGGCAATGCCAGAGGATAATTCATTTGTATCATACGATCAGACATCCTGTTACGTACAACACAAACGCACTCAATGTCTCAATAATAAGTGTGTTTGTATTAGCAGGCTGCGGAAAAAGTCCCGCGGCGCTCAAGGCTGAGAGAATTTTCGATTGTAGATTTTCGATTGTCGATTGGAAAGCCGGTGCTCCTATCCTGTCGCAAGCCAATAGAAATGTCATAGTCGTTGTTTTTGGATGGGGGGTTTAGGGGGGAAGGGTGGATAAGTTATGAACTTGTGCACAATGGCCGTTGGGCGCTTGGAGTCGTCGCGTTTTTGGCCTCTGACAGGCTCCAGAATCGACGATCGTCACCGAGGGAGGAATCGGAGTATCCCCGTTGCAGCGTGCGAGGCGGTTTGGCGTCGGTGCATCGCGTAATAAGAGGGATCCTTCCAGGGATGCGTCCGTGGCGGGCGATAGGGTTGTGGGCGCAGATGACATCGATGTTCAGCTCGCGCATCGAGCGCGTGAACTGGGTCAAGGGTGCCATATCCTGCAATTGCTCCTCGATGGTGGCCTGGCGATTGACCCGGTAGATCGAGTCCTTGTCGACGTAGAAGGCGACGGGACGACCGTGCTGCTGAAGGTAGGTCTTCGTAGTGCGCAGCAAGCTCAGCGTGTCCTCGAGCGCGACAAACTCCCCATCGAGGATCCGGCTCCTCGCATCGTCGATGTAAATGAGCAGCACGCACCGGGGAGCGCGTTCTTCGAATCAGGCATGGTCGGAGCCATCGAGCTGCACCTCCTCGTCCACGCAAGCGATGGATGATTCCCTTGTTGCCGTCGGTCCGCACCCGGATACACAATCGTGCGATCTGGCGGGTGGACAATCCCAATTGTCTGACCGCTTCGCGCCATCTAAGCTTGTGCTCCAGCACTTGGCGAATCACTCTGAGCTTGTCCAGTTCCCGTCTCGTCATGGTCAGCAACTCCTCCATTCGTCCCTCCTTTTAAGGGACGTTTTACCATCCCGACCATGACATTTTTATTGAACGCGATCATGACATTTTAAAAGAAACGCGACAGGATAAACTAAAGCGTCATGCCTGGGTCGTGGCTCATCATTGGACTCATTGCCTGTTGGGGGCTCTGCTTGCTAGGTGTGCTTGAGCTGTTCAGGAATCCTGGGTTCTGGCGCAAGGTGCATTCCCTGATTGTGGCTTTGATGGGTGCGAGCATCGGGGCGGCGTTGGTAGCCTTTTGGCTGCTGGTGCATACCTTTGATGTGTTTTCTAAATCCCAGCCGGTGGCGACGGTTGAGGTGGAGCGGATTTCTAAAGATGAATTTGAGTTGACCTACAAAGCGGTGGGTTCCAAACAGACGCGCGTGCCTAAAATCTTTCGACTGCGTGGAGATCAATGGACGATCAGTGGAGGGATGGTGAAATGGAGTTCCTGGTTGAATATGATTGGGTTTTCTAACTATCACAAACCGATGCGCATCAGCGGTCAATTTTCTGATATCCGTCGTCAGCGTTTGGTTGCCCCGACCGTCCATGCGCTTGGGCCCGAGCGCGACGTGCTGTGGGAGTGTCTTTACCGGATGGATCCGTATCTGCCATTCATCGAAGCAGCCTATGGCTCATCGGCCTCTGTTTCTGTGGAACCGCAGATGACTTACGAAATCTACGTCAGCCCATTCGGATACTTCATTCAGCGCAGGATCACCACGGATTTTTCTACGACATGAGCCATCTTTGGCAGAGCCAGGCAGAGAACAATCCGAAATAAGTGCCCAGGGCGTTACCGGCAAGGGCCAGAACCAACCCTACCGGTGCGAGTGAGCGATGATAGACGGCTCCGACCAGGGGAGATGAGACTACCCCTCCGATATTCGCTTGACTGGCGGTTGCCAACAATCCCACAGGCAGGCGCAACAAGCGTCCGGCCAGAATCAAAAGGCCGCCGTGGATGACAACGATGCCCAGCCCTAACAATAACCATTGTGGCGAGGAGGCGAAAGCTTGCAGGCTTGCTTGGGCTCCGGTCGCTGCCAGCACGACGTACAGACAGGGATAGCCCAGAAAGCTTGCCTGCGTTCCACACTGTCTGACACGTGGCAGGAAAGAAAGCAGCAGCGATCCTGTGGTGACTAGCAGAATCGTCCATCCGCTTGCGGAACTGATGAGCGTATGAGTGGGAAGTCGCATGGCAAGATTCGTTGAGATTAACGTTAGACCCAACGCGCAGCAAACGCACAACAACCATGCTCGCCAGCCGCGTTGAGCGCTGTCTGACGAAGCAGATGTGACTTCAGGAATGACCAGTGGCTTCGCCCGCAGCCATTTGTCGATAGGCTTTTGAAATCCGGATACCGCCACCCACAGGGCCATCCCACTGTAAGCGACCATCGTGTCGACGACAATCAGCGGAGCCACGATCCCATCCGGTGTGTTGAGTAGGCTGCGCAGGGCCAGCAGATTGAGGCTGCCGCCGGTCCAGGTGCCCACCAAGGTTGCCACCCCTTTCCAAGATTCAGGACCCAATATCTTCTGGAGGGCGAGAAACATAACCCCAGCGCCAAAGACAATCCCTGCCGCACCGACGCTAGCCGCCACAAGCGCTCGATCTCCCACACGTTGCAGCGAAGGGACATCGACCTCCAATAAGAGCAAGGCCAAGGCAAAGGGAAGGAAATGTTCCGTGAGGGTCCGATAAACCGTCGATTGTTCCGGAAGCCAGCCAAATGAGCGGGCGAGCATCGGCAACACGTAACACCATAAGGGAACAGGAAGCCACCGAAAGACGACACGCGTCGACGGATGGCGATTGGCGATCAAGACCCCGATCACCAGACTCATGAGCACGAGGATTGTCCGCAGCATGTCTCAGGGATTAGTACCGTGTCACGGCAGCTGTAGGAGTTATCGAGTCATTGAAGGAAACTGCCCAGTCGAACGATTTGCCCGTCCACCTCGGTTCCGGGGACGAGCGCATCCGCTGTTTTGCCCAGGCGATCTTCAAGACGGATCCGTCGCACGCGCCCTCCGGTTCCAGGTCCTTCAATCACCCAATCCCCTCCGGCATACAGCATCACGTGCACGATCCGGTTGGAATTGACACGATCGGAGAGGAAGATCAAGTCGGCCGGTTGAAGACGCTCGACGGATTGAGCGCGCAGAAATTGCTCATGAGAGTCCCGAGGTACTTCGATCCCGACGGCACGATGCGCTAGCTGCACTAAGCCCGAACAATCCACCCCCGTCACCCAGCCGGTGGGATCATTCGATAAGATTTGAGGCGATCGCCCTCCCCAGTAGTAGCCATGCCCGATCAGTCGCTCGGCGGCCTGGACGATTGGGCGTCGTTTCTGAGCAGGAGCCAGGGCGTTGAGGGCTTTGAGTGCTTGAACATCGTCTTCGGAAAGCCACACGGTCGATCCATCCATGAGGTTTACCCGCCAGAGGTTGCCCATGCGCATGGCCTGAAGGTAGGTGCCCATGGGAAATTGCCAATCCGATTGTCTCTGGCCAAAAGCGTCTTTCCATGCCCGTACCCAGGGACTCGTCACTACTACGGTCGGTTCGGAATCTTCCTGCCAGGGGGCTAAGGCCGACAGAGGGACCCAACCGGGATAGCCTTGCCAACGTCCTGCGTGAGTGAACTCGGGTTGTTCCAGCGCTTCTACATAGGCCCAGCCGTCACGTTTTCGACGCAGACGAACGCGCTCGCCGTAGAAAAGCTGCGTTTCTTGTAGAGGGTCATGCACAGACGGCTCGGCGCTCGTGAACGGTTGCGCCCGCAGATCCACCAAAGGATTGGCCACTCGCATGATTGACGATGACGCGCATCCGCACACAAAAAGACTCCATACGCCCAAGAGAATTCCTGGCAATGGAGTCTTTCTCAATGACTGATGTTTTACAAAATGCAGCGCGGTGACCGAGTGTTGTGTTATGTTCCAAGAGAAGTAATGAGGATTGTGTCAAGTTTCATGTGTCATGGAAAGCAAAAAGAGCCCTTTGGCCATCCTTGAGATGCCTATTTATTTTCTGCTTTTTCATGACACCTGACACATGACTCATGACACAGACGTGAGCGCTGCCACTAATCTCGATGCATTTTGCAAAACCTCAGTCATAGTAAAGATACGATACGCTCCTGCGATGGCCTTCGCAAGTCGGGATGGCACACCGCGTAAACTTGAGGCTTTGCAAGAGCCCAGTCACCAGTAGCCTGCGAGAGAATCCACCTGTTGCAAGCCAGGAACGGTTGGGATAGAATACGCAACCAGGGAGGGGCGTTCATCCATGCCTAAAGCGTTCATAATGATCGATGCTGTGCCCGGACGGGAATTGGACATCCAGAAGCAGGTGGCG
>JAHFGV010000012.1:2871-12677 GCA_023247255.1 Candidatus Omnitrophota bacterium | reverse complement strand
AAAGAATTTTCGATTGTGGATCTTCGATTTTCGATTGTAAAATACAAACGCGATAAGCTTTGAGACATGATGAGCGTTTGCATTAGCCGGTCGCTGAAAAACCAACGGGATACTTAGAATAGTCAACCAAAGGAGGTATGAATGTCCTATGTGATTACGGAGAAGTGTCTGGGTGAGCGGTATGGGGTTTGCGCTACAGTGTGTCCGGTGGAATGTATTCATCCGGGTCCGTATCAGAATCAGGAGTTTATGATTATTGATCCGGAGGTATGCATCAACTGCGGTCTGTGTTTGCCGGAGTGTCCCGTCGGTGCCATCGTCGGTTCCGAGGATGAAGATCCGAATTACGCGAAGGTCAACAAAGAACTCACCCCGTCATTCAAAAACAATCCTGCCGCGCCTGAGCGTCCGAAGAACGATCCCCCCAAGCGATCCGGCAATAAGCTGGTTAATTAGGCGGGTTGTTTGAAGCCGTTGACTTCTTCAGCATAAGGAAGGGCGAGTCGCTCCAAGCGTGCCTGTTGCTGTTGTGAGAAAGGCTGAAACGCTTGGGCCAGTTGTACTACCTCTTCGAGTTCCTCTACGGTGTTGAAGCCAACGATAGCGGTGCTGATCGGAAGGCTTAGCACATACCCCAACGCTTCCTGCATGGTGGCCACACCATCCGGCCTGAGGAGATAGCCTTTAGCCACGACCTTCATTCCGATGATGCCTAGTCTCTGACTATTGGCGACGGGCAAGACCTGATCGATGAAAGAAAGGCGCGAGCGATCCGCAGCGTTGAGAGCGACCAGGATCGTGTCGAAAGGGTAGCGTTGGATGGCCTCGACCAAGATCTGTGGATGGGTGTGTCCGGTGATTCCAAGAAACCGAACCCTTCCTTCACGTCGGGCTTGCTCCAGCGCATGGATGGCTCCCTCTGGGCTGAAGATAGCATCGATATCTTCCTGTGTCCTTAAATCATGAAGCTGCCAGAGGTCCAAGTGATCTGTCTTGAGGCGCTTGAGGCTGTCATCGAGCAGTCGCAGGCTTCCCTGCCGGGATCGGTCATGGGTTTTAGAGGCGAGGAATATCTGGCTCCGACGCTCGCCCAAGACTTCCCCGTAATAGTCTTGACTGGCGCTATAAGCAGGGGCTGTGTCGAAATAGGTGATCCCTAGATCTAGCGCTCGTTGAATCAGGGGGATTGCCTTGCGGTCTTGTCCCCAACTGCGCAAGATTCCTTCACCGCCGAATCCGACTAGGCTGACACGTCTGCCCGTTTGTCCCAAGATTCGGGTAGGAATTTGAGCAGTGCCAGCCTCGAGCTTATTTTTATCTGCGCTCATCAGCCAAGAAGCGGCTACTGCCCCAAGCGCCGTTTGGAGGAATCCCTTGAGGAACTCTCTGCGTGTGAGGACGGGAAGCTTTCCCTCATGCGCCATGGAATGTTTTTACCATATAGGTGTCACGCAATTGATAGCCCAACCGACGGTAATAGCCACGCACGCCCACACCTGCGATGACCGCCATCTGTGTCTTGCCGAACTCCTCGCGCGCCAGACGCTCCGCCTCAGCGATGAGCCGCTGTCCGAATCCAAGATGTTGAACCGCCTCCTGACGTTGTTCATGGATCGGCACGTGAGGGCCGTAGGTGTGCAATTCGCGGATGATCGCGCAGTCGAAAAGAAAACCTAGCGATCGTTGCGTCGAAGGAATGCGCAGACGCAACAGCGAGGCAAGCTGCTGACGATCCGTTTGTTCCATGCTCAAGAAGATTTCTCGCCCCCCGGAAGCTTCGTAACTTCTGCGAACCAACGTCCACGGCCCGGCGCAGGTGTTTCTCACCTGACGGCATCGGATGCACTGGCAATGCAACCCACGCGCGCGCATACGCTGTTGTACTTGCTCTCGCAAGTTGGTGGTGAGGCATCCCGACTCAATGGACGTGGATGGAATGTCGCGAATCACGCGTTCGATCCTGACGTAGGGCGGCACGCACTGTTTCATTTGAATCAACAGCTCGATCAAGGTTTCGTCGTCATAAGGTTGATAACGACCATCCTTCCACCACTGGTGCAGTTCGGCGCTTTTCACAACGACACAAGGGTAGAATTTGAGCGCGTCCGGTCGATAGGAAGGATCATCGAAGAGTTGTTGGACGCTGCGCAAGTCGCTCTGGGGGTTGGCACCCGGCAGATTGGGCATGAGGTGGTAGGCGATTTTAAAACCAGCATCCTTGAGCTGGCGGGTGGCCTGACGGATTTCTTCGGTGCCGTGGTCACGGACGATCAGACGCAACACATTCTCTTCGAGGGTCTGAACGCCCAATTCCACGCGCGTCACGCCCAGACGGCGCAAGCGCACGATTTCATCGTTGTTGATGTAATCCGGCCGCGTCTCAATGGTGATACCGATGATTCGAGCGGGAGACGTTTCATTGCGACGCTGCGCTTGATCGAGTCCCTCGTTACATTCAGCAGATTCAGAAATCTCTCCCGCTCCCCGCAGTCCTTGTCTCTGGGCCCTTTGAAAGTCATTCGCGGCATCCAAGCATCGTTGGATAAATTCTAGCTGATAGCCTTCAGGATAAAACGACCAGGTTCCACCTTTGACGATCAGTTCAATCTTGTCGGTCGGGTGGCCGGTTTCATCGAGCGTCCTCAGGCGGCTTTTGACTTGGCGGTAGGGATCATAATCGTTGCGGATTGCACGCATCACCGCCGGTTCATTGGTCAGATAGCTTTTCGGAGCACGCGCCTCGGTGGGGCAGAAGATGCATCGACCCGGACAGGCGTAGGGTTTGGTGATTACCGTTACGGTGGCGATGCCGGATTCGGAACGGATACGGTTAAGCTGCAACAGACGTTCCAGCTCATGATCCGGTTGACGTTGGCGATTCGCAATCTGCTGGCGATAACGTTGCAACAGCACGTCGTTGCGGATCAGTCCTTGACGCGTGTGGACAGCGACTTGTCGTTTGAGGCTGCGCAGACCCGCTGACGTCTTGGGCCGGTTGCTTGATATCTGATCCAGAAGCAGAGTCACCGCGTCCATTTGCGATTCCGCCCTTTGCTCAAAGCTGACGATGGGGTGTACGGGGCAAGCGTTTGATTTTGGATTTGGAATTGCGGATTGGGGATTGATAAAGAAAGCAAAAATCCGAAATCCACAATCGACGGTCGAAAATCCCAACATCGGGATTGCCGTCAGAAAAATCCTCGACTATAATACACGAGTTATCGCTACCGTTGAATCGATTTCTCATAAGAGTGCGTCAGATGGATCAACCATCCCTCAACATCGAGCACGACGCGGCGAATCATCGGTTTTGTGCCAGCCTCCAGGGCTTCGAGGCCTGTCTCATGTACCGCCTGAACGGCGACGAAGTCGATCTATATCACACCTATGTCCCCGAGGTGTTCCGGGGTCGCGGGATTGCAGAGAAGTTATGCAAGACCGCTTTCGAATACGCCAAAGCCCATGGCATGACGGTGATTCCCTCGTGCTCCTACATTTCCGACGCCTATCTCAAGCGCCATCCAGAGTATGAGACCCTGACCAAACGCGGCGGACCTCCATCCGATCCCATCGTTTCCGGCTGATATGGCTATCCTCAAAGTCGCTCGTCTGGGTCATCCGGTGATTCGCACCCCGGCGGAGGCAGTACCCAAAGAGACGATCGCATCGTCTGCGTTTCAACGCTTCATCGATGATATGATCGACACGATGCGTGAATATGAAGGGGTCGGTTTGGCGGCTCCTCAGGTGCATGTGTCGAGGCAGGTGGCGGTGATTGAAGTGGCCGATAATCGTCGCTATCCCCACGAAGGAAACATTCCTCTGACGGTGCTGATCAATCCGAAGATTCTTCAGATGTCAAAGAAACAAATCCAGGACTGGGAAGGTTGTTTGAGCATTCATGAGCTGCGGGGAAAGGCTCCGCGTGCGGAATCCCTCGAAGTCGAAGCTTACGATCGCCATGGAAAGAAGGTTCATTTCCACGCCCATGGGTTTTTCGCTCGCGTCATCCAGCATGAGTGCGATCATCTGGCCGGTAGGGTTTTTCTCGACCGCATGGCCGATCTCTTCAGCCTCACCCATCTGCAGGAATACATTCGCTATTGGGCCAACGCGTAAGAATCAGGACTTTGCTTCTGGCAGTGGAATCAGGTGCGCCTGACGAGAAGTCGCGGAACGACCATAGCAGGAAGCGGACAATCTTGGTGCATGATCTGGACGCGGATACCACGTTCATAGGTTCCCCGTTTAACGTAGCCGAGCGCAACCGGTTGATTGAGGGTGAAAGAAAAGCAGGCGCTGGTAACTCTTCCCACATCTTTGCCTGCGTGCGTGATGACATCGCCGGTTTCAGGGACTTGGTTAGTTTCAATCAGCAGGCCGACCAGTTTTTTACTCACTGAGCCGTAGGTCAACAGACGTGCGACGATTTCCTGGCCCGGGTAGCAGCCTTTCGAGTCGCTGCTCAAAAGACTGGTGAGGTCGGTTTCTGGCAACAGATTGGACTCATCCATGTCCAGCCCAAACCAGGGAATCCCAGCCTCGATCCGCGCCGTATTCAAGGCATTCCATCCCACCAGTCCCAGGCCAAACGCCATTCCTGTAGTCCTCCACCATTCCCACAATTCCCAGACACGATCCGCAGGGCAAAGACATAAAACGCCGACGCCTCCTATCAAACTATGACGAATGAAACGCAACGCGTTTCCTTGCCATGGAAACAGGGTATGATCGATGGAGTGGGGAAAGGGCATGACCTCACCCAGGCACTGGGTGAGAACTTCCATCGTGCGCGGTCCCTGGATGGCCAGGACCGCATAGGCCCGTTCGTGATTGGCGAGGCTGACCTGCTCGGAGAACACATAATGATCGAGCGTTTGTGTGATGAGGGGAGAGCGTGTGGCTTCGCACAACAGCCATAAGACATCCTCATCAGCAAATACGATCAAATCACTGATGAGTTTTCCCGTGGGAGTCAGAAGGGCCGCCTGACATCCAGATCCAGGCAGCAACTGCTGGATGTCATTGGTAAGAAGATTGTCAAGGAAACGAACGCGATCCGATCCGCGCACCTCGATGAGCGCTTGGGTGGAATAGTCGATGAGTCCGGCACCCGTGCGTAAGCTCTGGTATTCCGCTTCCATCGATTGGAAGTTCCAAGGGACCAGCCATTGTCCCAGCGGTTGATAGGTTGGTGGATTGCGATGGTGCTTGCCGTGCAACAACAAAGGATAGGCCATTGCTTTCACTCTAGCTTCCCCAGCGCATTCCGTCAAGTTTAGCGCTCACCCCTAAGCCCTAGTAGGCTGCGGTAAAATCCATCTGGGTTCTATTGAGTCTCGCAAATCAGCATGGCAGTGTTTCTCGACGGTGAAGCCTGTCATGCAATTGCGCGAGCATCAATAGGCTGAGAGAATTTTCGATTGTAGATTTTCGATTGGAAAATAAAACAAATCGGCGATCGAACATGACACCAATAAAGATTCTTGTTGACGGGTTCAGCAGTAGCTTATACCATCTACATTTAGCAAAGCGTAGTTCTGCATTTCGTTTCAGAATGACCGCATAAGGAGAACAGAAACAAGCATGCCTCAGGTGTGTGACGCCCCTTTGGTGGTTGAAAGCAGCAAGTCGAAACGGCGGCTAGCGCCATTTGGGTTTCAACTCCTTCTGGATCTTTATGAATGCAAGAAGGGGGCTTGCGATGATTTAGGACTGTGTTACGATTTTTTGGAACAGATTGTGCGGGTGTTGAAGGTTGAACCCCAGTCCCCCCCGTTCATCTTCCGTACCGATGGTAGACGCTTTCCCGATAAAGCGGGCTTGAGCGGGTGGGTCCCATTAGTTGAGAGCGGCATTCAGATTCACACCCTTACCCCGAAAGATTTCATCTCTATTGATATTTATAGCTGTCGCCAGTTCGACATCGATCCGCTCAAGGTTTTTGTCAGGGGTTACTTCGTTCCCAAACGAATGGACGAACAGTTTCTTGAGCGGGGAATTGATTACCACAGATAGCGGTGTATCCGGTAGCGGTCGGGTATTTCACTGCCTCTCCACAGAGTAGTCGTTCGGTACCTTCTGTTGTCGTTACCCCCCTAAGTGTGCGCCGTCCTCCATAGACAGGTTCTTATCCTTTTGTTATACTGGCTGCCGTAAAGTTTGTGAAAAAAATCACAAATGATGGAGTATGGCGCCATTCTGATACTCGCAATCCTCACCACCGGTGTAGCCGCCTTGATGCTTGGGGTGAACCGATGGCTGGGCCCTCGACGTCCCCATCCTGTCAAATCCGAACCCTTCGAGTGCGGAGTGGTTCCTGTAGCCCTACCGGTTGGAAGAATGCCCCTTCATTTTTACGTCATGGCCATGCTGTTCGTAGTTTTTGATGTGGAATTGGTGTTTTTATTTCCGTGGGCGGTGTTGGCCAGATCCCTGGGCTGGGCCGGGTTGATCGAGATGGGTTTCTTTCTGACGATTGTAGTAGTCGGTTTTGTCTATGCCTGGAAACAGGGGGCGTTGGAAGCAGTGGTCGTCAGAAGTCAAAAATTGACTAACGATTACTGATAAACGATGTCTTCTTTTGGTGCGGATCTCTCATCGTTGAACTGGATGGCGACACGGTTGGATGCGGCCCTGGGCTGGGCGCGCAAGTTTTCGATCTTCCAGTATCCCTTCGTGACCGCCTGCTGTGGCATGGAGTACATGGCGACTGCGACCTCGCACTACGATATGGATCGTTTTGGTGCCGGCTTTCCACGGTTTTCCCCTCGGCAGGCCGATGTGCTCTTTGTAGTAGGCACCGTCAGCCACAAGATCGCACCGGTCCTGAAGCGCGTCTACGATCAGATGACCGAGCCCAAGTGGGTGGTTGCTTTTGGCGTATGCACCTGCACTGGTGGTTTCTACGACAACTACGCTACGGTTCGCGGCATCGACACCATTATTCCCGTCGACATCTACATCCCCGGCTGCCCCCCACGTCCTGAGAATGTGCTAGATGGGCTGATTAAACTCCAAGAAAAGATTGCTCAGGGTGCGAGGGTAACCGTACCCCAAGGTTCTTCTGCACGCCCTGCGGATTTCGAAACCCCACATACACCCGAAACCCACCTCTAGAACCAGCGAGCAGTGGAGAACAGCAGTCAGACGACGACTCATAGAATGGACAGCGAGCAGCAAGCCGTTCCTCTAATCATGAGAGTGCAGCAGCGTTTTCCTCAATGGGTCATTGCGAGCCACCAGTATCGGGGTCAAGAGACGGTGCTGATTCACCGAGAGGGATTTCTGGAGATGGCCCAGTTTCTCAGAGACGATCCAGGTATGGCTTTTGATTTTCTTATGGACACAAGCTGCGTCGATTATCTCAAGTTTGGGAAAATACAGTCCAGCAGTCCGACCCTGACTACGCCATCCCCCCTGCCGTATTACATGAAGCCAAAACCACTGACGCAGACCTGGACGCGCTTAGTGTCCAACGACGAGTACCGCTTTGATGTGGTGTATCATTTCTATTCCAGCATCCACAACCATCGGCTGCGTGTGAAGGTTCCGTTGCGCGCTGCGGAGTCGAATATTCCATCGGTGAGTGGTTTGTGGGCGACGGCCAACTGGTTTGAACGGGAGATCTGGGACATGTTCGGAATCCGATTCACAGGGCATCCGAACCTGAAACGGATTCTGATGTACGAAGGGTTTGAGGGACATCCTCTGCGCAAAGACTATCCCGTCCGCAAGCGCCAGCCTCTCATTGGGCCGGTCAATTGATGAGCGCTCAGGGTTCTGGGCTCGAGGCAAAAACAACTGTTGATGGAACGTTTATCGAGATGTCAGGTCGAGAACAACTTGTCAAGTCAGTCGAGTCATTAACTTCCTATCGACGCGGGTGGCTTATCCATGCTGATTCTGACTATGTAGCTGTTCGCGTTCTGTATTACGTCGGCTCACTCTATCCACAGGTGCTTAGGCTTTGCCGTGATGCGTTGGAGAAATATTTGAAGCTTCTCCTGTTGGAACTCATGGGAGATCAAGCACCCCCAGATGGCAAAGAGGCTGACGAGTGTCTTCAAAAGAAGTTCGGGCACGACCTGGTCAAGTTGCGCAAGGCATGTGTCTCGCATGCTCGTGATATGGGTCGTATGGTGCTCAGAAACCGTCCCTTTGTTAACGGCATCGAGATGTTGAAGAGCGAACAGTATGAAACAAGCGCCAGATACCCCGCAGAATTAAGCTTCGCAGGGAATACAGTTCAAATATTTGATCACCTGATTCATGATGTGCGCGATGTGTGTTTAAAGCTGAGTCAAGAGACTCCTTTAGAAGTTGTCATTCGCACACTCGGCCTATCCGAAGCAACTGGGTGGCCTTGCTTGAATCGAGAGATAATCGTGGATGGTTTTCATCATCGGAATAAGAGATACCCCGTTGCATTTCATGAGCCCTGAGCCCCGAACCCTGAACCCTGAGCTATCGTTTCCATCGACTTCGTCGATGGAAACGAGGCACATGTTCTTGAACGTGGGCCCATCGCACCCGGCGATGCACGGCATCATCCAGCTCATTGTGGAGTTGGAAGGAGAGAAAGTGCTAGGGGTAGACGTCGAGATCGGTTATCTGCACCGGGCTTTCGAGAAAGAATCCGAGAGATGCCCTTACAATAATGTCATTCCCTATACGGATCGGCTCAACTATGTCTCCCCCCTGATCAACAACTTCGGCTACTGCCTGGCCATCGAGCGTTTGCTGGACATCGAGGTGACTGAACGCTGCCAATATATCCGTGTCATCATGAGTGAAATTTCTCGCATCACGGATCATCTTACCTGCGTGGGAGCCTCGGCCATGGAACTCGGAGCCTTCACCGTTTTTCTCTACATGATCAAGGCCCGCGAGTGGCTCTGGGAGCTAGTCGAGTCCGTCACCGGTGCGCGTCTGACGATCTCTTACGGGCGTATCGGCGGAGTGAAGGCGGATCTGCCTGAAGGTTTTGCCGATAGGACCCGTCATACCCTCCAGCAGGTGCGTAAGGTATTGCTGGAATGTGATACCCTGCTCACGCGCAACCGAATCTTCGTCGATCGGATGCAGGGAACCGGTGTGATCTCAAAAGAGCGGGCTATCAGCTTCGGAATGACTGGGCCGTTCTTGCGTTCCACCGGGAGCGCCCTCGACACTCGCAAGGCCCAGCCTTATTTCGTCTACGATCGACTCTCCTTTGATATACCCACCGGCGAGCATGGCGATAACTACGACCGGTATCTCGTTCGGATGGAAGAAATGGAACAGAGCATGCGCATCATCGAACAGGCCTTGGCGCAACTTCCGGGTGGGGCGCTGAATGTGGACTTTGAGGGACGAGTGCTACCCGCAGATGTGATGGTCGATGAAGCGAAGATGGGACGTGTAGCAGGATTCAAAGAGGTCCGAGTGGAGCTCGATCCAACGCTGCAAGGCTCCACACGCGGTTTCCATGAGCGTGTGAACGTTTCAGAGAAACGCGCGATTCTTCCACCGAAGGAAGACACCTACGGAAACATCGAAGGGCTCATGCACCACTTTAAACTCGTCATGATCGGCCACGGGGTGCGTCCGGCACCCGGTGAGTATTACAGCGCTGTCGAAGGCGCCAATGGGGAGCTTGGTTTTTACGTCCTCAGCGATGGATCGGATCGTCCTTATCGGGTACGCGTGCGTCCACCCTGCTTTACGATCATGGCCGCCCTTCCCGAGCTTTTGGTAGGCGATTTGCTGGCCGATGTGGTTCCGACGTTTGGCTCCATCAACATGATCGGTGGGGAATTGGATCG
>JAHFGV010000012.1:0-2771 GCA_023247255.1 Candidatus Omnitrophota bacterium | reverse complement strand
GGGCGGCGATGCTACCCATCCTGCATCTGGTTCAACGACGTCTGGGCTATGTCAGCACAGAGGCGGAAGATTGGGTGGGAAGTCTTTTGGGTGTCTCTGCCGCTCATGTGCATGAGGTAGTGACGTTTTATAGCCTCTATCACAGCACTCCCCGCGGCAGCACCCATGTGCAGGTTTGTGCCAACATCGCCTGTGCTCTGCGAGGAGGCGAGGATTGTCTCGCCACGATCTCGAAGCGACTTGGGATTCAACCCGGTCAGACAACGCCGGATGGACGCTTCAGCCTCTCGAGGGTGGAATGCCTCTGCGCGTGCGAAGTCGCTCCGGTGATGCAAGTCAACGATCGATACGTTGGCCCCATCACTGCCGAGACGATTGAGACCCTGGTGCGCTCGCCAGAGTCTCTGCCCGAATTGCCGTTGGCTTTTTGCGGGGCACCCGGTTTGGTTGAGCCGGTCATCTCCAAGCGTTTTACACTGAAAGATTCGCACAGGATTGAGACCACCATTCGAGACGAAGGTTATCGAGCGGCGCGCCAGGCCTTGACCGAAATGCACCCCGAACAAGTGATCGAGGAAGTCACACGATCCAACCTGCGCGGTCTGGGAGGGGCAGGATTCCCGACGGGAAAGAAGTGGAGCTTCATCCCGAAAGAGAGTACTAAACCGAAGTTTCTCGTGGTCAACGCTGATGAGGGAGAGCCCGGCACAATCAAGGATCGTTACGTGATTACTAAAGATCCCCATCGTCTGTTAGAGGGGATTTTGATCGCGGCCTACGCCACGGGCTGCCGCAAAAGCTACATCTACATTCGTGGCGAGTATGTTCAGCCCGCGCAGATTCTCCAACAGGCTATCGAGGACGCCTACCGCTACGGCTTTTTGGGGCAGAACATCTTCAATACGCAACACTCGCTGGACGTCGTCATCCATCGGGGTGCTGGCGCTTACATCTGTGGGGAAGAGACAGCCTTGCTGGAGTCGCTGGAAGGAAAGAAGGGCTTCCCCAGATTGAAACCCCCGTTTCCTGCTATCGCGGGGCTCTTCGGTTCTCCGACGGTGATCAATAACGTAGAGACACTTGCCTGCGTGCCGACCATCATTACCCAAGGAGGTTCCTGGTTTGCGAAGCTGGGCTACGGTAGGAGCGGAGGGACACGACTCTTTTCAGTGAGTGGACATGTCCAGAAGCCTGGTCTCTATGAGGCCTCTCATGGAATTACCTTGCGGGAGTTGATCGATGCTTCGGGAGGAGTCTCTCACGGGCGTCGGCTCAAAGCAGTCATTCCGGGAGGAATTTCCGCAAAGATACTCAAGGCGGATGAAATCGATGTGCGAATGGATTTTGATTCGCTCCTTGCGGCTGGAACCATGGCAGGATCGGCCGGTGTCATCGTGATGGATGAGACGACCTGCATGGTGCGGGCTTTATGGCATGCTTCCAAGTTCTTCGCCCATGAATCCTGCGGCCAGTGCTCGCCTTGCCGCGAAGGCACGGGGTGGGTATTCAAAATCGTCGATAGGATTCTGAAAGGGGATGGACGTCCTCAAGATTTGGATAACCTGCTGGGCATTGCCGGTAACATGGAAGGCAAGACCATCTGCGTGTTTGCCGACGCCGCAGCCTGGCCAGTCCAGAGTTATATCATGAAGTTCCGCCAGGAATTTGAGTTTCATGTTCGAGAGAAGCGATGCGATCTTGTAGGGGATTCAACACCCATTCTTGCTTTCGTCCAGGCGTGACCGTTGATGGGAATTATTTTTGTCAGCCTATTCTTCGGGTTCTGGTTCTGGAGCATATATCTGATGCTCGTAGAGCCCACGCGATGGGTGGCTTGGATGTATGGCAGGCCGTTATTGAGTTTGGGCGTTAAAATCGTGATCGAAGATGAGCACAAACTCCGTCGGGTCACTAAGAGGTTAGGATGGTTTTTTCTGATTGCTGGGTTGCTTTTTATGGGGATAATCCTATGGGATCTAACCACGCTAGATCAGTGATGATGAGATCTCCCTATGTCTGAAATCAAACCGATCACCCTCACCATTGATGGCAAAACGATTAGCGTGCCCGAAGGAACGACGGTGCTTCAGGCCTGTGAGAAAGCGGCAAGCCCGGTTCCTTTCTATTGTTACCATCCTGGTCTTTCCATCGCGGGTAACTGCCGGATCTGTCTGGTGGAGATCGCAGGCAGCCCCAAACTACCGATTGCCTGCTATACCCGCGTGGCGCAAGGCATGAGCGTTCAGACTACCAGCGACAAGGTCTTAAAGGCCCGTCAAGACGTCCTGGAGTTTTTGCTCATTAACCACCCTCTAGACTGTCCGGTTTGCGATCAGGCCGGCGAGTGTTGGCTGCAGGACTACTACATGCAGCATGGGCTCTACGATCAGCGGTTCAACGAGGCAAAGAACAAAAAACCCAAGGCCGTGCCTATCGGAGCGACGGTGATGCTGGATGCGGAGCGGTGCATCCTCTGTTCGCGCTGCGTGCGATTCACCGATGAGGTCACAAAGACTGGCGAGTTTGGCATCTTCAACCGCGGGGATCATTCCGAGATCGGATTGCACCCCGGCAAGGCCCTCGACAATAAATATTCCGGAAACGTCGTCGACATCTGTCCCGTGGGAGCCTTGACCGACCGCGATTTTCGATTCAAGTGCCGCGTGTGGTATCTAGGTTCGGTTGACTCCGTCTGCCCCGGTTGCTCACGGGGATGCAACATTCAGATTCACACCAACCGCGAGCGGCAGTGGCGGCCACATATCGCACAG
>JAHFGV010000011.1 GCA_023247255.1 Candidatus Omnitrophota bacterium | reverse complement strand
GTTTCAGGGTTCAAACTCCTTGACATTGCCGAAGACCAGGTGATAGTATCGGAAGAATCGACCGGCCAATCGACGATCTTGACGTTGACGTCGAAGACACAGTGATGGCACTCTAATAATATGTAGTACTCACGTCTGTGTCATGAGTTATGTGTTATGTGTCATGGAAAAGCAGAAAATAAACAGGCATCTCAAGCATGGCCAAAGGGGTTCTTTTGCTTTCCATGACTCATGACACATAAAACATGAAACAGTCTTCCATGACACATAACACATGAAATAGGAGGCAGATGAGCGACTCATGGCGTTTGGGGTGTGTCCGATCTTGTCGTTTGGCAAGAGGGATTCGGTTCGCAAGCTGTTTGGGACTCTTGCTGGCAGGACAGATAGTCTGGGGTGTCTCAAGGGTAACAGCGGAAGAATGGTTGTCTTCGGTCGTTACTGTGGATTCCCCTGCCAGTTTTATGGATTTTGCCGTCACCGACTATCCTTCGGACGCTAAGGCCGTCGTTCAGGTTTTGAATGAATGGCTCAAAGCCTGGCAGGGCAGGAAAGAGTTGCAGCTTCGAATCAACCAGTTGCTCACCGAGCAGGAAGAACTCAAAACGACTTTAGTAACGGTGGATGGGGAGCGAGAGATTCGACAGAGAAATCAACAACAGATTCAGCAGCACCTGGATGCCTTGGCTCAGGAACGGAATGCCTATTTGGAAACGATTCGAGACGCATTTGAAGCCCGATTGCAACAGGAAATGGTTTTGATGCAGGAACGTCTTTCCCAAGAGATGGCTGTAGACTTTGACCGTCAAATCCGGGAATTTGATGAGCGCCAACGCACCCTCATGATGGCTGGGATTCAACAGGAGCTGGACCTAAAGGCCAATGAATTGCAACGCCTGGCTCTTGAAGTGGAGCAGAAGACCGAAGAGATTCTGGCACGCTTGAAAAATATAGAAGCAGGCGAACCGCAGATCCTGGCCGTTAAACAAACCTTGCAACAGGCGATGGCGGATCGCCAGAGCGCCTTTGAAGCCTATCGTCAGCAGCTTCAAGGGGAATATGAAACGCTCCTCGCTACGCGCCAGGAGGCTTTTTCCCAGCAATTAAAACAACAACAGGCCACAGAACAAAAGCGCCGCCTCATTCTCAAGGAGGCCAGTCTGCGACAGGCTATGGCCGACCTCATGAATGACATGGGTTTGCAGCACACGCAACAAAACGTGGCTTTACAACAATCCCTGAATGATGCTCGCCAACAGCTTTCCCAACTGGACGGTCAGTATGCCGCGCTTCAGGCGCGTGTTCAAACCTTGAGTGAGGCTTTAGAGGCCAGCCGACACAGGATAGAGCAGTGGGATGTATCCTGGAGCGATTGGCCGATTCGCTTTGAAGAGGCGTTCCAGCGCGTTCCGAAAGGATTGGACAACAGCGAAGTTCTTCAATGGTTTCACACCGTTTTGACCCAGTTGCCTGAGAGGTTGGCTCTGGAGTTGGAGACTATCCATCAACGCGTTGTCGTTAAAGCGCAGCAGAACCTATTGCTTCAAGAGCAGCATCAGTTTCAGCGCCAGCGGACGCTTGCCATGCAACTGAGTCATGAGATGGAGCAGCAGTACCAACAGATTCAACAGGAAGCCCAGCAGATTCAGCAGGCTCGTCGACAGAAAGTCGAAGCCCTTTTAGCGAAGGCCAACGGCCTCTCGGCGAAGGGACAATTTAACGAAGCCCTTCAATGTGTCGTACAGGCCCAAGCCTTGGATGCTCCCGAACCCAGCCGCATTGTGTTGGTTCGAGATGATATCCTCACCGCGCAACGCCAAACGCTTGAGCAGACGACTACTCAAGAAATCCAGCAACTGTTTACCAAAGCCATACAGGCTTTTCAGCAGGAGCAGTACGAACAGGCGATCCATCTGTTTGAGGAAGTGGTCGCACAAGAAGCGGTGTTGAATGCCGCGATGGAGAAGTCTGACAGCGATTCCATTTCCATGGCCGAGCGTCTTTGAAGACGATTGTCGATTGAAAATCTGAACGTATCAAACGTGACACGATATTGGAGATGCGGATTCATTTCATGAAGCGAAGTCAAAATCTAAGGATGCGAATCTTGGGGACGATAGCCCTAGGGTTTTTGTCTGCCAATCTTCCCTTGTTGGCATTCGAGGGTCAGCCTTCCGCTTCCGACGGTGATTTGCAAGAAGACCGGCGTCGGCTGGTAATCATGACGCAGGAGTTGCTTAAGGCGGCGAAAGAGCGTCTGGAGGATCAACGGCAGCAAGTCGCTCAACAACGACGAAAGCAGGTCGTGGAACAGGCTCAACGCCTTGCGGTTCGGTTGGCTAAAGAAAAAGCCCAACAGCAAGCCAAGCGGGACCAACAGGCACAACGTCAACTTCAGCTTGCCAGAGGGCGAAACATCAAGCTTCTCTATCAGCGAGGTCTGGCGTTCTATCGGCTCGGAGCCTATGCCGAGGCCATTGAAATCTTTCAGCAACTTCCCCTGATTGATCCCACTCACCCTCTGGTCTCATCGGCTCAGCATCTTCTGCTGGAGATAGAAATGAAACAGCGGCTGCAGCAACAACGACAAATGGCAACGGCTCCTTCCCAAGAGCTTAGCCGTGTGACTGATTTGGAGCGCCAGCTCAATGAGAAGCGCATGGAATTGGAGACGAACCTGAAGTATGCCAAGCAGGCATCTTACGGGGGTGACCATGCCAGGGCGGTGGACTTGCTCTCCCGTGTGTTGGCTCAAGATCCTTCCAACCGACAGGCCGAGCAGTTGATGAACCATGTACAGGCAGAGATGCTCAAGCAAGAGCAAACGCGTTTGGAGCAAAAGGTGGATCGGGAAGATCAGATGATGGTGAATGAAGTATTGAAACATCAGCTTTTGCCCGCTCCCGTTCAAAGCCTGCGTCCTCTATCCGCAGTGTCTTATGGTCAACTCCAGCGGAGCATGGAATCTAAGCTGCGGGAGCCGCTCTCGTTTCAGTTCGACGACGTGGCTCTGGGGGATGTGCTGGAATTTCTTGCAGATGGGGTCGGGGTGAGCATCATCCCGTCTCCGGAATTGGATCTGAAGGGGCGTCGCGTTTCCATCAAGGCGCAGGATATGCCTTTAGAAATGGCGATCAAATATCTCGCTAAAAGTCAATCACTGACCTGGCGCATCGATGATGACGTCATCCTCTTAGCAACGCAGGAGCAGATGAGCCACGCCCCTATGGAAACGCGCGTTTTCTTTCTGCGCAATGGACTGGGCCCCTATGCCCTGGAGGCCTCAGCGGTTGAGGGTAATCCCGTTCTGGCCATGGAACCGTTGAAGGAACTCATTGAGAAGGCCATTCCACAGCCCGCAAACAGCAAACTGGTGATTGACGAGCGCAGCGGGGCGTTGATTATGTCCAACACCAGCGAAAACCTTGCTTTAACCGAGCAACTGCTGAGTCAGTTGGATGTTACCCCGGTGCAGGTTCTCATCGAGACGCGTTTTATCGAGCTGGTGATGACTGAGCTCGAGCAGTTGGCGATGGAGTCCGTGCTGACGGGTAACGTTTCATTGAGCAAGAAAGGGGATCCGGATCTAGTCTCGCGCGGCGCCGGGCATCAACTCAACAGCGGAAGCGGGTTTAAGTTTCCCGCTCTGGCGCGTGAGGATGAGGGGCTCAACCTCACCCTTCAGGGAGTGCTTACAGGCACCCAGTTTGAAACGGTGCTGCACATGCTGGATGAGACAAAAAAGAGCAAAACCCTATCGTCCCCTCGGGTCACGACGTTGAACAACAAGACCGCGGCGATTCGGGTCGTGGATGAATTCCGCTACCCCACTCGCTACGAAGTCTCCCTGGTTCAATTCGACATCAACGGGGACGGGGATTTTGATGACGCTGGGGAAACCGAATTTGCCAACGTTCCCCAAGATCTCCAGGCCAGGGACATCGGCATTCTTTTATATGTCACACCCAGCATCGGAAAGGACCTCAAGACCATTACGCTGGTGTTGGCGCCGGAGGTAAGCCAGTTCAGCCAGTTCCGCAACCTTGGAGGCGGGGTCACTGTGCCGGAGTTTACCTCAAGCCAACTCACCACGAGCGTGGTGATTGAAGATGGACAGACGGTTATGCTGGGGGGATTGATGACGGATTCCACTTCTGAGGATACTACGAAAATTCCCGTCTTGGGGGATCTGCCGCTTATCGGTGGATTATTCCGTCAGTCGAAGGAAACCAGCACGCGTAAGAACCTGATTATTTTTATTACCGCCCGTGTCTTAAGTTCGCGTGGGCAGACGACGTAGGGACACAAACGCCTTATCATCGAGCTTAAAAGGGCTGTCCAGTGCAAGATTCTCGCAGATTGTGAGAGCGTGGATGGGACCCTGGGGGAAGCGGAAAAGAGAATGGCCCAGTCTGCACAGTCCTGCGGCTTCATGGTGCTGGCCTTCTTTATGGTTTCCTCACTCGGTGTGCAGGCCGAACAGCAGCGCAACCCCGCCATTGAGCCACGGCCGAAAGCCGTAGACGACACGGCAGTTAACAGCCGATTGGGTGGGCGGGATGTCGTCTCCACTGGGGGGGCTGACCTATCGGTGCCACAGGCTCATCCCGATGGGCTCCGCAGTACGAATATTCAGGAGCGTTTGACACAACCCCTCAGCGTCGATTTTCAGGAGTTGGACTTTGCATCGGCCATTGAGATTCTCTCCGAAAGCGCCAAGGTGAATATCATCCTTTCGGAGAAAGCCAAGGAGCTCGCCAAACCGGTGACGGTGCATCTGGTCGATATGCCTCTGTATCGAGCCTTGGACTATCTCGTCAAGCTCCAAGGCTTTTTATTTTGGATTGATGAGCAAACCATTTGGGTGGCTACCCAAGACGAGATGGAATCTGAACCGCTCCAAACCCGCGTGTTTTTTCTCAATCAGGGACCCGGTCTGTTTGCTGCGTTTGAGCCTTTGAGCGAAACCCGCCAGGGGGTGGCCCTGGGGACTCCGAGGATACGCGAGTTAAAAACTATCCGGGATTTGTTGATAGAGGTGATTCCTGAAATACCCAACAGCTCGCTTCTTTTGGATGAACGCAGCGGTGCTTTGATCGCGACCCATGCCCCCTATTACCTTAAGCAGATCGAACAGCTTCTGAAACAATTGGACGTCACGCCTTTGCAAATACTCATCGAGGCTCGGTTCCTTGAGGTGACTGTCACAAATACCAAAGAGTGGGCCTTGGATGAGCAACTGACTGGAAATGCATCCCTGACTAAGAAGCTAGGCCGGAATGATACTCTCGGACCGGCTCTGCAATTGTCCAGCGTCGGGAGTTCCTTGGCGCGGGGCAGTAAGATCGATTTTTCAAATTTCAGCACTCAAGCCTCAGGCAGCGGTTTGAATCTGACATTTCAGGGCATTCTTACCGGGACCCAGTACTCATCGGTCTTGCACGCCCTGATGCAACACAAAAAGACCAAGACACTTTCCGCCCCGCGCCTGACCACGCTGAATAACCAAACGGCCACGATCAAAGTCGTGACGGAGTTTGTCTATGCCACCAAATATGAAGCCTCGGTCAAGCGAGAGGATCTCAACGGGGACGGTGACTTCAATGACGTCGTGAGTAGCATCCGAGAAACGCGTTTCGTCAACGTTCCCCAGGATTTTGTGACTAAGGACCTTGGCATTCTGCTGCATGTGACCCCCAGCGTAGGGCAGGATTTAAAGACCATCACCTTAGCCCTGAAGCCTGCGGTGAGTGAGAAGAAAACGGACGACTCATTCGGCGGAGAAGTCAGCATCCCTCGGTTTACCTCCCGGGATCTTGAGACCAGCGTGGTGGTTGAAAACGGTCAGACCGTTGTTCTGGGAGGCCTGATGAAGGATACGACCACTAAGACGCTTACCCAGGTGCCGCTGCTTGGTAAGATTCCCATCTTGGGAAAGTTATTCCAGAAAGAGGATAATTCGATTGAGCGGTCGAACCTGCTCATCTTTGTCACCGCGCAGCTCATGAGTCCTGTGGACGATCAGCTCGCCCAACAGCCCTCAGAATAAAGGTACCTTTGCTTCGCGTCAGAAAAGGTGGAGGATGAAAGCGACGGATATTTCTGAAGTGGCACGTACGGCCGGCGTATCCACGACGACCGTGTCTCGTGTGATCAATGGAGTCACGACCGTATCTCCTGAAAATCGCCGCCGTGTGCTTGTGGCAATCAAGCAATTGAAATATCGCCCCAATCCGAATGCCCAACGCCTGGCGGCCGGAAAGGCGAACACGGTGGGATTGGTCATTCCTCGGTATGAGGGGATTTTCAACTCTTACTTCGCCCTGGAGGTGATTAAGGGAATCGGAACATCCGCAGAACGCATTCGCTGCGATCTTCTCCTGCACATCACTAACGGCAAAACGATTCCCGCGCGATCAGCCGTCGATGGTTTGATCTTTCTGGATATCTATGGCTGCGAAGAATTGCTGGATGATGTGTTGAATCAGGATATCCCGATAGTGGTGGTGAACCACCGACTGGAGGATCTGCCGGTCAGCTACGTCGCCGTTGACAATATCTTGGCGGCGGAACGGGTAGTGGGTTATCTGGTCGGCTTAGGCCATCGGGATATCGCGACGATTACCGGGGATCTTAAAACCCAGGCAGGGCTGGATCGTCTGGATGGCTTCTTGAAAGCGGTCAAGGCACGTCAGTTGGTGATGCGGGATGCTTACGTCCAGGTGGCCGATTTTGGCCTTCCCAGTGCGAGAAAAGCGATGGAGGTACTCCTCAAGCTTTCGGATCGTCCCACTGCTGTTTTTGCCGCCAGCGATGATATGGCCCTCGAGGCGATTCAGACGGCACTCGATAAAGGGATACGTGTCCCTGAGGAGCTTTCCGTAGTGGGGTTTGATGATAATCCGATTGCATCTCACGGACGAGTGCCGTTGACCACGGTTCGCCAACCCTTGCAAGAGATGGGAAGACAGGCCTTGGAGGTTTTGGTCCAACAGATGGGTGGGAAAAAAAGGAATCCTACGCAGTTGCTGCTTCCCACTGAGTTGGTGGAACGGCAATCGTGTCGCCAGACATGGATTGAGGCCCGATGATCGATGGACAAGAATGAAAATCGTGTCATGTGTTATGTGTTATGAAAGACTGTGTCATGTTTTATGTGTCATGAGTCATGGAAAGCAAAAGGAGCCCTTTGGCCATGCCTGATATGCCTATTTATTTTCTGCTTTTTCATGACACATGACTCATGAAACATGACACAACACTCGGTCGACGCGTTGGCTATTTTTGCAAAAGCCCAGTCATACGACATGACTCATGACACAATCCTGAGTAAAAAAAGAGGCTAGGATGAGTTTCAGTGACGAGCGTATACGCGTGGCGGTTTTAGGGGCTGGAGGATTAGGCAAGGCGGCCTGTCGGATCATCGGGATGAAAAAGGAACTTTTGTTGTGCGGTGTTTGCGACAGCAAAGGCTTTGTGGTTTCCTCGGATGGATTAGACACCCAGAGGCTTGCATCGATCAATGGGGATCTGGTGAGTGGTTATCGTCAGACGGCTGTCGAGGTCAAGGCCTCGATGCGTTCAGAAGTGGTCAACCCAGCCATCGCGCCCACGGCCGAAGGCATAGGCCCAGTTGGTTTGCTTGAGCGAACGGGTGGGCGGGATGTCGCCCCACTCGAAGCGGATTTGCCGGTGCCACAGGCTCGTCCTGTGGAATTGTCGATTGATGATTGTCGATTTTCGATTGAACGGCCGTCTTCCAATCGACAATCCAAAATCGACAATCGAAAATTCCAAGGTGTGGGAGTGCCGGTGCCACAGGCTCGTGCTGGGGGGCTCCACACCTTGGACAGATCTGAGGTGGGATACTCCGACGATCCCCTGAGAGACATCATTCACCGCTCAGAGATGTGGGATGCGGTGTTGATTGCATTGCCCAATTTGCCTAACGGATTCATCCCGGGTGTGATCGAGCGATTTTCTCGCGCCCATCGTCCGCTTGTTTTTGTGGACGTGCTCAAGCGCACCCCGGCGGTCAGAAAGATGTTTGCCCTGGATGCTCTCATCAAGGAGGCTCAGGCGGTGGTTTTGACAGGATGCGGGGCAACGCCCGGCATTCTTGCGGCCGCTGCCGTCTTGGCGGCTCAGTCTTTTGTCGAAGTGGAACGTGTGGATATTTGGTGGGGGGTGGGGATTTCGAATTGGGATGCGTACAAAGCGACGATTCGGGAGGACATCGCGCATCTTCCAGGCTATTCGCTTGAGCGCGCCAAGGCGATGACGGATGCGGAAGTGGAAGCGATTCTTTCGCAGAGAGACGGTTTGTTGGAATTACGACACATGGAACACGCCGATGATCTTCTGCTTCAACGTGTGGGGGTTGTGGATCGGCTCGATCAAGTGGAGGTCGGTGGATTGATGGATACCCGACATCCGAAGAAGCCGGTTTCTACCACCATGACCCTAACGGGAATTACTTTTGAAGGCAAACGCGCCAGCCATCGCTTCATCTTGGGTGACGAAACCTCTATGGCTGCGAACGTGATTGGTCCGGCGCTGGGCTATCTCAAGCGCGGTATATGGTTGAAGGCGCATGGCATTTTCGGAGTTTTCGGCTGCACGGAATTCCTGCCGATGGTTGTCAGATAGAAATCCCCCCTCCAATTCCAAGAGTGGCCAGTAATCAACCAGTGACTGATACAAACGAATTATCCTCTGGCATTGTCGCGTTAGATAATTCGTTTGTATGAGTGAAACGCTCGATGAGAAATCGTTTTGTCCTGACAATCATCGATGGATAATTTCCCCCTGCAGCAACTGTGGACGGATATCGCCCGTGAGCTGGCCGAGCTTGAGACGGCCGGTCTGCGTCGAGACATTCTTCCGATTGAAGCGATTGACGGGCCACTCGTGCGTATCCGAGGCCGTTCGTTGGTATGCTGGTGTTCCAACGACTATCTAGGGCTGTCCGCGCATCCTCGACTCCGAGCCGTTGCCGCAGAAGTGGTATCGACATGGGGGGTGGGATCGCGTGCTTCTCGTTTGCTCAGTGGGACCAGCCTGTGGCATCAACGTCTGGAGGAGGCACTGGCCGCTTGGTTCGCGGCACAGGCGGCCGTGGTTTATCCCAGCGGCTATCTGGCGAATCTCGGAACCATCACCGCCTTGCTTTCCAATCGGGACGTGGTTTTGGTCGATCGTCTGGCTCACGCGAGTTTGATCGAGGCTGCCCGGGCAAGTCGTGCGAGGTTCAGGGTTTTTCACCATAATGACGCTTCCCATGCGGCAGAGCTTCTTTCGAGAAGTTCCTCAGCCAGACGTCGCATGATCGTGACGGAAGGGGTATTTAGCATGGAAGGGGATTGCGCGCCCCTGCGGGATTTGTTGGAAGTCGCTGAAGCGCATCAGGCTCTAGTCTATGTGGATGATGCGCACGGCGCTTTCGTCTTGGGAGATACCGGACGCGGCAGTCCTGAAGCGGCAGGCCTGCCGCATCATCGATTTCTTTACATGGGAACGTTGGGCAAGGCGTTGGGCTGCCAAGGAGGATTCGTGACGGGTCCGGTTCCTTTGATTCGTTTTCTGCATCATCGTGCCCGGTCCTTTATTTATACGACGGCCTTGCCGACTTCTGTGGTCGCTGCTGCAGTTGAGGCTTTGGAAATCCTCGGCCGCGAGATGCACCATCGCCTTTGCTTGTGGGAACGGGTAAGGTCTCTGACACACCACCTCCACGTTCGAAGGCTCCTGCCAGAGTCCATCGGGTCTCATATTATTCCCGTCGAGGTGGGCCGATCCGATAAAGCGATACGTTTATCTGCCAGGCTGTGGCAAGCAGGTATTTGGGCTCCAGCGATTCGTCCACCGACGGTTCCCAAAGGAAAGGCCCGTCTGCGTTTGAGCGTCACGGCATTGCACACCCAACAGCAGATTGAGGATCTGGTTTGTGCCTTACAGGATGCTGTGCGGCAAACATGAAGACGCGGGGCATATGGGTGACTGGAACCGATACCGGCGTGGGTAAGACGGTTGTGGCTTGTGCGCTTGCCGCTTGGTGTCGCAAGCAGGGACTGGACGTCGGTGTGATGAAACCGGTTGCGACCGGAGGCCGAGAGATTTCGATAGGATCCGCAAAGAGCTGGATCTCTGATGACGCCTTACGCCTGATTGCCTATGCGCAGTCCACCGATCCTTTAAGTTGGGTGAACCCTGTTTGTTTTCCAGAGCCCTTGGCCCCGTTGGCTGCGGCCTGGCGCGCCCATCGGAGGATTCGGATCAAGCCTATTCTGGAGGCGTTTCAGAAGTTGTGTGCGCGTCATGAATGTGTCGTCATTGAGGGAATCGGCGGTTTGTTGGTTCCACTCACCGATCGTGTGACCCTCGCGCAGTTAGCCCGATCCTTCAACTTACCCATCCTGCTGGTGAGCCGGCCAGGATTGGGTACGATCAACCACACACTGTTGAGTCTGTCTTGTATCCGTCAGATGAAACTGCCCCTGTGCGGGGTGGTCATCAACCATTCGCAGCCACACCCCAGGGGGCGGATGGATCGTATCGTCGAGCAAACGAATCGGCAGTTGTTAGCGCGCTTAAGCCCTCTGGTTGGTTGTCTGCCCTTTCGATCACGCTTGCGTGGAGGATTTCCCCGTGAAGGGTCTTTTCATGCGGATCGTGCAGATCGTGAGAATGGACAGTTGGCGCGATGGGTGGAACGCCAGCTTACTTCTAAGGTTCTTCGTCAGATGTTCAGGATTGACACTCAGCCAGGGCGTGTGGTAGAGTCACGCAACGTCTCTTTTGGCTATGACAAGCGTTAGGGTAAGTGGTGTAACAGGCGTCGGACAATCGGCGCTTCGATGAGGAGGACTAAAGAGTATGCAAGAGGGGACGAACCAAGCAGATCCGCTCAAGCAGGATACGCCAGGATCGTCGGTGATCTCATCGGTGGAAACAGAAGCCAAGACTAAGCTCATGGAAGCCATCCGACCCAGCAAACCCGCATCCCATAAGTTACTGATTTCTGTGTTCAGCCTGATCACGATCTCATCCTTAGCGGTGGCGAGCGTTGCAGTAATCATGCAGCGAAAAGAAGCGGCGCGACGTCAAACCAAGGAGCGGGAACTAACGCTGTCTCAGGCAGAGAATCGCACTCTCAAAGTGCAGGTGGATGAGTTTCAGCAAGCCAAGGTGCAGCTTGAAGATGAATTGGTCCAGGCGCGTATTCACTTGACGGCTGTTCAGGAGGAAGTCGCCAAAGTCAATGAAACGCGGCAGAGCCTCTCCCATGCGGTGGAAGAGCGCCAGCAAGAGGTCATCCGTCTGTCGAGTGAGCTGCAACAAGTGCAAGAGGCCCGTCAACAAATCGAAAAACAGCTTGCCTCACTCACCACGGAACATCAAGCGACGCAACGGCAGTTAAAAGATTTTGAGCAGGCCAAAACTGCGCTTGAGGCGAAAGTCTTGGAGCTGTCTCAACAAGCGCCAGTTGAGTTGGACCGTGTGTTGGTGACAGGCCAGGCTGAAAGTGATCCATCCGCTGGGGCTTCATCGCAGGCTAGCGCAAAGACTTCTTCGGGCCAGGTGATTGTAGTCAATAAGGAATATGATTTCATCGTTATGAACCTTGGGAGGAACCAAGGAATCTCCATCGGGCAGGAATTCAGGGTCATTCGTGACAACGAAATTTTGGGTCAGGTAAAGGTGGAAAAGCTCTATGATGAGCTGTCGGCGGCAACCATCTTGCCCAATTCGAAAAAGGACAGTATTCAGGAAGGGGATCAGGTAAGCGCGCTCTAGTGTTGTGTCCTGTCCCAAGAGAAGTAATGAGGATTGTGTCATGTTTCATGAGTCATGTGTCATGAGAGACTGTTTCATGTGTTATGTGTCATGAGTCATGGAAAGCAAAAGAGCCCCTTTGGCTATGCTTGAGATACCTGTTTATTTTCTGCTTTTTCATAACACATGACTCATGAAACATTACACAGACGTGAGTGCTGGATATTAAAACCATGATTTACTTTCTTCGTGGCCCTGGGCCACTAGTCTCGATGCATTTTGCAAAACCTCAGTGAGATGTTTCAGAACTCACGATACCCTAGGTTTTGAAACAGGTTCTTCTTGAGGATAGTAGATGATTGGCTGTTGGTGAGAATCTCGAAGACGGAGTTGTGTTTAGAAAAGAGAATGATATCCCCCGAAGTGGGGGATTTTTTATTGCAGGTCACCGCGGGTCGTGAATCATGAATGATGTAAAGGTTGCTCAATCATCAGCCCTGCAAGCCACACTGAGCGTTCCTCCTGACAAGGCGATCGCTCATCGGTTGGTATTCCTTTCGGCCATGGCTCAGGGCGAAACAGAAATCTGGCCTTGGCCTACGTCGGATGATTGCCAACGCACCCTGAGCCTTGTGGAACAGTTGGGCATTTCGGTCAGGCGTTCTTCTCAAACCGTATGGATCGAAGGGGCAAAGGACCAAGCGTTTCGTCCATCGAGCGATGAACTTTACTGTGGGGAGTCCGGCACTACCCTGCGTTTGGCCGCTGGCCTGTTGGCCGGCCAGCCACTGACCAGTCGGTTGACGGCGGGACATTCGCTCAGCCGACGTCCCATGCACCGTTTGGTTGAGCCTTTATCCCGCATGGGAGCCGATGTGGAAGGGATGAAGGATGAGCGAGGATCGAGCGAGATCTACCCTCCAGTTGTGATTCGTGGACGACGGCCCTTGAAAGCGATTCATTATGAAAGTCCGGTAGCCAGCGCCCAGGTAAAATCGGCGATCTTGCTGGCGGGCCTGTTTGCAGATGGCCGCACGAGTGTGAGTGAGACTCATCCGACACGCGATCACACCGAGCAGGCGTTACGTCGGTTCGGTGTCTTAGTAGATTCTCAAGGCACCCAGGTGTCTGTTGATCCCGGTCCTTTGAGATCTCCCGGGCGGATGGTGATTCCGGGCGATTTCTCCAGTGCCGCATTTTTCATCGTCGCAGCGGTATGCATTCCCGGCTCCCGGATCACCTTGCCCGATCTTGGACTTAATCCCACAAGGATCGGGTTGCTCAGGCTGCTGCGCCGTATGGGGGCGAATATCCGCTATACCCTCAAGGAGGATCTTTGGGAGCCTCGTGGCACCGTCGTGGTTGAATCCTGTCCTGTTCGGGCCATTTCTCTGGAAGCGCATGAGGTGCCTGGGGTGATTGACGAGCTTCCGATTCTTATGGTTGCAGCCGCCTGCGCCCGAGGCACTTCACGGTTGGAAGGCTTAGGGGAGCTGCGTGTGAAGGAAACCGATCGTATCCAATCTATGCAGCGGGGCCTCACCCAGTTGGGAGCCCGTGTTCGGTTGGTAGGATCCGAGACTTTGGAAATTGAAGGAGGCCCACTGAAGGGTGCTGTGGTGGAAAGCCTGGGGGATCACCGCACAGCCATGAGCCTTGCCGTGGCGGGTCTGATTGCCAAGGGTACCACCCAGATTAGGAAAGCCGAATGTGTGACCAAGTCGTTTCCTGATTTTTTTGAGAAGTTGCGACAGATTTCATCCAGCCGGCCGATCAGACAAAAACGTTACCCAGGACTTACAGCAACGCAAGCGGTTTCGGAAAAATCGTTGACAAGCCCTGAACCCTTTGTTACGATGACAAAAAGTTATATCAATCCCCGCATGAGCAAATCCTTTCTATCGCGCCTGCCCCAGGCACTCCAAATGTTATGGAATCAATTCCTGGGACTCTTCTCAAACGATCTAGCCATTGACTTGGGCACTGCGACTACCTTGGTGTATGTGAAAGGACGTGGAATTCTCTTGTGCGAACCATCGGTAGTGGCTATCCAGCGGGGATCTTCTCAGGTTCTGGCGGTGGGTGAGGAGGCCAAACGCATGATCGGCCGTACGCCGGGCAACATCTCTGCGATCCGTCCTATGCGTGACGGTGTGATCGCCGATTTTGATGTGACGGAGGCCATGCTGCGGTACTTCATCAAGAAAGCCCAGCCTCGAAAACTCAACAAGCCGCTCGTCGTGGTGGCTATTCCTTCCGGCATCACGGAGGTGGAAAAACGAGCGGTTCGAGATTCTGCGTTGCGTGCGGGAGCGCGTGAGGTGTTTCTCGTTGAGGAGCCAAAAGCGGCTTCCATTGGCGTGGGTCTGCCCATTCATGAACCTGGGGGCAACATGATCATCGATATTGGAGGAGGTACGACGGAGCTTGCGGTCATCTCCCTCGATGGCATTGTGATTGCCCGTTCGATTCGCATCGCGGGCGATGAGATGGATCAGGCCATCATTGAGCATTTACGCAAGGCCTACAATCTCATGATTGGTGAGCGCACGGCCGAGGAAATCAAGATTCGTATCGGATCCGCCTATCCCTTGGAGGAAGAAATGACCATGGATGTCCGTGGTCGTGACCTGGTGACGGGCTTGCCCAAGACGGTGACTGTGACTTCCGAAGAGGTGCGCGAGGCCCTCGCGGAGCCGATACGATCCATTGTGGAGGCGACCCGTTTGACGTTGGAAAAAACACCCCCGGAATTATCCGCCGATCTGGTCGATCGCGGCATCGTCATGGCAGGTGGGGGCTCACTGTTGCGTGGGCTGGACAGATTATTGGCAGAGGAAACGGGCTTGCCGGTTCACGTGGCCGAAAATCCCGTCACTGCTGTCGCCATGGGGGTGGGCAAAGGGCTGGATGACATTCGATACCTGCGCAACCGCATAGCCATCTCGACAAAGCCTGAATTATAGTTGGTCACTGACCACGATGAACGGGTTGTTCACGTAGGGTTCTTTCCTCGGATTTTGCAAAACCTCAGTAAGGGTTCGTTAAGAAATAACTGCATCAATTTGACCGGGGGCTTTTGACCCATGGCTGCGTTGCTCATCGCTTACATCCTC
This sequence comes from Candidatus Omnitrophota bacterium, assembly GCA_023247255.1. Classification (GTDB taxonomy): domain Bacteria; phylum Omnitrophota; class Gorgyraeia; order Aquiviventales; family Aquiviventaceae; genus JAHFGV01. Next base: position 46,963 of record JAHFGV010000011.1, on the reverse strand, counting down.
ATCGAGGATGCTCGCTCTTCGCGCCTTACCCTGAGTCAAAATCCCCACGGCCAAATAGCACAGTCATTTCTTAACGAACCCTAAGTATTTTTCCCCTCGACATACGCATACGTGTATATCGACGGATACATGGAGGCACCACGGCCGGAAGCCCCGTTAGAACAAGTTCTAATGGGGTAAGGCTGTAGGGAATCCATTCTGCAACAACCGCCGCATTATCCTCAACAGCGATCTTTCCTGATCCGTGTGCTTGTCCTTGCGGTGGCGCTTGCGTTTTCTGATCCGTTCAGGAATCTGTTTTTTACTGTTCTTCGGTTTCCTTATCAAATCGCTCAAGCCGTAATTGAGCTTTGGGTGAGCTTACCTTCTTTTCCTTCGCTTCAACGCCAGCAGTTCGAGCTTCAAACCCAACTCATCGCCGCTCATCGCGAAGTGGCTCAACTCCGCCAGGCCCTGCGAGAGCTGAACGCGACTCGTGAGCTCCTTCAATCTCATCCCGGTTCAACCGGACTGATGGCTAAGGTCATCGCACGCTCGACGATTCCTACGCAGCAGACCGTGTTGCTGAACCGAGGTCAGTGGGATGATTTGTCTCTGGGAAGCATTGTCATCGATCGATTCGGTGTCGTGGGTCGAGTGCTCGAATTGCATGCAAAGACTTGCTTGGTAGGCCTATTGACCGATCCGGACAGTCGAGTGGCCGGCATGGTGGAACGCTCCCGGGAAACAGGATTACTCATCGGACTGGGACAGGGGCGCTGTCAATTGATCTATCTGGATGCCCAGGCCGATATTGAACCTGGGGATTCAGTGGTGACGGCCGGCTTGGGAGGGGTTTTTCCAAAAGGGTTGCTTCTGGGTAAAGTCGAGAGCCTGAGGCGTGATTCAGGTTCCGGATCCGTTTGGGCCACGGTCCTGCCCGCTGCCAGATTGGGCGGTCTTGAAGAAGTGCTTTGTTTTATGCCTGAGCCATCTATGGATGGTCAAACGGATGGAGATTCGTAAGGAACCTGATGTTTCCTCGTCGTTTCTATCCTTCTTCTGCGGTAAGCCTAGTGGTTAGCGGTTTTGTGGTGCATCAACTGATGGCTACGGCGATCCCTTGCTTCTGGTGCGTTCCGAATCTGACTCTGGCGTCGATGGTGATCGCGATCTCGATGGCGCCGCATCGTTGGTTTTTATCTTCCATACTCGCGGGACTGCTCGCCAGTCTATGGGCCGTTCGCCATGCCGAGGTCGTTTTCCTGAACTTTTTTGTCTTAGGCTACATCCTGCGACTGTTGGCTCAGCGTTGGGATCTAACGGATACTCGCATCAGTATTGCTTGCTGTAGCCTGGCGACGTCTCTTTTTTGTTTGGAAAGTCTATGGCTTGAGGGAGTCCGTTTCGTATACAGCTTGGGATATGTCGCAGGGCACATCGCCCTTACCAGCGTCAGTGCTTTTCTGATTCAACGGATCCGATCGGTGACAAATCCTGGCGGCGTCCGTTATGTTTCAAAGACTTAGAACACCTAACATAATGAAAACGTGACTGCGCTGGGATTAGATGCAAGCTGCGCAAGGCGCTCGCCCTTGACAAGCTTGTCAAGGGCGAGGAGGAAGGCATATCATGCGGCAGGCGATATGGCGACGACGAACAACGCAGCGCAGCGAAGCAGATAAGCCCAGCCCTTCGGGTTGCGGCAAAAACTGCCCATCTGCTGCGTCACTCCTGCTGTGCGTATCGCTAGCTTTACGCCATCGTCGTCGTTCCTTGCATCTGGGCAGTTTTCGCCGCAACGCAGCCATGTTTTCATTATGTTAGGTGCTCTTAAGATGAACCGCCTGAACACGCTGCGGATGATCTGGATCATCGCAACGGGCATACTCCTGTTTCGCTTGATTTATCTGCAAGGACTACAGGGTCGGACCTACCGTAACCTGGCTGAAAAGAACCGACTGCGGCTCATTGTCGAGGAAGCCCCGCGGGGTCTGGTTGTGGATCGCCAGGGAGTCGTTCTGGCAACCAACCAAACTTTCTATCGAGTCGCAATCATTCCCCAGGAGCTGGAGGATCTCTCATCGATTGTGGAGACACTCAGTCTTCTGACCCATCAGCCCATTGACAGGCTTCAGGAAAATTACCGCAAGGCTCGTAGCTTGCCATTTCTTCCGGCAACTGTTTTGACCCGACTGAGCAAGGATCAGGCACTCCATCTTGAGGAGGAGCGCTGGCGAATGCCTGGCCTTTTGGTCAAGCCAGAACTGATTCGGTCCTATCCCTTGGGATCGACGGCGGCTCACCTCCTTGGATATGTGAGTCAACCGAATCCACAGGAGCTTGGGCGTCTTAAGTCCTTGGGGCTCTCACCGGCTGGGCTGGTCGGTCGATATGGTCTTGAGCAGTATTTGGAAACCGATCTGCGTGGACAGGCGGGTGGCAGGGTAGTTGAGGTGGACCATCGAGCCCGCCAGGTTCGTGTGGTGGATCAGCAATTACCTCGTGCGGGGCAACCGGTCAGCCTCACGATCGATGCATCGTTACAGACGTTAATCGAGCAATCGTTCCAGGATCAACCCGGGGCATGTGTTGTGTTGGACCCTTGGACAGGAGAGATACTGGCGATGGTTAGCGTGCCGACATTTTCACCCGCTGTGTTCTCGATGGGGGAGACGAAAACGATCCGGCAGCTCTTAGAGGACATTAACGCACCTTTGATGAATCGGGCTACCCTAGGGGTGTATACACCGGGCTCGATTCTGAAACTTATCAGCGCTACCGCCGCTTTGGAACACCAACTGATCAATCCTTCCACTAAGATTTCCTGTCCCGGTTCATGGACCCTGGGGGATCGGACATTCCATTGCTGGAACAGGGATGGTCATGGTGTGTTATCCCTTTCCGAGGCCATCATGCATTCCTGTAATGTGTATTTCCTGCAGGTGGGACGCAAGCTTGGGGCCGTTCGACTCCTCAAGACCCTGGACCAAGCAGGATGTTCCCATCGAACCGGATGGCCGCTCGGGGAAGCCGCGGGCCATTTACCCAGCAGATATCTCACCGATGGAGAAGTGGCGATGCTGGCGATTGGTCAGGGAGAGGTATTGCTCACACCGTTACAGGCAGCCGTGATGGTGAGTGCATTTGCCAATGGAGGACAGAAACTGACCCCTTGGGTTGTTTCAAAGATCAAAGATCGTAGCGTGAATGAACGTCATTCCTTGCATCCGTTAGGATGGTCTGCTAAGACCATTGAGACTGTTCGTAGAGGGATGATCGCTGCCGTTGGTGATCCTTCGGGAACGGCTCATCGGGCCTACGACCCAAATGTGAGTGTGGCGGGAAAGACTGGGACGGCACAAACCCATCTACCGGGTCAGACACACGGATGGTTTGTCGGATTCTGCCCGGTTGAATCTCCGCGAGCAGCCATGGCCATTGTCACAGAGCATGGAGGCTCGGGTGGGGACCTGCCTGCGGAAATCGCCAGGTCCATCTGTGAATATGTTGTAGCAGCCGGGATATGATGGTCTTCAGGGATTCGCAGCGGTGTTGGGACGTCAGTCTGTTGGTTTCCGCAAGCATTTTGGCAATCGCCGGTACCGCGGCGATGATCAGTGCCACAGGGACTACTACTCCCACGCTGGCCGTGCGCCATATCTTGTATCTTCTTCTGGGTTGGGTGTCTTATTACACAGCGTCGAGGAGGGCTTATCCGTACTGGATGCGGTGGATGGGGATTGCTTATGGATGCAGCATTTTCTTATTAGTCCTTGTGCTTCTTTTCGGCAGCGAACGCTTAGGGGCCAGTCGTTGGCTTTCCATCTTTGGCATTAGCCTACAGCCGTCGGAGATTGCAAAATTGGCGACTATTGGAGTACTGGCGCGATACCTTGTGGGGCAGCCCCGTCCGCTTCCTCCAAATGTGGTCGGTTTTTCCCTGGGTCTAGTAGCGTTGCCCCTGTTGCTGATATTTCTTCAACCGGATCTGGGTTCTGCCTCCATCTTTGGAGCTTTCTGGCTTGGCATGGTGTGGGTTGCCGGGATATCGCCACGTATGCTGATGACGGGTGTTGGCGTATCTGCCGGCCTATTGCCCTTTGGGTGGTGGCTGCTGAAGGATTACCAACGTCAACGTCTGATGATTTTTCTGCATCCCGATGCCGATCCTCTCGGGGCAGGGTATAATATCATCCAGTCGACGATTGCCATAGGTTCCGGTCAGTGGTGGGGCAGAGGATGGGCTGCAGGCACTCAGAATCGACTCCGTTTTGTCCCTGAGCGCCACTCGGATTTTATCTTCTGCATCATTGGGGAGGAGTGGGGTTTTCTTGGGTGTATGATCGTGATTGTCGCTTTCGGGGTGCTTTTGTTCCGTGCCCTTCGGATTGCCCAACAATCCCCCGTGCCTTTAGGACGCCTACTGGCGGTTGGGATTGCTTCATGGATCGCCTATCAGGCACTGGTCAATCTGGGGATGGTGATGGGGCTGATTCCGGTAGTCGGTGTTCCTTTGCCGCTGCTCAGTTATGGAGGATCGTCGATGATCGTGGTGTGGACAGCTCTGGGTTTCTTGGAAAGTATCCATCGCACACAAAGACCTCATGGTGGACTCTAATAGGCAGTACTCACGTCTGTTTCATGAGTCATGTGTCATGAAAAAGCAGAAAATAAACAGACATCTCAGGCATGGCCAAAGTGCTCCTTTTGCTTTCCATGACACATGAAACATGACACAATCCTCATTACTTCTCTTGGAACATGGCACAGCTAACTCCTAGTCCCTCGACCACGCCAGTTGACCTTTAGGTAAAATCGTGCGTTTGTTTGAAAGCTAAGAGATGGTTTTTTTAAAAATGTCCTTTTGTAAAAGTTGTATTGATGCTTTTGATTGTAATGTGATATAGTTTTAATGAAAATTTGTTGTGCGCGCTGATCAGGCGCAATATCCGTGTGAAGAGGCAAACCACTCGTAAGGGTGGGACCTCCAAACCTGAGAGAGAGTACAAGGGTTTGGAGCCTGATGCCAGGCATCAGGGCAAAGCCACAAGCCCTCACAGATGAGTTCGAAGTGGGAAGTGAGTTCAAAGTAACAATCTTCTTCGGACTTTGAACTTCGATCTTCGAACTAACGAAAGGGCAGTTGCGGTTGCCCACGGCAGAAGACACAGATGGCCTTTTTACAGGATGTCTGTGTATTTTTTTAAGGAGTCTTTAAGGAATCGACGTGACACCCCGATGGCACACCTAAACGAAGGCTCGAATATCTACGCGCACCGAGTGATTGCAGCGCTTAATCGTGAACAGGTGGACTATCTGGACAAGATTGGAAAGGATGCGTTGTTCTCTTCCGGTGTGAAACTTTCCCGAGCTCAAATCCTTGCTTCGATGGTGAATGCCCTGAAACGATTAAATCTCACCGGGAAGGGTATTTCTACCGCCCACCAGTTTGAACAACGAATTGTCGATGCGATGATGAACACTGCTCGTTTAAAGAAGACAGGCGGTCAGGGAACGAACGTAAACAGTATCCAGAACAAGGGGAATTGACAGGATGCCAGCCTCCACACGTTTGACGATGGATGCGTTGCTGCGCGTGATGGTGGAACAAGGAGCGACAGACCTCCATCTGTCCGCGAATCTGTCTCCACACCTGCGGTTGGATGAGCGATTGATTGCGATGGATCAACCTCCGCTCTCCGGGGAAGACATCAAACAGCTTGCCTACAGCCTGATCGCTCCTGAAAAAGTGGAACGGTTTGAGCGATGGAAAGAATTGGATTTTGCCTTTTCTATTGAAGGGCTCGCCCGTTTTCGTGCCAATTTCTATGTCCAGCAGGGTTATATAGGAGTGGCGATCCGAATGCTGCCCTTTAGAATCATGAGTTTTGAGGAACTGGGTCTGCCGATTCGGGTGGTGAGTGACCTGTGTGATCGTCCGAAAGGGCTGCTTCTGATTACGGGATCTACCGGTTCAGGAAAGACCACGACCTTAGCCGCCATGGTCGATCGCCTGAATGGCACGAAAGATTTTCACATCCTGACCATTGAAGACCCCATCGAGTATATGCATACCAGCAAGCGATCCGTGATTAACCAACGGGAGGTTGGCACCGATACCCAATCGTTTGCCCAAGGGTTGAAACACGTCCTGCGTCAAGACCCCGATGTGATTCTGATTGGGGAAATGAGAGACTTGGAAACCATCGAGACGGCGCTCATTGTTGCAGAGACGGGGCATCTGGTCCTTGCCACGCTACACACCTCCGACGCGGTCCAAACGGTCAATCGTATCATCGACGTGTTTCCCGCTCACCAGCAGAACCAGGTTCGCGTGCAGTTATCCTTGGAAATGATCGGAGTGGTTTCTCAACAGCTCATTCCCAAGGCCGGCGGGCGTGGACGGGTGCTGGCATCGGAAGTACTCTTAGTGAACCACGCCGTACGTTCGTTGATCCGCGAGCAAAAGATTCATCAACTCTATTCAGTGATTCAGACGGGACAGAAAGAGGGTATGCGCACCATGAACCAATCGCTTTACGAGTTGTATGTCAATCGTGTCATTACCCTTGAAGATGCGATGGCGCGCTCAGCCGATCCTGACGATTTGATGCGGCTGATGAATCGGTAAGGGATACCGCTTATGCCAAAACGGATTATTACTAAGCGTTTAGGCGACGTTCTGCTGGAGCGAGGGATTATTAATCGCAAACAGTTGGAGCATGTCCTGGCGTACCAACAGGAGCATGGGGGTCTTCTAGGGCAGATCTTGATTCATCTTAAATGTTGCAACGAGGAGGATATTGCGTTGGCCCTGACTGCCCAGTATGGATTTCCGTACTTGCCTTTGGAGAACTATGAATTGGATGCGAGTTTGATGGCCTTGATTCCAGAATCGATAGCCAGGCAATACTGTCTGATTCCTATCGATCGAATTGGAAACGCCCTGACCCTTGCCATGGCGGATCCCTCCAATGTAAATGCGATTGAGGAAGTGGAGCGGCTGACCCAGTGCATCATTCAAGCGTTTATCAGTACGCCATCGGACATACTCAGCGCTATTGAGAAATTTTATCCGCGTGCCTCAGAGGGTGCTCCTTCAGGCCCGACATCTTCCAAACCATCATCGACAGGATCCGCGTGATGCCGAGTTTCAAGGAAAGGATTATCGAAGTATTGCGGGCCCGTCAATTGGTTGAGCCGAAACAACTGGATGAGGCTCTGGAGATTCAGCGTAAGCAAGGAGGAAGCCTCCAGAGAATCCTCATCGAACGTGGGATTGTCAAAGAGGAGGATCTTTTAAGCGCCATCAGTCAAGGACTCGGGATTCCTCCCATCAGCCTTTCCAGGGTACGGATGGATTCCCAACTCAAGGGGTTGATCTCTCGTGACTTAGCCACGCAATATAAAGTGATTCCTGTCTCCTGTATTGGACAGACACTTACCGTGGCCATGTCTGATCCGTTGAATGTATTTGCACTGGACACTCTAACGACACTGACAGGACTTTCGATTAACCCGCTCCTAGCTACCGAGTCTGACATCTTTGAAGCGATTAATCAATATTACGGAACTGGAGTGGAAGAATCTCTCCGTGAAGTGGTAGAACAGGCTCAGGCTCATTCCGTCGAGGTTCTCCCCACGGCTCAGGAACAGGAGACGGACACCACCCGTTTGTTGATCCAGACTCAAGAAGCTCCCGTCGTCAAGTTTACGGATGCGATCTTAACACAGGCGGTCCGGCTTCATGCTTCAGACCTGTTGATCGAGCCACGAGAGAAAACGGTTCGGGTGCGTTACCGTGTGGATGGAGTTCTCCAAGAAGGGCCTCCGCCTCCGAAGCACCTGCATGCGGCTATCGTATCCCGTGTCAAGGTAATGTCCGAACTGAACATCGCGGAACAACGGCTGCCGCAGGATGGACACTTTAACTTCACGGTGGATGGCCGTCCGATTGATTTCCGCGTTTCGATACTTCCCTCCACGTTTGGAGGTAATGTGTGTCTGCGGGTTCTGGATCAGGGTAAGCTCAGCCTGAACATTGACACTTTTGGATTTTCTAAGCGGGACCTCGAACAGGTTAAGTCTTGTGCCATTCGGCCGCATGGCATGCTGTTAGCTACCGGACCCACGGGTTCTGGAAAAACCACCACCCTCTACGCTTTGTTAAAAATGCTCGATGGTCCGGACAAAAATCTGGTCACGGTGGAGGACCCCGTCGAGTTTGATCTGCAAGGGATCAATCAAGTGAGTGTCCGGACGGATGTGGGTTTGACATTTTCCAGCGCTTTGCGGTCCATTCTTCGCCAAGACCCCAACATAATCATGGTGGGAGAGATCCGTGACGGGGAAACCGCCGATATGGCCGTCAAGGCTGCATTGACGGGGCATATGGTGCTCAGCACCCTCCACACAAACACTGCGGCAGGTTCCGTGGTGCGCTTGATTAATATGGGGGTCGAGCCATTCTTGATCGGTTCTTGTCTGACGGCTGCCGTGGGCCAGCGTTTGGTGCGTAAGGTCTGCGCCCGATGCATGGAACGTTACAAACCCACGAAAGGTCTCGCGGAGCGGCTCGGCTTATTGAAAAACGGTCAGGAAATCCCTGAGCTGGTGCGTGGTAAAGGTTGTCGAGCATGTTTCCAATCCGGATACATGGGAAGAGAAGTGATTGCGGAGACTTTAGTGATGAGCGTTGCCATTCGTGAGCTTGTCCTTCGGCGAGCTCCTGAGCGAGAGATTGAAGCGATGGCGAAGAAGGAAGGAATGCAGCCTTTGAGGGAACAAGGATTAGCCAAGGCCCTGGCTCATATCACGAGTCTGGAAGAGGTGTATCGCACAACGGTGGGAAGTGCTTTTGAAGAATAATCTTGCTCTTTTACGTAGGGTGAGTCGTGAGGATCATTCGATAAGATGACCGGTGTGAGTAAAATAACGAGTTTCAGACAAAAGATTTCAGAAGTTCTAGTGTCTCAGCAGGTCGCTACCCAGCAGCAGTTGGACCGTTTGGAAGCTGAAGCGACCTCGAGTGGGAAAGATTTTGCACGTCTTCTCATTGATGACGGGGTTGTATCGGAGACTAAGCTGACAGAGCTGCTTTCCCAAACACTCGGCCTGCCCATGATTTCCTTGTCTAAATTCCGTTTGGATCCCGTGATTGCGCGTTTGATTCCTGAACGGTTGAGCCGTCGTTATTCGCTGATCGCATTGTCGAAATTTGGAGAGCGATTGGTGGTTGCCATGTCTGATCCCCTGAATATCTTCGCCATCGATGACGTGAAAGCCATCACGCGTATGGCGATCGACCCCGTTCTGTGCGCAGAGAGCGAGATCCGCCGCGCCATCGAACAAGTATTCTCTAATCAGATGACGTTTTCCGCGGAAGAGATGGAGGAAGGAACCCCCGGCGATTCTTTGAATACTGCGGTCGCTCTGCTTCTGAATGAAAAGGAGGACGACGCTCCGGCGGTTCGCGTCATTAACCTGTTGGTGGCGGATGCGATGGCTCGTCGGGCATCGGATATTCACCTGGAGCCTGTGAAAGATTGCCTGCGGGTGCGTTACCGGATTGACGGACGATTGATCGAGTCCCAGCGGCTTCCTAAGGCGGTCCAGGCTCCTGTCTTGACTCGATTGAAGATCATGGCGGGCATCGATATTACCGAATCACGCATTCCGCAAGACGGACGATTTAAGGTCCGGTGGGATGAACGGGAGGTGGACTTTCGTGTTTCCATTCTTCCGATCACCCATGGGGGTAAGGGGGTTCTGCGTCTCTTGGATAAGGGGAGTCTATCGATTGGCCTGGATCATCTGGGATTTCTGCCCGAATCCATTCCGCTATTTAAAGCAGCGATCGAACGGCCTTATGGAATGATCTTAGTTACTGGCCCAACGGGTTCGGGGAAATCCACCACCCTCTATTCTGTTTTGAACACCCTGAATCAACCCGGCAGAAATCTAGTGACGATTGAGGATCCTGTGGAATATCAAGTCGAAGGGATTACCCAGATGCAAACGAATTCAGAGATCGGCCTTAATTTTGCCGCCGGTCTGCGGGCTATTCTCCGCCAGAGTCCGGATGTGGTAATGATCGGAGAGATCCGTGATTTCGAAACAGCCGATATTGCGATGAAATCCAGTTTGACGGGGCATCTGGTACTTTCCACCCTACATACCAATGACGCCCCTTCAGCGATGACGCGTCTCATTGACATGGGGGTGGAACCTTTTCTTGTGGCTTCCAGTGTGAACTTGATTGAGGCCCAACGGCTGGTGCGCAAGCTTTGTGCCAAGTGCCGTGAGCCGATCACGCCGTCTTTAGCCCTCTTGAAGGAGCTTAGAATGACCCCCTCTGCCGATGCCACTTTTTTCAAAGCGAAGGGTTGTCGTCACTGCAATCAGACCGGCTATCGCGGTCGTATGGGGATCATTGAGCTTTTTCAAGTTGATGATCGCATTCGAGAACTGGTCGTTTCCCGAGCACAGTCCTGGCAGGTTAAGGAACATGCGATTCGACATTTAGGCATGCGCGCCTTGCGTCAGGATGGCTTGCGAAAGGTGGAACTCGGTCTCACTACTTTTGAAGAGGTTATAGCCGTGACCACCGAAGAGTGATTCCGGTGGGTTTTTAGTAGTCGGTTAATAATCTGTCAGATGAAGAGAATGCGATGCCGACATTTGCTTACGTGGTAAAAGACAAGAGTGGCAAGACGCATAGCGGGACTTTAGAAAGTGAGTCGCGCAGCGCGCTGATTGAGCAGTTGTGGAAGCAGGATTTTGTCATATTAGCGGTGGATGAGCGACGATCGACCAAACATGCACTCATGCAGGTCGGGCAGGGAAGGGTTAAATCCGGCCAGCTTGTGATCTTCTCACGCCAGCTAGCGACAATGGTCAACAGTGGCATTCCCATCATTTCCGCTCTTGAGGTGCTTGCCGATCAGATCGATGACCGAAATCTGGGGCAGGTGCTGAGGAAGATGCGGGATGATATCGAGGTGGGCTCAAGTCTCTCGGAATCTGCCGGCAAACACCCGAAGGTTTTCTCTGGATTTTTCGTGAACATGATGCGGGCGGGGGAGTCTTCCGGACGCCTGGATGAGATTCTCGATCGGGTTGCCAGCTATATCGAAAAAGTCGACGTCCTTCAGCGAAAGGTGAAAGCCAGCCTCTTCTACCCAGCGTTTGTCTCTATTTTGGCCTTCGCCATTACTACGTTCTTGATTGTCGTTATCGTCCCCAAGTTTAAAGAGATCTTTACGGCACTGGGAGGTCAACTGCCCCGTCCGACTCAGATGTTACTCGGCCTCAGCGAATTCATGCGGCGGTATCTGGTGCTTGAAGTGGCAGCTATTTTCGTAATGGGCGTTTTGTTGAAAACCTACCTCAGCACACCGGCGGGTAGGTTTGTATTCGATCGGATCACTTTGAAGGTACCCGTCCTCGGTAAGCTCATGCAGAAAGTGGTGATCTCGCGGTTTGCCCGAACCCTAGCGACCTTGGTGAAGTCAGGGGTACCCATTCTTACGGCGATGGAAATCGTGGCCAAGACTTCCGGCAACACGGTGATTGAACGTGCGATTCTTGCTGCGCGTTCCAGCATCAAAGAAGGCGAGAACATAGCAGACCCCCTGATTCAAAGTAAGGTGTTCCCCGGAATGGTGACGCGAATGATTTCGGTGGGTGAAAAGACGGGTGAACTGGAGAAGATGCTGACCAAGATCGCCGACTTCTATGAAAATGAAGTGGACGCCGCTGTGTCTGCTCTGACCAGCCTGATTGAACCTTTGGTTATCGCCATTCTGGGAGTAGTCATTGGAGGTATCGTCATCGCCCTATTTTTGCCCATTTTCCAGATATCGACTTTGGTACAACATTAACTATAAAAGCACTTGACTTTCAATGAAGCACTGTGGCATAGTAACAGAGTAACTCATGTGTGAGGCAATAAAAAATTTGTAATGCCTCAGTGATAAAGCCACACTCGCCGAGAGGCGGGGTCCCCTGCGAAAAGAGCAGGGCCTTGTGCCATCTGGTACAAGGGGAAAGCCACAGACCCTGTGGGAGTTAGGCGGGTAGCTTAAGAACGATGGGGTAGGGAATCAGCCTTCCCGGGGCTGAGGACCAAAGCAAGACCTCATCGGGATAAGGCTATCCATCACAGGGTGGCTGGGTTGCCGCTGGGAAGCGCTCCGAAAGAAGGATGCCATTGCCACAGCGGCAATGGCATATTTTATTAATGGCACTTCCCAACTCACAAGCAACCGATTAGAGGAGGTGAAAACGGGAATTAAAAGGACGCGGCGAGCTTGTTAGAGTGACTGGGACAAGCGGCTTTATATATAATAGCAATAGCGCTTACCGATAAAGGAGAAAAGCATGAACATACGCTGCGGTTTTCGACGTTCGAAGAAACAATCCGGTTTTACACTTGTTGAGATTATGATCGTAGTGGCAATCATTGCGTTGTTAGCTGCAATTGCAATTCCGAACGTTTTGCGTGGTCGTACGAGCGCGAATGAGTCTTCTGCGATTGGAAATCTACGGGCTGTCATGAGCTCGTTGGAGATGGAACGTTCAGTAATTAACCTGTATCCAGACACGACAGGCGTTGTGAACGGGACATGGCTGGCTGCAATGTATGGTGCTGATTGTGCTGCCGCTACCGCACCCGTTCCAGATTTTGGTCCTCCCTCGTTCTGTCTTGCGATGACCGGTCAGACCATTCAGGGATTCAACTATACCTACGCAAACGGTACTACTGTTGGACAGCAGTATACTACCCTGGCGGTTCCAGCTACCATAGGACAGACAGGGACACGAGCGTTCTTTATCAATGAGAGTGGGGTTGTTCGTCACTGCACATGTGCTGCAGGTGCTTGTGGAGCGACAGCGGCCAATGGACCAAACTGGAGCAGCATTGACCAAGCGCCGGATGGAAACACTGGTGCTGCGGGTGTCCAACTTTGCACGTAATTAAGCAGTTGAAAGAGAATCGGTGAGCAGTGAGTGAGAAAGGCAATAGATGATGAGGAGATATGGCCCTGCTTTTTGTTTTGCGGGGCCATATCTTTTGTGATACATTAAGCTCGTGGAAAGAGAGTTCGTAACGCAGCTCGAGATTGAAGTGGGGTGGATGTGGATAGTTAGCCGAATTGGGATACCAGTTGTGTACAAGCAGGTCAAACACATCTACATCGCCTATCTTCCTTCCTGATGACGCCTCCACCCCGTCTGCCTGATTTCTCATCTATAGGAAGATTCCTGAGACGTTTGACTACCGTAACGTCGAAAGAACCCAAGATTACCCTTGGAGTGGATATCGGATCCACCTGCGTGAAGGTAGTTGCACTAGGAACACGTAAGGGACCTGGGACTCGACCCATTCTAGGATCCAACCTTGTACCTATCCCCGCTGCTCAAGGAACCGATCCTTCCCGAGCCATCAAGACGGCTGTAAGTGGTTTGCACCTGCCTCTACAAACAGCCGCCTTGTCAGTGAGCGGATCCTGGGTGATTATGCGCGTCATCGAAATGCCCAACATGGCTCTGTCCGAAATTCGACAGGCCCTTCCGTTTGAAGCTCAACGCTATCTGCCCTTTAATCTCCAAGAAGTGGTGATTGATGGGGTGGTATTGGGGCCTGCCGAGGGCAACAAAGTTTGGGTACTCATTATTGCCTGTCGTAAGGAATTGATCGAGCGCAGGCTGGATTGGGCCAAACGGGCCGGGCTAGAAGTTTCTCTCATCGATGTGGATGCCGTGGCCTTAACGAATGGTTTTTTAGCCACCTTCAACGGTCGTCCAGAAGGCATCACCGCATTAGTCAATGTGGGATCTCAATTCACCAATCTTTCCATGTGCCAAGGTCAGATTCCCTATTTGGTGCGGGACATTCCCTGGGGGGCGGAGAAGTGTTTCCGACACGCGGCGGAACATCTAGGAATAGAACCCGAGATTCTTCTGCGGACTTCTAGCGATGAGCCTGCTCCTGCGGGTCTTGCGGATGCCATGAAGACGGTGTGCGAGGGTTTGGTAACTGAACTTCAGCTATCTTTCGATTACTTTGAAAATCGTTTTGGTCGTTCACCCGCAGAAGTCTTGGTAACGGGTGGCCTAAGCCAATCGGCGGATTTCATGATTGCTCTCAAAAGCCATCTGACGCAGCCGGTTACTCCTTGGATTCCTGCCAAGGAACTGTCCGGGCAATTTGCCATTGCCTATGGACTGGCGTTAAGGATGGATTAATTCCCCATGTTACAGATCAATCTGCTTCCCGAAGATGCTCGAGAGACCTCGCTTTCATCTTTAGAACAGCTGCATCGTATTCCTCTTATATGGATTGTGGTAGGGCTGCTTATCGGATTTGGACTGGTTTTGCTTATTCCCGTCCATTTGAATCAACGACGCCTGAATGTTCTTACCAAACAAATCGAGCAACTCAAGCCGAAGGAATTCGAGGTTCACAAACTCCAACAGGCTCTCAATCAGCTTAAAAGAGAAGCTGCGGCCTTTGAGCAAATCAAGTCGGGCAATCGACGTGCTTGGTCACAGCGCCTCAATAAACTGTCTGATCTGACCCCGGATGGAATCTGGTTCACCAATCTCGATTTGGATCCAGTCAAAGGTCTCGTCATCCAAGGTGCAGCGATTGGCCAGGGCGGTAGCGAAATGGCCAATGTCGGAAAATTGGTTCAAGATATCAAGGGGGATACGGAGTTTACTTCCGCATTCAAGGATGTCCAGATTGAATCGCTCAAACGTGTCTATGAGAAGGAAATCGAAGTCGTTCGTTTCACCCTTATCTGCCAATTGTCAACCACCCCTGAGACTTAACTTTCAATGAAACATCGTCTATCCAGTCGTGAGCAACAGACCTTGTTGTTAGCAGGAGGTCTCACCGTTCTGTTTCTGTGGATTTATACCGCTTATTGGGTAGGCCCATTGCTGAAAAAAATGTCAGCTTTTGGGCAACAGGTGAAAGAGGCCGAAGGCCAGATCGACATCCTCCAGCGTAACACGACCAGTCTAGCTGCGCTCAAGGAAGAATATCGTCGGGTCAACGGTGCGGTTTCTTCATTCCGCGAGTCACTCCCCGATTTGGAGGAGCTGCCAGCCGTCATTGAGCTTCTATCCAATCTGGCAAGTCAGACGGATGTGAAAATACAAACCATCTTTCCTCAACGGCCCGCTATAGAAGGAAAAGAAGGAAAAGGAGGAAAGGAAAGAAAGGAGCTAAAGAATTCCGGCAATGACGCTTCGGGTACCCAGGCGGAGGAAGCTTCCAAACCCGCGGTCTATGCCGAGATTCCGATTCAAGTAGATGCGCTCGCAGGCTATCATCAACTGGGAAATTTTTTGAGTCTGGCAGAGTTTGGCGAGCATATGATTCAAGTCTCGAGTCTGCAGATTTCCGAAAATCCCAAGAATCCTCGGTCGCATTTTGTTAAGGTGATCATTCAATCGTACTTCGCCACACAAGGTGCAGTTACGACCAGTGGGCTCTTTGAGGATGCTGCGGGATCTAAGCCTTAGCAGGCTGCTGGGATGAAGAGAGGATTCAACACCCAATGAAAATAGGTGTGTGTGTGCAGGTGGGGATGGGTCTGATTGTCTGGGCCGGGGCGTTTGAGGTTTTAGTCGCTGCGGCTGACAGCACAGACGTGCAGCAAGGCTCTTCTTTCCGTTACGATGCCAAAGGACATCGAGATCCTTTCGTCCCATTAATTGAGGAAGGGCGAGTAGTGAACGTAAAGGGTAGCACAGGCTCCAGCGGAAATATACCGACCCTTTATGGTATTTTGTGGGACCCCGAAGGCCAGTCGATTGCTTTGATCAATAACACGGAAGTCAAAGTGGGTGATAGCGTTGGATTCTATCAGGTGAAGGAAATTCAGAAAGACTCGGTGGTGCTCAATAATGATGGAGAGCCTGTGGTGCTTCATATTGCGTTTGAGCCCCCCTTGTCCGGGGTGGAGGAGGTAGAACAACAGAAAGAGAGGAGGACAGGGCCGTGAAAAGGGTAAAACAATTCAGGTGGGAGGATGATCTGTCTTTGGGATTCACCTTCATGGGCCTTGTGGGGATAATCAGCGTTATCCTTCTAACCGGTGCTGTCCAGGCTTGGGCGCAAGAAGAACATAAGGAAGATGCCCTTACAGATGCTTCCTCCGTATCGCTTGAAGATGGCTCATCAGATCAGTCGGAATCATCGTTGGAAGATGTATCGACGACCGGATCCGCTGATTTGCAACAGCTAGAGACTCAGTCTATTGAGGCTAGCCCAGAATCGGTTCGTTCTTCTGAGGAAGGGTTGGTCAGTTTGGATTTTAAAGATGCGGACATCCGGCAGGTGCTTCGTATTCTTTCGCTCAAAAGCGGTGTGGATATCGTTGCGGGAACGGATGTGGAAGGGTTGGTGACGATCAAATTGACCGATGTCCCATGGGAACAGGCGCTGGATATTATCCTCAGGACCTACGGTTTTACCTATGAACGCAAAGGCAAGATCGTTCGAATCATGACGATCGACGCGTTAGAGCAAGAGGCCCTTTCCACGGAAGTTTTTCTCCTTAACTATGCTAAGGCGCAGAGCGTTCCAGAGATCATCACCGAAATGCTTTCGGATCGTGGAAAGGTGAAATTCGACGAGCGCACCAATACGGTGATTGTGACCGATATTCCCACCAAGCTCTTTCAAATTCACGAAGTGATTAAGCGTTTGGATCAGCGTACCCCACAGGTTTTAGTTGAAACGAAAATTGTGGAAACCAAGCTTGAGGAGGAGGAAGAACTGGGTATCGAGTGGTCTCAGTCGCTCTCCCTTGCGCAGACGGCAGCCAGTTTAGGTTCGAGCTTTCCACTTCCGGCCGAGAGCACCTTGGGCAGCCTGGGAAATAAATTTGTCGCTTCTCCTATTCCCAAGGCGGCAGCTTCGACGATCACCTTGGGGACCCTGACGGGACCCGCATTTAGCTGGACGCTCAATATCCTCCGCTCGCGTGCCGATACACACATTGTTTCCAGTCCGACCTTGGCGGTTTTAAACAACCAGGAAGCGAGGATACATATCGGTGAAGATTTTCCTATTCCCAACTATTCGATCGATCCTTCCACAGGGCGCACGACGGTCAGCGGGTTTGAGACGAAAACGATTGGAACCCTGCTGACCGTAACGCCTCATGTCAATCCCAGCAGTGAGATTGTAGTGGACATGAAGCCGGAAATCATCTCAGCGCTTTCTAATCAGACGTTTGATGTGGGGGGAGGTAACTCCGTGTCACTTCCCCGGTTTAGTACTCAGACGGTGACAACTCAGATTCGGATTGGAAATGGTCAGACCATTGCTATCGGAGGCTTGATTAAGGAAACTGAAGTCGTTGATTCCCGGAAGGTTCCCTTCTTTGGAGATCTGCCGGTTATCGGGGTGCTGTTTAAAAGTCGCCATCGCTATGGGGGAAGCAGCAGCCCTACCCTTAGGCAAGATTTGCTGATTTTCCTCACTGTGAAATTGATGGAGGAAGCTCCACACGCCACTGAGGCGTCTTTAGCATCCACCCAATCGGGGTATGGATATGGGGAGGATTGACATCCGATGAGTCTAAAAAGGTCAATCATGGCACTCGTGGTTGGATTAGGGATAGGCAATGGGTATCTTGGGCTGAGTTCCATAAGCTTAGCTCAGGACTCATCGAGCAGTTCAAAGGCACAACATCAGGCATCTGGGCACAGAAGCACTCAGGCAAACGATTTCGGTGCCAACGTAAAGATTTTACAGAAACTAGACCAAATCCTTGCGAATCAAGAGGCTATCCTGAAACGTTTTGATGACGTGATGGAAGAGCTTCGGATTGTGAAAGTCCGAGCCACCAATTAAATTTCCTGCAATTTCTGAGCAAGTAAGTAGCATGCCGGGGATGTTAAGGTACACGGACCCGCTTGTGAAGGTGCTCAGGATATCGCAGCGCAGGGTGCGATTTTGGCAGCCCTTGACGTCTTTGATGTCAAGGGCGAATTCTATTTGGGATTAAGGTAGCGCTTCTGGGTAGCGTTACCTTGACGCTCTTTGCATGGATATGGTATACTCCGCTCATGAATTAACAATAGGAATTTACCGTGGACGTCTGGCCGAATTGGGTTGATCTCGTTGTTCTAATTCTTGTATTAAGAACGTGTTACAGCGGATTTGCACGCGGACTGCTATGGGCTATCAGTATGTTGGCTGTAGCGGTAAGTGTTACTTGTCTGACTGTTAATTATGCCCCTTTGGTAACGCAATGGCTGGAGCCTTGGTTAGGCGGCAGTTCCCCACTGAATGAGTTCTTTTTATTTTGGGTGATCTTTCTCAGCTTGATTTTAGCTGGACAGTGGGGGATGACGAGAATTCTGCAAGATATTAAGTGGGAGAGGGTGAACGGGTTTGTCCAAGGAATAGGTGCTGTGGTAGGGGGCCTTCGAGGATTGTGGTGGTCAGCTTTTGTTTTAATCGTGTTAAGCTCAAGCGGTTTTATCTACTTGGCCCAAAGTGTTGAGCAAGAGTCGGTGTTCGGACGACGATTTCTTAGCTCCTCTGGCGAGATGCTAACGCGTTTCACGAATCGTTTCCCGGGATACAAGTATCGAAAAGAAACGTTTGTTCCTCCCATCAAACCCAGTGCTGCTCGGCGTCGGAAATAGGATCCAACCAGGGCGTCCTTATCGATGCTGAACAGTGTGGAATGGGCGTCGATAAAAGGAGTTCTAAAAGGGGATGGGACTGATTCCTCTCGAGGTGATTGACGAAATTCAACGCCGAGCAGACATCGCAGATCTCATCGGCAGATACCTTCCCCTCAAGCGAGCGGGTCGTCATTATAAGGCTCACTGTCCCTTTCACAAGGAAAAAACCCCATCGTTTATGGTGAACACCGACAAGCAAATCTTCCATTGTTTCGGTTGTGGGGTGGGCGGAAATATCTTCAGCTTTCTCATGCAGCACGATAGGCTGACTTTCCCAGAAGCGGTTCGACAGCTTGCCGACCAGTTCGGACTGGAGATTCCAGATTCTACAGTACCCGGAATTGGTGAGCCCAACCATTCACAGTTTCTAGCGCTCTTGGAAAAGGTGTGTCAGTATTTTGAGCGTACCCTCGCCCATCCTCAACAGGGAAAAGCCGCGCGCGCTTATCTAGCGCAACGAGGGGTTTCCGAGCAAGCACGGATGCGATTTCGATTGGGGCTGGCGCCGGATGGTTGGGATCATTTGTTGACTGCCGCAAAATCAAGCGGCGTTTCACCCGATGCGCTAGAGCAAGCCGGTCTGCTTGTCCGACGAGAGAAGAATCTCTACGACCGTTTTCGCCAGCGTCTTATCTTTCCCATTCTTGATATCCGTGGACGGGTGGTGGGTTTTGGAGGTCGAAGTCTCGATGGGAAGCAGCCTAAATATCTCAACAGCCCTGAGACTTCATTATATAGCAAGGGCCGGATATTGTTTGGCCTCACCCAAGCCAAAGAGGCCATCACCGATCGCCGCACGGCGATCATTGTGGAAGGGTATTTCGACTGTGTCGTTTTATCGGATGCGGGCATCCCGCAGGTGGTGTCCCCACTGGGAACTGCCCTAACCCGAGAGCAGATCCAGTTGCTTAAACGGTACGCCGAGCGAGTCATTTTGGCTTTTGATGCGGATACTGCGGGAGAGGCGGCGACGATGAGGGGTCTGGATCTTTTGGTAGAGGCCGGACTTCAGGTTCAAGTGGCCCAGCTTCCTGTGGGGGTGGATCCGGATGAGCACTTGCATCGTCTAGGAAAAGAGGAATTTGAACGCTGGCTCAACCAAAGCCTTCCGCTTGTCGATGCGCTGATTGCGGGTGCGCTGCGACGGTATCCTCACCCCAAGGTCGAAGAGACCGTTAAGGCAGCGGAAAGTATGCTTCCCACCATTGCCAAGGTGCCCAACGCAATTTTGCGTAACAGGTACGTGCACCTGATCGCCGATCGGTTGCGTCTGGATGAAGCAGCGATGCTGGAGGAAATGACGAAATATCAGAACCGGAGCAATCGGTTGAGGGATGAAGGTAAAAGCGATGTCAAAACATTCCTGCGGCAGTCTGTGGCCTCAGGGCCAGAACGGCTCTTTACGGCTCTGGTATTAGACGATGCCACGCGATGGAATCGGGTTGAAGGGCAGCTGATGTTAGAGGATGTTACCGATTCTGCACTCCGCCGAATCTTAGAGGTAGTCATTGATCTCAGCGAACAAGAGACTTCAGTGAGTCCTGCCCAGGTGGTTTCGAGGCTATCGGGAGCGCCTGAGGGGGTATTGGTGACGGAGCTGGTCGCTTTTGCTCAAGATCAACCCACTTCAGATTTGGTGTTTGAGGATTGTGTTCGTCGATTAGTCGAACAGGCACGAACCCGTCGGTTGGATGGGTTACGGTCACAGATTCAGTCAGCGCAAGAGTCAGGTCGTGAAGAAGCGGTCCGGGAGCTACTCGTTGAATTTCAACGGCAGGTGAAGACTCCGGAAAGGTCTGGAGCTCTGAATCTGAGTTAAGGAGTATGCGGGTTCATGGCAGAGCCTACGAAACGCAAACCGATCAGTGAGCGATTAGCCCGGGTGATTTCCCTGGGTCGGGATAAAGGACAGCTGACCTTTGACGAACTCAACGATTTGCTTCCAGAAGACGTTGCCTCTCCGGAAGAGATTGATGAGCTCTTGACCCTACTCGGCAAGGAACACATCGAGATTGTGGAGAAACCCACTCCAGCCTCGCGCTTGGAAGAGCGAGAGGAGAAGGAATCTCGTGAGGAGGAAGCGCCCGAGCTGGTTGAAGTAGGACAGCTCGACGATCCTGTAAAGATGTACCTGCGCCAGATGGGTCAAATCTCGCTGCTTACCAGGGATCAAGAGCTGGCGCTGGCCAAGCGTATTGAAGCTGCAGAATTCGCCTATCGCGATGCGGTTTTGGATCTGCCCATTGCACGTCGGGAGATCCTGCGTTTGACCGATCTGTTGATCGATGGGGTTCTTAATCCGGAGGATTATTCGAAAGACGATCCTAACCTTAAACGTGAGGATTTAGTCGCTCAGTTAGTGACTCTGCGCAAGCGGCTGAGACAGACAAGGGCCAAACGTCGCATGCGAACCATTACTCAAGATTATCACCTGACGATTCAAGCGATTGAATGGATCGTCGACCAGTTGCGGCATTACCTTCATCATTGGGAGATGGCACAGCGCCAGATTTCCCAGATCAAGCGTGTTAAATCCTCGACGGCCAGTGAGCGTCTTCGAGAGCTTCGAGCCAAGCGCAGGGAATCTCAAAGGCAGCTTATTGCAGATCCGGAGAAGATGCGTTTTTCTTTGAAAGACATCTACCAGAAGGAAGCAGGGTATATTAAGGCGAAGAAAGAACTCGTGGAAGCCAATCTGCGCCTAGTGGTCAGCATTGCAAAGAAATACACCAATCGCGGGTTATCCTTTCTGGATCTCATCCAGGAGGGGAACATCGGTTTGATGAAGGCGGTCGAAAAATTCGAGTATCAGCGCGGCTATAAATTCTCCACCTACGCTACCTGGTGGATCCGTCAGGCAATCACCCGTTCGATTGCGGATCAGGCGCGGACCATTCGCATTCCCGTGCATATGACCGAGACCATCAATAAACTCGTGCGCGTCTCGAGGGCTATCGTTCAAGAGACGGGGCGAGAACCGGCACCCGAGGAAATTGCAAAGGCTACGGGAATTCCCGTCGATAAAGTGCGTGGTATTTTGAAAATCGCGCAGGAACCGATTTCGTTGCAAACGCCTATAGGAGAAGATGGGGATACTCATTTCGGCGATTTTATCGAGGACAAACGTGCGGTCTCTCCTGCCAACGCCACCGCCTACAGCATGCTCAGGGAACAAGTGAGCGAAGTGTTAGTTACACTATCCGATCGAGAGCAACAAGTGCTTCGTCTTCGCTTTGGGCTTGAAGATGGTTCCCCCAGGACATTGGAAGAGGTGGGACGTATGTTTAATGTGACACGCGAGCGCGTTCGGCAGATCGAAGCCAAGGCCCTTCGTAAACTACGCCATCCTACCCGCAGTCGGCGATTGCGCAACTTCCTTGAGCTGACCTTCTCTCAGGAAAAAAGCCTCGTGGTCTGATTGGTTATCACGCATCGTTCCATGAAACATTCCCCTATGGGCTGGTAGCTCAGTGGAAGAGCGGCTGGCTCATAACCAGTTGGTCGCAGGTTCGATCCCTGCCCAGCCCATCGTCTTGCAGGGATCGAAGGGAGCGCCGACTCAAATTAAAGTCGCTGCGACGGATAGGAGCAGCGACATACCTTTGGAGGCGCGGGTGCCCGACCTGAAGCGAGCCGAAGGTGAGCGGAAGGCGGCGATCCCTGCCCAGCCCATCGTCTTGCAGGGATCGAAGGGAGCGCCCGTCGCGCTCGACATTCCGCGGCTGCCATCATGGCAGCCGCTTCAGGAACCGGCCCTTTTTCGCTTCGCGAAAAAGGACAGAATCGGTGCCTGCCTTCGCGCACATACCGACCTTCTATCGTCGGAGGAACAGGGAGTTTGTTACTAGTATCTCCGTTGGTGTGTGAGCGAGCTAAGGCACCAAGCATTTCCGGATAGATGGATGGTAAAGCCGTGGGGCATCCATAAGGATTCGATGAAGCGATGGGGCGGTTAGCTCAGCCGGTTAGAGCGCATGCCTCACATGCATGAGGTCAGAGGTTCGAATCCTCTACCGCCCAGGTTTTGATAATCTTGCGGTAGAGGATTCGAAGGGAGCCGCGAGCTTTTTTGATAGACGGCGATGCGATGAATAAGAGCAGCGCCATTCCTTGAAAGGGGCGGGTGCCCGACCCGTAGCGAGCGTAGTGAGCGAAGGGCGGCGAATCCTCTACCGCCCAGGTTTTGATCATCTTGCGGTAGGGGATTCGAAGGGAGCCGCGACTTTCAGTTGTGTCATGAAAGACTTCTCATGTCTTTTGTCGTTCCATGACGCATGACTCATGAAACATGACACAATCCTCATTACTTCTCTTGGAATAGGACACAACATTCGGTCAACGCGTTGGCTATTTTTGCAAAAGCCCCAGACAGGTTTAGGAATGAGTCGTAGGTAGTCTGGAGAGTCTTATCGTAATGGTGGATGAGCTTGAGGTATTGAAACAACTTCAGAATATCGATGGTCAGCTTTACCATCTGCGTCGAGAAAAGCAACAGGCACCCCAGCAGTTGGAACAAGCCCAGGTGGTTTTGACCAACCGACAGACGCAATTGAAAGCTGCCGAGGAAAATGTGAAATCCTTACAAATGACGCAGAAAGAGAAAGAAATCGAACTCCAAACCCGTGAGGCGAATGTCAAGAAACTGCAGGGGCAGATGTTTCAAGTAAAAACCAACAAGGAATACACGGCGATGCAACATGAAATCGATACCCTCAAAGCGGATAACTCTCTGCTTGAGGAAGAAATCATTGCCTTGTTGGATCAGGTTGAAGAGGCTAGCCGGATGCGTCAGGAAGAGCAAAAGCGTTTGACCGAAGCGCAGGCTGCTTTTGAAGATGAGCGCAGGCGTATTCAGAAACTCACGGATCAACTCGATGCGCAGATAAAGCAACTCGAAGAAAGTCGGCAGCAGCTTCTGCCCAAAGTTCCACCGGTGACTCTGGAGCTGTATCAGCGGGTGCTGCTCAACCGCGAAGGGCTCGCGTTAGCTCCATTGGTAGATGAATCTTGCGGTGGTTGTCACAGGCGCCTTCCCCCGCAAGTCATCAATGAGGTCTATATCGGTAACAGACTCGTATCCTGCGAGAGCTGCAACCGTATTTTGTACGCCCATACGTTGGACGGTCCACAGTAGCTACGAATGCACCTAAAGATTTTGCTCCTTCCGTTCGCGAAATCTAATGGATGAGAACCGTTCGGCTGAGGTGTATATTGATGGGGCAAGTCAGGGTAATCCGGGTCCTGCAGGAATCGGTGTGGTTTTTGTGGACGGGGATGGTCAACCCTTGAGGAAATTTTCTCACTATCTGGGTGAAACCACCAATAACGTCGCCGAATACCTAGCACTTCTCTACGCTTTACAGGATGCCTTGCGGCAGGGTTATGCCACGCTGGTAGTTAAAACCGACAGCGAGCTTTTGGCTCGTCAGATCGATGGACGTTACAAGGTGCGGGATGCTACCTTGCGGTTGTTGTATGATTTGGCCCGTCATCTGATTCAAGGATTTTCAGGGTGTCATGTCCAGCACATCAGTCGCAATCAAAACGTTTTAGCCGATCGTCTTGCGGCTAAAGCTGTAAAGGCGCATCATGCGCATGTGACTGAAACGGGTATGGCTTGAGTGATTTTTGACAATTCATCTGTTAACCAAAGGGCAGCCGGGCGGTCGCCTCCGCGGCTTTGTTTGGTTTTATGCCAAGCAAAGCCAAACAGTGGGGGAGGAAAGTCCGAGCTCTTCTGGGCAGCGTACCCCGATAACGTCGGGGCCCCCACTGCTTTGCATTCCAAGGAACGAAGCAGTGGGAGAGGATTCCGCCTCGGCGGACCTATCCCTGTTTAGGATGGGAGAGCCACAGAGACGAGTCCTTCGATTCCCTCATCGCTGGCGAAGTTCGCTCAGGACAAGTCTGTTGAGGCAAGTATGTCTTGAGCGAGTGCAAGCGAAACAGAGGTACGGATCGAAGGGGTGAAACGCGGCAATCTCTACGCGGAGCAAGGCCAAACATTCCAGTCCTTCGTTTATGAGGACAGACGCCCAGTCTGAAACTGCCAGATGAGCAGAACTGGAAAGGTGGGCTGCAGGATCCTGGTGGCAACATCAGGACCAGATGGATGACCGTCCCCCCGTTGCTTGGTTTGTCTTCGAAAAACTCAAGCAAACCACGGGGGACAAAACTCGGCTTATAGGTTGCCCTTTGGTTGACAGATGGACCTAACAATTTTATAATACACAGATGTCTGAATAGGGTAGTCAACCCCACCATCGGGCCACGGCCGAAGGCATCGTCCCAGTTGGTTTGCTTAAGCGAACGGGTGGGCGGGATGTCGCCCCACGCGGGGCGTATTTTTGGGTGCCAAAGGCTCAGTTCGTGGGGCTCTACATAAACGCAACCCATTTTTTGAACCCGCAAGGATCTTACAAACAGCATGCCTCGCGTAGAAGTTCGGCAGGATGAATCCCTCGAAAGGGCGTTGAGACGCTTTAAGCGGATGATAGAGCGTGAAGGGGTTCTCAAAGCGCTGAAAGCCAAGAAGCACTACGAGAAGCCCAGTGAGCGAAAACGCCGCGAGATGCGTCAGGCGATCAGCCGCCGTGTGCGCAACGCCACCCTCCACTGATGTCACAACCGATCAATCCATTCGCGGTCTTTACCCATTACAGGACTTACGGTTGAAAGCAGGCCTCTTTTCCAAACACTGCCGAGATCGGTGACGGTGGTTCAATAAGGGCAGTGCCCTCATGGGTTATGTATCCTTACGATATTGGCGCGGTCATCAAGCATTTCTGATATTTCTCTTGTTGCACACGTACTTTGGGGGATTCTCTGTTATGTCTGATAGCTCTGAAGCAGCCAGTATCGACACGCCTCGTTCGACGCCGAAGACATTGGTGTTAGCCAACGGCCTCCAAGTGGTTTGGGAAGAAGATCACCGCCAGCCGCTTGTGGCGATCGAGGTACGCATCAAGGGTGGCTTGCGTGCCGAAGGTCGATTCCTAGGAACCGGTATCACCCATGCCATCGAGCATATGCTCTTTAAAGGAACCCCTTCACGAGTTGCAGGTACCATTGAGCAAGAAGTGCGCCGCTACGGAGGGACCATCAATGCGTATACCTCTTTGGATACGACGGGGATCACGTTGTTTGTGGAAGGACGTTTCCTTCAGCAGGCTCTGGCTCTATTAGCCGACATCCTGCAAAACGCTCAGTTCGATCCCGTGGAGTTTGAGAAGGAACGGGCCGTGATTATTTCAGAAATCCAAATGAACCAGGATGATCCCGATCGACGGATTCTCCATCTGTTCTGGAACCGGCATCTCATGGAACATCCCTACCGTTACCCCATTCTGGGTTACCGAGAGCTTCTCCAGCGCCTGAGCGTCAACGATCTGGCCGAGTTCTATCATGTCCAATACCAACCCCAGAACCTGGTGATCAGTTGCGTCGGTGATCTGGATGGTAACGCGTTGTCCGATTGGATGAAAAGTACCTTTGAATCTTGGCCACGGGCAAACGTGGACCCGATGCAGGTGCTGGTTGCTAACGAGCCGCCTGCGGTGAGCACTAAAGAAGTCGTCGAGGAGCTTCCTGTCCAGACCGCTTATGTGATACTCGGATGGTCTTCGACTCGTCTAGCCAATCCCGATTTGTATGCGATGGATGTGCTGGCCAGTATCTTAGGAAAGGGAAGCAGCAGCCGCTTTTATGAAACGGTGGTCCGCAAGACTCGGTTGGCGCATGGCATCAGCGCCTGGAATTACACCCCCTATGATCCCGGTATCTTTGCGGTGCAACTACAGACGGATCCCGATAAGGTAGACGCGGCCCTCGATGCTGTCTTAAAGATCATTGAAGATGTGAAACAGAATGGGGTGACACCAGACGAGTTGCAAAAGGCCAAACGGCAAGTGGTCACCGACTATTGGCTGGGTCTTCAAACCGTGGAATCCAAGGCTGCTGATTTGGCCAGCTCCTTGGCTCTTACCGGAAACCCTCTGTTTTCCAGGCACTATGTCGACGGTATTCAGCAAGTCTCTCAGGAACAAGTACAGGACGTGGCCCTCCGATACTGTACTGCCACCCGTTGGACGAAAGCGGTGATTCATCCACCTACGGCGCGAGTGGAACAGTCTGTGGTATCCCAGGTGCAAGGGGGACTTCCGGTTACACGGACACAATTAGCGAACGGGGCGGTAGTACTTGTAGGCAGCGATCGAACCCTGCCATTGGCTACCATTGTCGTTGCCTTCAAGGGTGGCTTACGTGTGGAAACGGGTGCCGAGCAGGGGCTGTCGCATCTAGTTGCCCAGATGCTGACCCAAGGTACCACTAATCAAAGTGCGCTGGAGATTGCCAAACGGATTGAATCCCTCGGCGGCATCCTGGATGTTTTCAGCGGACGGGATGGATTTGGGCTGACGATGCAGCTGCTCGCTGAAGATTTCGATGAGGGGCTTTCTCTCATGCACGAGTTGCTGAGTGAATCGATCTTTCCGGAGCAGGAGATGGAAATCCAACGGCAACTGATCGCCAAACAGCTTCAGGTGCAGGAGGATGAAATCTTCGTCGTCGGAGGCAAACTGCTTCGGCAGACGCTTTTCAATAGCCATCCCTACCGGTTCGATCCCTTAGGCGATCTCCAGACGATCCGAGCCTTGACGCGTGCTCAATGTATGGCTTTTGCGAAACGGTGGGTTGTTCCGTCAAACATGGTGCTTGGGGTATTTGGAGATGTAGACGGCACGCACGTCAACCAGCGAGTCGCTGAGCTGTTCGGCAGCATAACCGCTGCGGCTTCCCCATGGCCGGATCAGTTGCCCGTCGAGCCTTTGGAAGGAATTCGTGAAGTCTCAAGATCGATGGAGAAGGAACAGGCATTGATCATGTGGGGGTTTCGAGGCAGCACCTATATGAAGCCTGACCGCTATGCCCTGGAGGTATTGACTGCGGTTCTTTCAGGAATGGCGGGAAGGCTCTTTCAGGCGGTGAGGGAGGAACATGGGTTGTCCTATACCCTGGGCGCAGTCAATGTTCTTGGCTGGGATCCCGGATACCTTCTGGTATATGCCGCCACTCGACCGGAGGAATATCCGAAAGTGATGGAAGTATTGGAACAGCAGATTAATTTGTTGCTGGCACAGGGACTCACAGACGAAGAAGTGGAGCAGGCAAAGCGTTACTTGATCGGCGAGCACCGGATGAGTTTGCAGCATCTGGCCGGACTTGCCAAGCGCTCCTGTATGGATGAACTCTATGGTCTTGGTTTTAATGCGTGGACGGAATACGAAGATCGAATTTCTTCTGTCAGTTTGGAGCAGGTGCATGAAGTCGCTCGACAGTACCTCACCCTCCAGAACCGTGCGCAAGTGATCGTCAGTCCTAATGGTCACCACCCCGAGTAGCTATCGGATACGACGTCCAGCGGTTGCGGGTTACTACTATCCCCAACAGCCGGATTTATTGGCGGATGCGGTGGATGGCTGGGTGAACCCGCACGTTTCCACGCCTGCCGTAGCGGTGATTGTGCCGCATGGCAGTTACCGCCACTCTGGGGCCATTACGGGTGCAGTGTTGAGTAGGGTTCGTGTGCCGCGTCGCTGTCTGATCATCGGTCCTTCTCATATTGGACGGGCTACCCCATGGTCTATCATGGTTACCGGAGCCTACCGGACCCCCCTCGGGGACGTTCCGATCGATCAGCCTCTGGCTGAAGCCCTGCAGGATCGATGCCCTTTTCTGCAATCCGATGAAGCTGCGCAACGCGGAGAACATGCGATTGAAGTTCAACTTCCTTTTCTTCAAAGATTGGCCCCCGCTGATTTAACGGTGGTGCCCATCATTATGGCGTTGGGCTGTGAGCAGGAGTCGTTACAGTTGGCAGAGGCAGTGGCCCAAGTGGTAAGAATGGTAGAAGAACCTACGCTACTCATTGCCAGCTCAGATCTGTCGCATTACGAATCGCAGGCATGTGGCCGGATACACGATCAAGCCATCATCGAGAGAATCTGTGCGATGGATTCTCGGGGATTAGTCCGATACGTCCGTGAAGCGGATGTATTGATGTGCGGCTGGGGCGCTGTTGCCTGCGTTCTGGATGCTTCCCAACGATTGGGGGTGAGCGTTACCGATGGGGTTGCTTACGGCAGCAGTGATCAAGCCGGTGGCGATCCCCATTCCGTAATTGGCTATGCAGGGTTTGTCGTGAGGTAACCCGTCATGGATGAACCGTTGAAGAAACGCGTTGACGAGTCGTGGAAGGAACAGGCAGAACGTGAAAGACAACTACCTAAACAAGCCCCTGCCGCATCGTCAAGTTCCAAGGTTTCCCCGCAAGTCGAGCCGCAATCCGAAGCTCAGCAACCGCCCGAAGCGCGATTTGATTTGTTTATCTCCGGCCTGGCGATGGAGACTCTGGTTGCTTTGGGTGACATGCCGCATCCTGCCACACGAAAGCAAGCCGCCAATCTTCCTCATGCCCGATACCTCATCGATCTTTTAGGAATCCTGGAGCAGAAAACTAGAGGTAATCTATCCGTAGAGGAAGAGGGTTTCTTCAAGGACACGCTTTACCAATTGCGCATGCGTTATATGAGCAAGACGAAGGGATAGAAGGCTGATGTTTTGGCTGGTTGTCTTGGGTTTTATATGCGTCATCGCGATCATTGCGGCAGGCTGGTGGTTGAGAAGTCAGATGTACACCTTGACCCAAGAGGTGTTGCGACAGACGCGCGATGACTTGGCTCGTTTTTCCTCCCAGACTCTGCACACGGAACAAATGGCTCGCACACACGAGCTGGAAATCACCCGCAAATCCGTAGAAACCCAAGTCCAAGGACTCGAAGCCCAACTGAAACGTTATGAAGAATTGATCAGGGTCTTTGAATCGGATCGCGATCAAAAATACGGGAAGCTTCAAAACCAGTTGGAGCGTGTGGTGACCGGCGCCGATCAACTCCAACAGACGACCGCTAACCTCGTTTCGGTTTTGAGCAATTCCCGGATCCGTGGCCAATGGGGTCAGCAGATGGCTGAAGATATCCTCCGTGCATGTGGTCTAAAAGAGCGGATTCATTACCTGAAAGAGCAAGAGCTCAGTTCCGGTTCTGGGCGGCCGGACTATACCTTTCTACTTCCTGAAGACCATCAGCTGTTCATGGATGTCAAATTTCCCCTGGAGAACTATCTCAAGTTTACGCAAAGCGCCCCACAAGATCAGCCACGATTCCGGGATCTCTTTGTGAAGGATGTTAAGGAACATCTCCGAGAGATGACCCGTCGGGATTATCTCGCGCAGTCGGATCGATCGCTGGATTATTTGGTGATCTTCATCCCCAACGAGCAGGTTTATGGCCTGGTTCACGAATGGATCCCCGGACTGCTCGATGACTGTCTCAACAAACGGATCCTTCTCTGTGGCCCGTCCACCCTTTATGCGGTGTTGCGAATCATCTGGCAGAGCTGGCAGCACTATCACTATTCGCGCACCATCGAGAATATTATCCAGACGATCAATGCTTTTCTGGCGGACTACGGCAAGTTTAAGGAAAGATTCCTCGAGTTGGGACAGCGGTTGGAGCGGGTGACTGAAAAGTACCGAGAGATTACCAGCTCTAGCTATCGGCGTCTGGATGATAAAATTCAGCAGATCGAAGCCTATCGCACGGGCCATATTTCCGAGTCCCTTCCTGAGGCAGGGCCCATAAGCGATTCCTTGTCAGCGGTGGAGTCACAGACGTAATGGCGCAGTCCATCATTGATCCGCGGTTGTTAGAGATTCTTGCCTGTCCGGTTTGTAAGATTTCAGTCACCCTCGATGAAGGGCATCTCGTTTGTGGCCAATGTCATCGTCGGTATCCCATTCGCGAAGGGATTCCCGTCATGCTTGTTGAAGAGGCCGAACAGGCAAAAGGACAATAGGGACAATCTGCTTGAGGGCTCGGCAACTTCCTGGGCATGGATAAAATTCTCGTCATACACGGACCCAATCTCAATCTGTTGGGCAAGCGCCAGCCTGAAGTTTACGGAACGGCGGATCTGGAAGCGATCAACAAACAACTCAGGCGACTGGCCTCTGAGAGAGGTTTTAAAATCGATATTCTCCAATCCAACCATGAAGGAGAGATTGTGGATCGGATTGGACAAGCGAGCTTGCAATATGACGGCTTGCTGATTAACCCGGCGGCCTATACCCATACGAGTGTTGCGATCCGCGATGCCATTGAAGCCGCGGCTTTGCCGACGGTTGAAGTGCATCTGTCCAATATTTACGCTCGGGAGGCGTTTCGCCAACATTCGCTGATTGCGCCCGTATGCCAGGGACAGGTAAGTGGATTCGGGCCGGCCAGCTACCGGTTCGGTTTGGAAGCCCTGTTAACGGTAATTTCTTCTTCGGGTTCTCGCTTAAGTTCGATACATAACAGTGTCCGGAAACGATCGATCCGTTCTCACGACAGGCGAGGGAAATGATTTCTACAACTGAGTTTCACACAGGTGTGACCATTGAGATGGATGGGCAATTATGGACCATCGTGGAATTTCAGCATGTGAAACCGGGAAAGGGCGGGGCTTTCGTACGGACGAAACTCCGTCGCATGAAAGATCAATCCGTGATCGAACGCACTTTCCGCGCTGGGGAAAAGTTTCAAGAGGCATACATCGAGAGACGGACTTTACAATACCTGTACCGATCGGCGGACACGTTTCACCTGATGGATACTTCTACTTACGAGGAGATAGCCATCGCCGCTTCCTTGTTTGGAGAAAGCGCCACCTTGTTGAAAGAAAACATGGAGTTGGAAGGACAATTTTACGATTCTCAACTCATTGGCATTCAGCCGCCGATGTTCGTGGATCTTCGGATAGATGTGACGGAACCGGGGATTCGAGGGGATACGGCAAAAGCCGGTCTGAAACCAGCCCAAGTCGAGACGGGGGCGACCGTGCAGGTGCCACTTTTTGTGGAGGTCGGGGATGTCATTCGAGTCGATACCCGAACAGGTTCCTATGTATCCCGTGTATAGGTGTGTCCCTAGTATCCCGTGTGTTTTTCAGCACCCGACTAGAGATTTTACGAAAGCAAAATTTCTGAAGGGCCAGTGATGGAAAGACGTCTTAAGAGTTCTGAGCGCGAGGCCTTCCGATTGATCGAAGAGATGTTGCAACTCATGGAAAGTCGCGGATTGGTCGAGCTGGAAATGGAACATCAGGGATTGCGCATCCGTCTGAAGAAGGCACAGGCCAACCCCGCTCCCCATGTGATGGAGTACGTCAGTGGTGTCCCACAACCGATCCTTCCATCCTCTGGCAAGCCGGTTGAGGGCTCCGAGCATCGAAAGATCATTAAATCGCCGATGGTCGGCACGTTCTATCGGGCTGCCGCTCCGGATGCACCCCCTTTTGTGGAAGTGGGACAGGATATGGAAGTGGGGCAGGTAGTATGCATCATCGAGGCCATGAAAGTCATGAACGAGATCAAGTCTGAAGCAGCAGGGCGGGTCATCGAGGTCCTGATGCAAAACGGCGATGCGGTAGAGTTTGGACAACCGTTGTTCGTCATTGAGCCTTCCCCAGCGGGTAGCTGAACCGTTCGTGTTTCTGATCGTCGAGCCGATCGCCTCCGATGTTCTCAAAAATCCTAGTGGCTAATCGAGCAGAGATCGCTGTCCGTGTCATCCGGGCATGCAAGGAAATGGGTATCCGGACGGTGGCGATCTACTCCGAGGCGGATCGTAACGGCCTGCACGTTCGTCTGGCGGATGAAGCGATTTGTGTCGGTGGGCCTAAAGCCGAACAGAGCTATCTCAACATTCCCGCGATCGTCAGTGCCGCAGAGATTACGGACGTGGATGGCATTCATCCCGGCTACGGATTTCTCTCCCAAAACGCCCACTTCGCCGAAATCTGCGAGTCCTGCAACATCACTTTCATCGGTCCGTCCTCGCGCGCGATTCGCCTGATGGGAGATAAACTGGCTGCTAAGGATCTCATGCGTAAGACAGGGATTCCCATTGTTCCAGGCAGCATGACAGCCATCAAGAGTAAGGAGGACGCGTTGAATACGGCCCGTCGGATTCGTTATCCTGTGATTGTCAAAGCGGCGGCAGGCGGTGGAGGGCGCGGGATGCGGATTTGTCACAATGACGGCCGTCTGTTCAATGCGTTGATGACCTGTCAAGCGGAGGCCGAAGCCAGCTTCGGCAACAGCGATGTGTTTGTGGAGAAGTATCTCGAGGAGCCGCGGCACATTGAGTTTCAGATTCTCGCGGATAAATCCGGTCACACCGTGCATTTGGGGGAACGGGACTGCACGATCCAACGGCGTCACCAAAAACTCATTGAGGAAGCGCCATCGTCGGCCTTGGACACCAAGCTGCGGCGCAAGATGGGAGAGTTGGCGGTGCGAGCGGCAAAGGCGTCCGAATATGCGACTGTAGGGACGGTTGAGTTTTTGCTGAACCGTGATGGGACGTTCTACTTCATCGAGATGAATACGCGGATTCAAGTCGAACATCCCGTTACCGAGGGGGTCACCGGCATTGACCTGATTAAGGAGCAGATTCGAATGGCGGCGGGTGAATCTTTAGGGTACAAGCAAGACGACATCTCCCTTGAAGGCTGGGCGATCGAGTGTCGGATCAACGCCGAGGATCCCACTAACGGATTCAGCCCATCCCCGGGCCGGATTGTCACATACTGCCAGCCGGGGGGACGGGGGATCCGTGTGGATACGCATGTTTGTGCCGGCTACGATGTTCCCCCGTACTACGATTCCTTGCTGGCTAAGCTCATTGCTAGCGGGGAAACTCGGCAGGAGGCGATTCGAGTCATGCAACGGGCGCTGGATGAGTTCATCATCGAGCCGATTCGAACGACCATTCCACTGTTTCGACAAATCTTCAGGGATCCTACATTCTGGCGTGGACAGATTTCGACGAACTATATTGATCGGCTACTCGGGGAAGGAGAATGACGACCATCCAACAATTAGGCGTACTGACAGGGGGTGGGGATTGTCCAGGGCTCAATCCAGTGATCCGTGCGGTTACCCGTCGAGCGATTCAAGGAGGTCTGCGTGTTATCGGCATTCGTAATGGCTGGAAAGGGCTGATTGAAGCAGATGCGATACCGTTGGATCTGAATGCCGTCTCAGGCATTCTTCCCAAGGGGGGAACCATCCTGGGGACTTCAAGGACGAATCCCTTCAAGCACCCGCAAGACATAGGTCGCCTGCTCCAGACGTTTACGCGATTGCCGCTCGATGCCCTCATTGCCATCGGTGGGGAAGATACTTTAGGGGTCGCCGCGAAACTGGTCAAGCAACACAACGTGAAAATCGTCGGTGTGCCCAAAACCATCGACAACGATCTTTCGATGACCGACTATACCTTCGGATTCGACACGGCTGTCAATATCGCGATGGAAGCCATCGATCGGTTGCACACGACGGCTGAGAGCCATCACCGCATTATGGTCGCGGAAGTCATGGGGCGTCACGCAGGATGGATCGCCACGTGCGCCGGCATTGCGGGGGGAGCGGACGTCATCTTGATTCCTGAAGAGCCCATCGATATTGATGCGGTGTGTGAATTGATCAAAAAGCGGCACGCGCGCGGGAAGGATTTCAGTATCGTAGTAGTGTCTGAAGGGGCACAGCTCAAAGCGGGCAAGGACGTTGTGACAGAAAAGTCCCGGGATGATTTCGGGCATGTGCGTCTGGGGGGCATTGGGCATCTTCTGGGTAGTCTCATTGAAGAACGTACCGGATTTGAAACCCGGGTCACAGTCTTGGGGTATCTTCAACGCGGGGGAAGTCCGACCGCCTTTGACCGGATTCTGGGCACGCGCTTTGGGGTCAAGGCAGTGGAGCTGGTACTGGCGGGCCGATTCGGTCAGATGGTGAGCCTCCGGGGAAATCAGATTGTGGATGTGTCGATTGAAGCAGGCGTCGGAACGCTAAAGACGGTTGACAATGACCTCTATGCGCTCGCCAAAGTCTTCTTCGGTTAATTCGACCGGGTCACTATCAGAGATTTCGTGCCGATTCGTCACATCGGTTCTCAAAGAAACCTCGCGATTGCATGCGCAGCTATCGCAGGGGCAGATTGAGCTGATGGCGCAGGCCGCAGCGCTCATGACGCAAGCCATCCGCGCAGGGCATAAAATCATCTGGTTTGGCAACGGCGGCTCGGCGACTCAGGGGCAGCATATGGCGGGTGAGTTTGTGGGTCGATTTCAGCACAACCGACGCTCGTTGCCTTCGATATCCCTGACCGAGAACATGGCCAGCGTCACTGCCATCGGCAATGACTATGCTTTCGAACAGATCTTCTCCAGGCAGATTGAAGGATTAGCGCAATCTGGGGATATTGCAATTGGGCTATCGACGTCTGGAAATTCGCCGAATGTCTTAGAGGGTTTGCGGATGGCTAAAAAACTCGCCATCACAACCGTCGGCCTGACCGGTCAGACCGCAGGCCAAATGGTTCAGCTCTGTGACATCTGTATCTGTGTTCCCTCGAAGATAACCGCTCGTATTCAAGAGGTCCATCTTACCATCGGTCACATCCTTTGTGCTTTGGTCGATGAAGCCCTTTCCCGTTGATCGTGCACGACACAAGATCCTTTCACAGGATATCCTCATCCCGATTATCCACAGAGCCAAGGCCAAAGGCTGCCGAGTCGTTTTCACCAACGGTTGTTTCGATCTTCTGCATGCGGGGCACGTCAATCTGCTGGAACGCTCAAGACGCCTGGGCGATTTGTTGATCGTGGCAATTAACAGCGACCGTTCGGTGCGTGTATTGAAAGGTCCCCGACGCCCACTGGTTGGCCAGCGGGATCGCTCGGTGATTCTGGCTGCGCTTGCCTGCGTGAATTACGTGACCATCTTTCATGAGCGCACGCCCGAACGGTTGATTGAGCGACTTCAGCCCGATGTGCTGGTCAAGGGGGGGGATTGGGATCGCCAGCATATTGTAGGCAGCCAGATACTCAAGCGTACCGGGGGACGGGTGGTGCGTATCCCCCTCTTGAAGGGACGCTCCACTTCAGCACTCATCGAGCGCATTCGGCAACGAATCAGTAAACCCCGCGATTTCGCCCGTGGGGCTTTGCATCCGCAGCCCCGAATGGCGTGATGAAACTTTCCGGAACGAAACGAAGAAGCCTCCTGCGTCTAGTCGATGCCAATGCCAATCGTGCCCTGGAAGGCTTACGGGTGTGTGAAGAGATCGTGCGGTTTCATTGGCAGTCTCCGCGAACTTTTCGAAAACTTCGCAGCCTCCGTCATTCGATTGCAGAAGCCGTGCGACAGTTACCCTTTGAACCGACGGAGTTTTTACAGGCTAGAAATAGCAGCGATGATATTGGCCGCAATGCCCGTTCCTCTTCATTAGATTCTCTCGAACATCTCTTGGTGGTCAACTTTCAACGGGTCAAGGAGGCCCTGCGGACCCTCGAGGAATGCACGCGGCTGCTGCCCAGGCGCCATACCTTAAGTTTTCAACGCCTACGCTTTCGCACTTACGAGGTGGAACGTGAAATCTTGCTCACCCTGGCATCTATACGTCATCATTGACCGCTTGGCGATCGGTCAGCGTGACCTAGAGTCCGTTGCAGCCGGCGCCATTCGGGGAGGCGCCGACGTCATCCAGTTGCGGGACAAACGCGCTTCAACCAGCCAGTTGATTCAAGAAGCCGAGAAGCTGAAGGCGTTGACTCAGGCTTCTCAGATCCCGCTGATTGTGAATGACCGCGTCGATGTCGCCAAGGCTGTGGGAGCCGATGGCGTACATTTGGGGCAGGATGACCTTCCGGTTACTGTAGCACGGGACATTCTGGGTCCTGATAGACTCATCGGCAAATCTACGCATAGCCTCAATCAGGCTCTGGCTGTTGAAAGTGAAGGTGTCGATTATCTAGCTGTCGGTCCGCTTTTTTCGACTCCCACGAAACCGGAATACTCCCCTGTCGGCACAGCCTTAATCACACAGATCACTCCACGGCTGCACAGGCCATGCGTTTGTATCGGGGGGATTGATGATTCCAACCTGAAATCCGTTTTGCAGGCGGGGGCGTTCTGTGTAGCTGTGGTTCGCGCGGTTTGCGCTGCTACGGATCCCGAGGCCGCTACGAGGCAGCTCAAGCGGATCTTGACAGAATTTTTCAGCGATGATCCTTCTCAGCCTGTGATACAATCTTCAGCCTTATAAATTTCGTCCGCTCCTATTGGACGCTTTGCGAGATTTATCCACTTGCGGGTATAGCACAGTGGCAGTGCTCCAGCTTCCCAAGCTGGCCACGCGGGTTCGATTCCCGCTACCCGCTTAATTGACGTGATGGAGCGGGAAGCGAACCCTGAAGGGGTGTGGGGAAACTATAGTTTCCCCACGTTGTAGGAGGGTAGGGCCGAAGGGAACGCTGGGTTCCCTTCGGGGAGTCCCGCGTAAGCGGGATGACGGTTCGATTCCCGCTACCCGCTTAATTGACGTGATGGAGCGGGAAGCGAACCCTGAAGGGGTGTGGGGAAATTATACCCCCCGGTTTTGCGGCTGAATTTACGGTGTTTGAAAGAACTCATGTTCGGGAGACTTCTAGTCCGCAGAGTGTGAGCGAGAGTTTTTCTGTTCTCGATCCCGCAACGAGCTGGAAGCTCAGAGCCGTCAACGGAAGCCTCAAAGACACCAGTGTCGAGAAGGTCTCAAGCGCGACGCTCAGCCTCAACGGTGTTGAAGTTCTCCAGCCCGATCAGTTCAATTAAAAGGTCAGCTTTCTGGAGGTACCTGTCAATCTCCAGAGTTCCAACACGGTAGTTACCGAGCTACGGGGAAAGCCCGCAGGTCAGTTGACAGTAGAGATTGTGGGAGAGGACTCGATATTCCCGACGCTTACTTGGTTAAGCCCAGCTGAGGGGGCGTTTTTCAACACAGACACCGTTACAGCCTCACTCCAGCTTACGGATGATATCGCCGGGTTTGATCCGAGCAGTCTTGGTGTCACGTTAGATGGCGTCTACTTTGAGCCACGATTCACCACCTTCAATGAACCTGTCACCCTTCGGGTACGCATATGGATACGCTCGATTTCTCCTGCCGGTGCTAAATCCCTGGATCTATCCAGAGTCAGTTCCACGAGTACTTCCGTGGATTCTTCCAAGGAATGTTTGGTGGAAGGAAACTCCAGTACAAATCTCTCAGCGCTGAGGCTTCCGTTCTGATTGGGATAGACTATTTTCTAGACACACTCGGAGACTCAAGCGAAGGGCCGACTACGATTCCGACGATTACCTCAGCGGTGATTCAAATTGAAGGCAAACGCATCGAAGCGAGTTTTCTTGGAGCGAGTGGTTCTCTGAGGCAAGCCTTTTTATGGGACGCTTGCAATGCCAGAGGCAATCTTTTTCCCACCGGGGCATATCCTTACACCGTTGAGCTCTCCAATGACTATCCGGCAACTTATTCCGGAACGAGCATTCCGACAGCAGAGAGCAATTCTCTCACGACGAAGGTAACAGGATACGCAATCATTCAGAATCAGCGTGACTCTGTTTTTGGCTCCGGCTGGGGACTCCAAGGCCTAGAGAGGCAACTTCTTCAGCCAGACGGGACCATTTTACTGAGCGGAGCGAATGAAAGGTTGCCCCTTGCGCTGAGTGCAGCGTCGAATCGGCATGGCGGTAATGCAACCTATTTTCCGCTCTCCTGAGTAATTATCGATGGAGACGGCTCAGCCAGCGTGTTTCGTGCAGGGCCGATGGCCGATATCGTCACCGCCAATCTTTTTCGTCCGATGTTTCGGTATTCAGCCTTGAGAAGCAGCTCGATGGCAGCTACGTCAGAACCCTCCCGAATGGCGCGCAGATTCATTTTGACGCGAGAGGCTTCCACACCAAGACGCTGGATCGATCTGGAACGAGACTCGATACAGCTACGATGGTGAGAATCAGTTCATTCGAGTCCAGCACATAGCAGATGGCACACAGCACGCAGAAGCTACCTAATCGCTACGACGGATTAGGACGAAGAATCGAGAAGTTGGAATGATTTCTCATCGATTTACTATTCATGGCCTGTGGTTGGTTGTCGTCACTGGTTGTGCCAGTATGCCTCTCGTTAGACAATCCTTGGCACCTCAAACGATGCCCGCGATTCAGGGATCCTACCATGTAGTTCAACGAGGAGAAACCCTTTGGAGCATCGCTCATTCCTTCGGACTCAACGTTGATGAGATTGTGGTGACCAATCATTTGAAGAGCCCCCATCAGGTCTCCACAGGGCAGTCGTTGATCATTCCATTACCCATTGAATCGGATCGTTTCCTCTGGCCCGTTCGGGGAAGCTATCGATCCCAACCATCAAAAGGCTTGGAGGTCATGGCTCCGGCCGGAAGTTTTATTCGCGCATCCCGAGGAGGACATATCGCTTTAGCCACAGATGAGCTATCGGGTTGGGGTTCAACGGTTGTTATCGACCACAGGGATGGGACCTTCTCTGTTTATGCAGGGCTGGACCAGCTATTCGTG
Source organism: Candidatus Omnitrophota bacterium (assembly GCA_023247255.1). GTDB lineage: Bacteria > Omnitrophota > Gorgyraeia > Aquiviventales > Aquiviventaceae > JAHFGV01. The sequence continues at coordinate 7,743 of JAHFGV010000011.1, read as the reverse complement.
AGCCCAGATGCTGAGGTCGAACAAGGTATGTCCCTCGGGTGTCTAGGGTCAGGTCTTTTATACTTTGAAATCCGACGAGGTAAAGATTATCAAGATCCTCTTGCACTGTTACCGCCACAGTAGAGGTTTCAGCCGCAGTTCACAACAGCAGCCATCTATGCTTTCGTATTCTCAATGAGCCAAACGAATTTACGTCCTGATCTGAGGGATCATCTGCATCGCCGACTTCAGGCTTTTGCCGAAGGATTTCGCCAGAATCTTGCTCTAATCGGTCCTGCGGGTAGCGGAAAGACCTTTCAACTGCACCCACTCATCAGCCAATCCGCAACGCACCCGATGGTGATCTACTGTCCGTTATTTAAAGAATCCTGCCGCTTTTTTCTGAGTCGATTTCTCAAGGCTGTCCTTCAGGCAGGGTTGGGAAACGTTTCGTCGGGTTTTAATGAGGAAAGCTTGGAGGAGTTGATCCAACGGGCGGATCCTGTTTTACCCAAGACAGTGGCAGCTGTCCGAGCGGTGAATGAAGGCTTAATGCGAAAGCTTTCCATTGAGGCATTCAATCGTACGCTGGACGTTATCCCGATACTGGTTCGGGAGCGTGGGCAACCCTGCATATTGATTCTGGATGAATTCCTTTACCTCGAAGATCTCGGAATCGCACATGCGTTCCATGAATTAGGCAAGCGAGTCATGACGTGGCCATCCACGCTTTTCATTCTCACCAGCTCTTCGGTCTTTCGGTCACGAGCGATCTTGAGGGAGAAGCTCCACTTACTGTTCGGCCAGTTTGAGATTCTCACTTTGAATACCCTGGACGAGTCCTGTGCCGTTTCGTGGATGCGGGAGCAGCTTTCGGGTGTTCCGGGTGTCGAGGCTTGGTCGGCGTTTTTATTTAGGTGGCTGGGGGCCTTCCCGTGGTATCTTACGGCGTTCGTTAAGCGACTCAATGAATTGGCGCTATTATCCGTAGAGGCTAGGACACCGAGCGAATCCCTGTTGTTCCAGACTGCCTGGGATCTTTTAGGGGCTCCGGATGGTTATTTGAATCAGTGGTGTCGAGTGCGCACGGCCATGTTTGAGTATGGTCATCAGGGAGCCCGATCCATGGAACTTTGGGTGCACATTGCGATGGGTGCCCGCACAACCACTGAACTGGGTACACGAGTGGGACGAGCCGGCCTGACGCGCGTTCTTCAATGGCTGATCGAAAATGATTTAGTGCAACGAAAGGGGACCTGTTTGGTGATTCCAGATCCGATCCTTCGATGCTGGGCCTATACGGTTTTGTATTCCCAGCGTCAGGGGGGTATTCAGGATGACCGGCAATTTCGCGTTCGATTGGAACAGTATCTATCCGGGCTCTGGACCCAGTGGCTGCACAACAGCCGCCGGTCATTCTCGGAGCATGTCGTTCAATTGCTGGCCAACTTCCGAGATGATACGGTGTCTCTGGACTCCAAGACCGGACGCCTGCCGAAATTTCACACCATCCGTATGAAACGTCCTCACCTGGCTGAAGCTGAAGAGACTTACCTGGTGGCTGAGGCTGTCGACAAACATTGGTGCGCCAGTGTGCAAGAGGGTCCTGTGGATGAGAATGCGATCATGCGATTTGAAGCTTTCTGTCGGACCCAAAGCCCACGGCCTTCTCGGAAGATAGTGATTGCCAAATCAGGATTAGATCCGAATGCAAAGCTGTTGGCAAAGAATGCAAACATCTGGGTCTGGGAGTCTGAGGATCTGCACACCCTTGTGGAGTTGTACGGGCAACCCTATTGATGTTCGCGCAATTGCATGACAGGATTCACCATCGAGAAACACTGTCATGCTGATTTGCGAGACTCAATAGCAGGGTGCTGAAAAACCCCTCTTGGCTCAGGGTTCTGGGTTCGGGGCTCAATGGAAAGATGCTGAGGGTTCAGGGTTGAGGGTTGCGGGCAATTGCCCAGAGCCCAGAGCCGCAAGCCCAGAGCGTAGTTCAAATGAGCCCGCAGCCCTGAGCAAACAGGAGTTTTTCCGCAGCCTGCTAATGTTGAGCCTGGAACCCGAAGCTTGAGGGATAAGCAGGGTTTGTAATCATGTCTGACTTTAAACGATTATGGGCCCCTTGGCGTATAAAATTCGTTGCTCAAGGGCCCACTCGTGGCTGCTTTTTCTGTCGAGCCAAGCGTTCCAAGGAGGATCGCCGGAATTATGTCATCGTTCGAGGTACTGCCGCTTTTGTCATTCTCAACCGCTATCCATACAATAATGGGCATGTGATGATTGTCCCTTATCGACATATTGGAAAACTGACTCTTCTGAGTCCCGCCGAATGGATGGAGTGCTTGCAGTTGAGCCAACGCCTGAGCCGGCGTTTGGCCCGGGTCCTGAGCCCTCAGGGCTTCAACTTCGGTATGAATCTGGGACGAGTCGCGGGCGCCGGGGTTGTCGGTCATCTGCATCTTCACTTAGTCCCTCGATGGCACGGGGATACCAACTTCATGCCGGTTCTTACGCGCACCCGGGTGATGGCACAATCACTTGACGAACTGTATCGTTTATTGGTTGAATGATAATAACCAGACAGAGGCCAACTGATGAGTCCTCATCCGCTATCCGTTGTGGTTGCTTCTAGAGAAGAGCTCGAGGATCGTGAAGAACAGTGGTTGGCGCCCTATGCGATGAAGAGCCGATCCTCAAAGGGGCGTCAGTATTCGGAGCCGGAGGATGCCTTTCGCACCGTTTACCGTCGGGATCGAGACCGGATCATCCATACCAGCGCTTTCCGAAGGCTCGAGTATAAGACCCAAGTTTTTGTGACACATACCGGAGACTATTACCGCACTCGCTTGACACATGCCTTGGAGGTTTCACAGATTGCCGGTTCGATTGCGCGAGCCCTGCGGGTGAATGAAGATCTGGTAGAGGTGCTCGCACTGGCCCATGACATTGGGCATCCTCCCTTTGGCCACGCGGGGGAGCATGTCCTGCATGAAATGATGCAAGGTCACGGGGGGTTTGACCACAACCTGCAAGGTCTGCGCATTGTGGATGTGCTTGAGGTACGCTATCCTGGTTTTCCTGGGTTGAACCTTGCTTGGGAGGTCCGTGAGGGGATTAACAAGCACCGCACACCGTACGATTTTCCGGATATGCAGGTTGCGTTGGATCCGAATCTCTCTGCGCTTTTGGAAAGCCAGATTGTCGATTTGGCCGATGAGATCGCTTACGACAACCATGATCTGGATGACGCTTTAACATCCGGAATCTTAAAAGAAGAAGATATGAACGCGTTGCCGTTGTGGCAGCAGGCACAGCAGGTGGTGGAGAGTCATGGCTCGATTGAGCACGCCGAGATTCGTAAGTACCAGATGATTCGCACCTTGATTCATTTGCAACTCATGGATTTGATCCAAGCGACCGTTCGGCGGCTGGAGCAGCTTCAGATTGCCTCTGTGGATTTGGTGCGTCGGGCTCCAGAGCCGATTGTGGCTTTTAGTGAGACGATGGGACGTCTGCGCGCTCCGCTGAAACAACTTCTTTGGAATCAGTTTTACCATCACTACCGAGTCGTGCGCATGGCTGATAAGGCTAAACGCTGCCTCCGCGCGTTGTTTGAGCTCTATTTAGAGAAGCCACAGCTTTTACCCAACACCACCCGTTTGCGGATTGAGCGTGGAGAAGATCGCCACCGAGTGATTTGCGATTACCTGGCTGGAATGACCGATCGTTATTGTCTTGAGGAGTACCAAAAGCTTTTTGATCCGTCGGAGCGTGTTTAACAATTTTTTAAGGAGGGAAAATGCGATCAGTGGGTATTTATGCTGTCATAATCCTCATGGCTGCAGGATGCAGCGCTCGTCGGAGCTCGCTGCTTTTGGAACGTCATGCACGGGGGCCGATCAATGATGCCCTGTCGGTAGCCAACCCCGTCTCCTGGACACTAAAACCACAAGAGCAAACTCTTGCTAAGGAAGGAGTGGAGGTTACCGTTCACTATGCACCAGCCGAGTATCTCCAAAAATTCTTTGGTGACAAAACCATTTTTGGGGAGTTTTCCGGGTCCAATCCCTATTACCCCGAACATTTGGTCTTTTATGTGAAGATAGCCAACCGCAATCCTGGCAAGATTCGTATCCAGCCGGAAGAATTTGTTCTTGTGGATGATCGGGGCAACCAATACAGCACGATCAGCGTGGATTATGTGACTGCGTTTGCCGAATACCGACAGCCGATCGCAACGGTGACTCGTGGAGTATTGGAGGAAGCAAGTCCCGGATATTTTGGAGTGAGTCTCCCTGTGGGTAAGGTTTTAGCTGCCAAACCCCAAGGACGGTTTGCCTTGATCAAGCAATCTTCACTTCAAAGCGGTTATATGTATCCGGGAGTGGTTCACGATGGGTTGATTGCCTTCTGGAATCCTACCCCTCAGGCATCGAGTTTGGTCCTTCGTATTACAAACATCCAGACTGCGTTCGAAGGGAACAACCTTCCGAAAAACACTATCGAATTTCCCTTTACGTTTGAGGCCGTTCAGCCGGCTGGCGTACAATAAAAATACCGCTCTTTTCTAGCCGCTAACAGCTCACCCACCACGATGGATGAGATTCTCTCACCAACGATTTCCACGACCCATGAATCCCTCCTAGAAGGATTGACCCCCGTTCAACGTCAAGCGATATGCCATGAAGGGGGGCCTCTTTTGGTCGTTGCAGGGGCTGGAACAGGAAAAACGACCGTGATCACCAGACGGATTGCTTGGCTGATGGCTACGCAACGAGCCCGGCCTAATGAGATTCTCGCGCTTACCTTTTCCGAAAAAGCGGTCAAGGAAATGGAGGAGCGGGTCGATCTCTTGGTGCCCTATGGATACGTGGATGTGTGCCTTCGCACCTTTCATGCGTTTGGCGACCAACTCTTACGGGAGCACGCCCTCCGAGTAGGGTTATCGTCACAGTTTCGGGTGCTGTCAAAGGCTGAGCAGTTGGTCTTCTTGAAGCAGCATCTGTTCGATCTTCCTGTAGATCAGTTTCGTCCCCTGCAGGATCCCACGCGGTTTGTGGAAGCGTTGGCTGGCGTTTTTGGACGTGCCAAAGATGAAACGGTCAGTCCCGAGGAGTTTCTCGCGTATATCCCGACGCTGGAGGATGCCCTCTCGGATGCATCTGTGGAGGGCTCCCTCAAAAATCCGGCGACTCGGTTTAAAGAACTCGCAGACTGCTACGCACGCTATCAACAACTTTTGCGCGAAAGCGACGCCGTCGATTTTGGGGATCAGGTGTTTCTGGCCACTCAGTTGTTGGAGCAGCACCCGGATGTGCTCGCGACGGTTCGTGGGCAGTTTCGCTATGTCCTGGTGGATGAGTTCCAGGATACGAACTACGCACAGTTTCGGCTGCTTCAATTGCTCGTTCCTCCCACTGCCGAGCTGACGATCGTGGCTGACGACGATCAATCGATCTATCAATGGCGTGGGGCGGCTTTGAGTAACATCTTGAAGTTCCTGGACTGCTATCCGATGGTTCAGACCATTGTGCTTACAGAGAATTTCCGCTCAAGCCAACCCATCTTAGACGCTGCGTATCGGCTCATCCGTTTTAACGATCCCGACCGGTTGGAAGTCCACCGAGGCGTTGACAAACGACTCATCGCTTGCGCCAGTTCCACCCAGGAATCCGCGCATCTTTATGTGTTCGATACCGTATCCAGTGAAGCCGACTGGGTGGCGAAGACCATCCGTGAAGCGGTCGAGTCCAGCGGTAGGCGTCCACAGGATTTTGCGATTCTGGTCCGCTCCAACCGAGAAGCCGATCCTTTTCTCCGTGCGTTAAATATGGCGGGTATACCCTGGCACTTCAGCGGCAGCAGTGGGCTTTTCTTTCGCGAAGAAAGCCGCTTGTTAGTATCCTGTTTGAAAGTTCTCTTTGATCCTGAAGACAGCCTCAGTTGGTATCACGTGGCCAGCTCCGTACTCTACCGCTGTCCCATGAAAGATCTTATGCGGTTGTTGGCTGGGGCCAATCGAAGGAACCAAAGTCTTCGAACCGCCATTCTCCAGTTGAGCCAAAACCCGCAGTGGGATGCGTCCGTATCTGAAGAAGGCAAACGCCTCTTGATTGAATTGACGGCCGACGTGGAACGTCTAGTGGAAGAAGCCAGAACACTTTCTGCCGGCCAGCTTCTTTACCGATGGCTCGCCGATAGAGGTTTTTTCATGCGTTTGGGATTGAGCGATCGCTCAGAGGAGTCGGGGGCATTGAAGACGGTGGCTAAATTCTTCGATTACTTACGGCGCATCGAGGAAATGGGAGGGACGCAACTCCCTGAATTGATGCGTCATCTGGAGTTGTTCCGAGCGCTCGGCAATGAACCATTTGAGGAAGAAGATGCGTGGACGGATGCCGTCCAGGTACTCACTATCCACAAGGCCAAAGGCCTTGAGTTTCCTGTAGTGTTCCTTGTGGGTTTGGTTCAGGGGCGCTTTCCCACTCCCAAGCGGCGTGATCCGATTGAATTGCCCGAGGCCTTGATCAAGGATCTGCTGCCCACCGGTGACTACCACCTTCAGGAGGAGAGACGCCTGTTCTACGTGGGGATGACTCGAGCCAAGGAACAGCTTTATCTAACCGCTGCCTACGATTATGGGGGAAAGACGAAGCGAAAGATCAGTCAGTTTGTACTGGAGGCCTTGAACCTTGCCAGCCCTGTGCCTGCGGCGAAACAATCAACGGCAAGGGAGTTGATTGAGCGATCAAAACCCCTGCGCCCGCTTGCTCCATCCAGCACCATCAGCGATCGGTCTCGGTTGCTGCGCCTCGATCCCCATGGGGTAGATGATTACCTGACCTGCCCGTTGAAGTACCGGTACAGTCATATTCTGAGGATTCCCGTCATGCGTCACCATCTAGTGATTTACGGAGGAGCCCTACACAAAGCCATCGAGGAATTTTTTAAACAGAGACTTAAGGGTAGTGCGATGGATGCGATCGAACTCCTTCGGGTTTTTGAGGCCTCTTGGAGCTCGGAAGGTTTTCTGACACGCCAGCACGAGGATCTGCGACTTGCCCAGGGCAAGCAGATATTGCAGCGTTTCTATGCCAGCCAACAGGCCATGCCTGAGTATCCCACGTTGATCGAAGAGAAATTTCGTTTTCTACTGGGAAAGCTTTTGGTGGTAGGGCGCTGGGATCGCGTGGATCGAAAAGCAGATGAAGTAGTGATCGTTGACTATAAATCTTCTGATGTGCGGCAGCAAACGGACGCAGACCGTCGCACCAGAGAATCGATTCAGTTATTAATCTATGCCTTGGGCTGGCGCATCCTTCATGGCCAGTTACCCACCCGGGTGGAACTTCGCTTTCTGGAGAGTGGTGTTATAGGGCAAACGCATTTTACAGAAGAGGATATCGAGCGCGCCAAGGAACTCCTCCGGGAAACTGCAGAAGGAATTCTGGCAGGCGTTTTTTCCCCTAGGCCTCAAGAGCAGACCTGTCGTTGGTGTGCCTTCCAGTCTATTTGCCCTGCTGCCTTCCGGGCCGAATAGGCTGGAACTCAGTTTCCAGAGATAGGGATTCAGGGTTCTGGAAGCAGATGCTGGCAGTAGAGAGGCTCTCCTTCGCCATGACAGATATCCTTATCAACTAACGCCGTGTGCGAGTTTCAGGCTACAAGTCCCTTGAGTTTCAACGGATCTCGACCCAGACGGAGATTGAGCAGGACGCACATGGCATGAGCCAACAGCTTGCGCACAATCCGGACGGT
>JAHFGV010000044.1 GCA_023247255.1 Candidatus Omnitrophota bacterium | reverse complement strand
TGCCTGAGGTAAGAGAGGCGATGATGGCGGCTTGGGATGAGGGGGGCAATCCCTCGGCCATTCATCATTCTGGCCGAGAAGCGCGTAAGCGCTTGGAGCAAGTTCGTGCTCAAGTCGCAGCACTCATCAACGCCAAGCCGGAGGAGATTTATTTCACTTCCTGCGGTACGGAATCCAACAACTGGGCTCTGCGAGGGTTGATGAATGCTCATCGAGGCAAGGGCAGGCATCTGATTATCTCAGCCATCGAACATCCTTCGATTGGACTTTCGGCAAGACGCTTAGAGCAGGAAGGTATTTCAGTCACTATCCTGAAAGTGGATACGGAAGGAGTGGTATCACCGGCGGCATTGAAAGCGGTTTTGCGTTCCGATACCTCGTTGGTTTCGATCATGCTGGCTAACGGCGAGGTGGGTACGATCGAGCCTATACGGGAGCTTGCGGCGATTGCCCATGAGCAGGGAGCTTTGTTCCATACCGATGCGGTAGCTGCCGTCGGCTCCATACCTATCGATGTGAAAGGACTTGGGGTCGATGTCTTAAGCCTGGCAGCAAATACTTTCTACGGACCTCAGGGGGCGGCTGCTCTTTATCTTCGGGAAGGAGTTCGGATCTTGCCGCTTCTTGAAGGGGGAGGTCAGGAATCAGGAAACCGCTCGGGGACAGAAGCCCTGCCTGCTCTCATCGGGATGGGAAAAGCGGCACAGATGGCGCGTGAAGAGATCCCTCAACGGGTGCAACATCTGAGTCGGTTGCGGGATCGATTGCGTGAAGGGCTAAAGGCTCGCATAGAGAGTCTCCGATTCAACGGTTCTTGGAGTTCTCGACTTCCGCACAATCTTCATTGCTGCGTTGAAGGACTCTCCAGCGAATCGCTCGTTTTAGGACTCGATCAGGCGGGGATCGCTCCAGGGTTGGGCTCTGCCTGTAATTCGAAAGCGATGCGTCCCTCAGCGGTACTCAAAGCGATGGGATTTTCCGAAGAACAGGCCAAGGGAGCGCTCGTTTTAACGGTAGGAGTACTGACGACGGAAGAAGAGATCGATCGCGCGGTTACAATCATTCCTGAGGTCGTCGAGAAGCTCCGACGTGTCGTTCGGGTGACAATTCGTGTATCATAACTGAGGCTTGGAAACACCTCAGTGTGGCCAAGTGACCCAGTGGCTAAGTGGCTAGGAGTGGAGGAAAGCTATGCAGATTAAGGTACGATCGGGACAGATTAATCGTTGGCAAGATGGCGTTCGAGTAGTCGCGGCCTTGGAAGGAGACGAACATCCTACAGAGTATCTTCCAGCGTCCATCGCGCGGGATAGGGCGTTGACGCAGTTGGTCAAGGACTCCGGGTTTCGTGGTGCGGCGAATGAGAGTGTATTCCTTCCCTGGGGACGCCAGTGGGTGTTGCTGGTTGGTTTAGGCAAGAAAGAAAAACTCTCGCTCGAGAGTCTGCGTCAATTTGCTGGAACGGCTGCCAAAATTCTGCGTGGACGTGGATGGAAACGCGCTGCTTTTCCTCTTCTGACGGAGAAACTCTTTGGTTCTATCGCAGACTCCGCCCAAGTTTTGGCAGAAGGGGCACTCTTGGGTCTGTACCGCTACGATAAACTCAAAGAGATTCCAAAACATGAGCGCAATCGAAAGTTAGAGGAGCTTACATTCGTGGTGGAGCGTACCGCTGATGTGCGCGAGGCTTTACGCGGTGTCGAAAAAGCTGAAGTGATCGTTGAGGCCGTAAGCCTCGCCCGTGATTTGATCAACGGGCCCTCGAACATCATAACGCCGACGTATCTGGCGAATCAGGCCCGGGCGATTGCTAAAGAACATAGACTTCGCTGTACGGTGATTCCTTTCGCACGGCTCAAACGTCTCGGCTTCGGCGGAATCGTCGGTGTGGCTCAGGGAAGCGCGCATCCGGCGCAATTTATCGTCTTGGATTACCATCCCTCTCGATTTCGCGCGACCTTTGCTTTTTGCGGGAAGGGAATCACCTTCGATTCGGGTGGGATCAGCATCAAACCCGCGGCCAAGATGGAGCAGATGAAGTACGACATGTCGGGCGCGGCTGCGGTGTTAGGAACGGTAAAAGCGGCGGCTAGGCTGAAATTGCCGTTTCGTATCGTGGGTATTATCGCTGCGACGGAAAACATGCCCTCCGCAACGGCGCAAAAGCCAGGCGATGTGCTCAAGACACTTTCCGGAAAAACGGTTGAAGTGCTCAACACCGATGCTGAGGGACGGCTGGTCTTGTCCGATTGTCTGCATTATGCCAAGCGCTACAAGCCGGAGTGCGTCATCGATTTGGCTACGCTCACCGGAGCCTGTATCGTCGCGCTCGGCTCTGAGGCGGTTGGGCTCATGACCAAGGATGATCGTCTCGCGCAGAGGCTTGAAGAAGCCGGCCAGAAGACATTTGAGCGGGTCTGGCGGTTGCCTCTGTGGGACGAATATGCTCCTGCGATGAAATCCGACATCGCCGATTTACGCAATGTGACCAACACCGGAGAAGCAGGCACCATCACAGCGGCGAAGTTTCTTGAGGAATTTGCCGACGGCCTGAGCTGGGCGCATCTGGACATCGCCGGCACGGCGTGGACGGAGAAGGACAAGCCCTATGTCCCGAAAGGTGCTGTGGGGATCGGTGTGCGGTTGCTCATTGATTTGATGGAGAACTGGAAAGCGTGAAACGACTGGCGACCTTGCCAATTATGACCCAGGCGTAATTCCATTTCTCGATTCGCCAGTCGGCAGTGTTTTTGAAAACAAGAATGTAGACGTATTATGTAACTACATGCAAAACAAAATGTTAAGAAAACTTTACGGGTGTTCCCTCCTATGCTTGGAGAAGGCCTTCTTCGGAAAGTTTTTGTAACTGATTGATAATTATATAGTTGTGTAATACGTCTACAAAAGGAAGAGGGGTTTTCTCGAGACAGCATCAATGGGAGATGATCGATGGCGGAATATGAGGATGATTTAAGGAAACTGAAGGAAGTTCTTGAGATACCCCAGGCTAAGGAATGGGAGGCTACCGTACGCCTACTCCTTCGTTTGATAGGAGAAGATCCAAGCCGGGAAGGTCTCAAGCGCACCCCCTTGCGAGTCAAACGATCCCTGCAGTATTTGACTTCTGGCTACAAGCAGAACCCCGCCAGGATTCTCAGCCGAACATTTACCGTCAAGCATGATGAGATGGTGATCATCAAGGACATCGATTTCTTTTCTTTGTGTGAACATCATCTGGTGCCCTTCTTTGGCAAATGTCATGTGGCCTATATGCCGGATAAGCGGATCATTGGCTTGAGCAAGATTCCACGACTGGTGGATGCGTTCTCTCGACGACTACAAGTGCAGGAGCGCTTGACCACTCAGATTGCGGAAGCGCTCGATGAGTATTTAAAACCACTAGGGGTGGCCTGCGTCATGGAGGCCAGCCACCTCTGTATGATGATGCGTGGGGTCCAGAAGCAAAACACCCGGGCCATCACCAGTTCCATGCTGGGAATCTTCCGAACCAGCGACAAGACACGCATGGAGTTTCTCAACCTCATCCGGGCTAACCTCTCAACATGAGTGAGCCAGCGCTCATCCCTCATCCCACCACCTGCGGCTGCCCGAAAGGCTGGCGCCTTTGGCGCCAATCTGCCATTGGTAGATGCCGCAGATGGTGGGATCGGCGATGCGGCAGGTGGTGGGATCGTCGCTCGTCGCTTGGAAAGAATTTGGAAGTCATCCCGTGGCTAATGTTGGGCTGCGGGATCGCCTTTTGCTTTATGGCCTTCGAGCCAAAAGCGATGAGCGACGAGCGACGAGACGGTCATGGATTTGGGGTCCTGGTGCTGGCTCATGGCGGAAGCGCTCGTTGGAATCGCTCGGTGCAAGAGATGACCGATCAGGCCAAGTTGGATTATCCCGCCGAAGTGGTTTTTGGAATGGGGATGCATGCCGAAGAGGTTCTGGCTATGCAACAGGCACTCAACGCCCTCAAGCGAGAGGGAATCAGCCGACTCATCGTCGTGCCTCTTTTGGTCTCATCCTTCTCTGAGGTGATGCGGCAGTTTGAATATCTTTTTGGGCTGCGGGATGAAAGTCCTTGGCCCGGACATGTCAAACCCCTGTCTCTACAGGAGCTCCCCGTGACGCTGACGCCACCGTTGAATGATGATCCCATCGTAGCTGAAATCTTATTGGAACGCGCTCAAGCACTGAGTCGGGCTCCTGAGGAGGAAACAGTGATTTTGGTCGCGCACGGACCCAATGATGAGGAAGATAACGCGCGGTGGCTTCAGGTCATGGGACGTCTGGCTCAGTCTATTCAGGCTCAGGGTCGATTTCGGGCAGTCGTTCCGGTGACGCTTCGCGACGATGCGTTGGAATCTGTGAAACAGGATGCTACCCGCAAGCTTCGTGCGCTTGTGGAAGAAGGATCCGCTTACGGTCGGTCGCTGGTGGTTCCTCTTTTGATCGCCAGCGGCGGTATCGAGCACAAAATTCCTCAACGGCTCCAGGGGTTATCCTATGCGTTCCAAGAAAATGGGCTTTTACCCCATCCGAAACTGTCTCAGTGGTTAGTGCAGCGTGTCCAGCAACAGAGGGCGACTGTGTCGTCCAGCGATGAAGAAGCCTCGGTCGTTCCATGAATGGTGTACAACTTGAGTGTGGGTGTAATCGACAGCATGTGGAATCCATGGTACAATACCCTCTGTTTTTGAATGTTCAGGAAGCGAATTTGTAGGACTTATAGAGGTGTGGGACGGTGATGGCTGAACAGACTCGTGCAACGACTCAGTCCGCTCTGGCGCGCCAAGGGATTGTGACAGACGCCATGAGACGTGTTGCCCAGCGGGAGGGCTTGGATTTTGAGTTGATCCGCTCGGAACTTGCCCAAGGACGGCTGATTATTCCTGCGAATCGCCACCACTTGAGTGGGTCTTTGGATCCCATGGGAATCGGCATGGTGGCGACCGTTAAGATCAATGCCAACATGGGCAACTCTGCGCTGACATCGAACGCGCAGGAAGAGCTCAAAAAACTGCACATGGCGGTTCACTACGGCGCCGATACCGTCATGGACCTTTCAACCGGTGGTTACATTGCTGAGATTCGCAAGCAAATTATTGAGGCAAGTCCTGTTCCTGTGGGTACGGTTCCGATCTACGAAGCACTCACGCGCGTCAAGCGTGTGGAAGACCTGACGCCAAATATCCTTCTGGAAGTTATCGAGGAGCAGGCGCAGCAAGGCGTGGATTATATGACGATCCACGCTGGGATTCTCTTGGAATACCTTCCCTTAATCAAGCACCGGGTGACAGGCATTGTCAGCCGAGGTGGCAGTTTGCTGGCTCAGTGGATGGCGCACCATCGGGCTCAGAATCCACTCTATGAATATTTTGATGCAATCAGCGATATCCTTTGCGAGCATGACGTGTCGTATAGTTTGGGCGACAGCTTGCGTCCCGGTTGTGTGGCCGATGCATCGGATGAAGCGCAACTGGCCGAGTTGAAAACCTTGGGAGAGCTGACCGAGCGCGCCTGGGCCAAGGATGTTCAAGTGATGATCGAAGGCCCAGGGCATGTGCCCATGGATCAATTGGAAGCCAACGTAGCCCTTCAGCAACGTTACTGTCATCAGGCCCCGTTCTACACATTGGGGCCTCTGGTTACCGATGTGGCCCCAGGCTACGATCATATTACCTCCGCCATCGGTGCGGCGATCGTCGGCTGGCACGGCTCCAGCTTGCTCTGCTACGTAACGCCCAAGGAACACTTGGGGCTTCCCAACGATGAGGATGTTCGCCAAGGAGTGATTGCGTATAAGATTGCTGCTCACGCAGCGGATATCGCGCGTGGTCGTCGAGGCGCTCGGCAAAGAGACGACGCGCTCTCTCAAGCACGCTTTGCCTTTGACTGGGAAAAACAGTTCACCTTGTCCTTGGATCCCGAAACCGCCCGACGCATGCACGATGAAACATTGCCGGATGGTTTCTACAAGAACGCGAAATTTTGCTCGATGTGTGGGCCTAAATTCTGCTCCATGCGCGTTTCCCAAACAACGACCAAGCTGATCGAAGAATCCGTTTCCTCGTTGTCGTAGGAGCGCTGGGAAAACTTCGTTCCACCCCGCCGTCAATTCCCGCAGCCTGCTGTTGCCTCGCGACAAAGCAGGTGGGCAACACGGGGCAGCGGTGGTGATGTTTGCTGCGCTTGAGCGGAATGTCACCCTTAGGCCCATAGCGATGCCAGCGGGAGCGGGCACAGCGTGGGACTCCATAAACAAGTAGGGTAACGGGTGTATGGAACAGCAGCGACGCTTAGTCAGGTATCTGAAACGGTTGAACCGGGCGATTCATCGGATCATCGCCCAATCCGCGGAATTTAGCGAGTTGCGCAAGTTTTTGCAGGAGGAACGCATCGAGCTGGCCATCTATGTGGTACCGCTTATTGGGGGTAGGCCTGTCGGTGAAGATTTGCGGTTTGAATTGACCGACGCTGATCGGCAGTTTTTGAAACAAGCAGGCATTCGTTTTTGATCACCGTTTCCACCAGTGGACTCCTGGCGGGAGGTTGAAAAACCCGTTTGGACTCTGGGCTGAGAGAATTTTCGATTGTAGATCGTCGATTGGAAAAAATCGAGTTGCCAACAAGTCAATGAGAATAGGAGTTTTGAAATGGCCAAACGACCGATGAGCCTGGAAGATTTGGATTTGCCTGCGGGAAAGAAAGCGCGATTGTATCGGCTGCTATACAAGTACGGACCTGGAAACGGTCGGTTGATGATTTTACCGATCGACCAGGGTTTGGAGCACGGACCTCGGGATTTCTTTGTAAATCCGGAGAGCCTCAATCCGGAATTTCAATTACGTCTGGCGCTTGAAGGAAGCTTCTCGGCTATCGCTTTTCAGGTGGGGCTGGCTGAAAAATACCTGCGTGGTTTTGCGGGCAAGGTACCCCTGATTTTAAAAATCAACGGCAAGACTGAAATTCCTCCCGATGAAGATGCTTTTTCTCCCTGCAACGCGAGCGTCGAAGACGCCGTTCGATTGGGAGCCGATGCTATTGGTTATACAGCCTACATCGGTTCCCCGCGCCAGGATGAGGATTTCATCCAGTTTGGCAAAGTCAGGCAACAGGCCGAGCGCGCCGGGCTTCCGCTGATTTTGTGGGCTTATCCCCGTGGCCGCTATATCGAGCAAAAGGGAGGGCGCGACAGTTTCTATGCCGTCGACTACGCCGCCCGCGTGGCGCAGGAATTGGGAGCGGATGTGGTGAAGGTCAACTATCCCAAGATTGATGAATCCAAACGGGCCCATTATCCCAAACCCTATGACGAGTTAAAGCCTACGAAGCGCGAGATGTTGGAG
This sequence comes from Candidatus Omnitrophota bacterium, assembly GCA_023247255.1. Classification (GTDB taxonomy): domain Bacteria; phylum Omnitrophota; class Gorgyraeia; order Aquiviventales; family Aquiviventaceae; genus JAHFGV01. The sequence continues at coordinate 7,678 of JAHFGV010000044.1, read as the reverse complement.
CAGATTGTTGCCTCTGCCGGTCGGACGCTGACTTTGATGTCAGGGGGATCGAAGCGCAACGACGTGGAGTTGTTGGAGGATGTGCGCACGGCCCTTGAGGCTGGGGTCACCGGTTTTATCTTTGGACGGAACATGTGGCAGCGTCGGTTTGGCGAGGCGTTAGCGGTCGCAAGCAAGATCAGCCAGATGACCCATGAGCTCAGCCGGCCATCCACCGAAAAAGCCTCCAGCAAAGCCGCGTTAGTGTAACATGAGGTATGGGAGAGATCATGACGATACAGACAGCGACTGAATTGACGGTATGGATTGGGGGTGCCGCCGGGGATGGAATTGCCTCTGCCGGTGAGTCGTTAGCGAAAGCCTGCTCGCGCTCGGGGTATCATGTGTTCGCCTACAACAGCTATCAATCGGTTATTCGTGGGGGCCATGTGTGTATGCACATTCGCATCGGAACCCGAAAGGTCTATACGCAAGGCGACACGCTGGATTACCTCATCGCTCTCAATCAGGAGACCTTTGGCCGTTACAGCAAGCGGGTCAGTTCCGGTGGGGCGATCTTTTATAATACCGATAAATTTCAAGCCACGAGCGCTGGGTTGTCCAAAGACGTGCAACTCATCGGCATTCCGGTGATGGAGTTGGTGGGCAATCAGCTCATGCAGAATACGATGCTGATCGGCACTTTGGTTCAGGTGAGCGGCTTGGACGCTTCTTCTATCCGTCAGCTTATCGAGGAGCGCTTTTCAAAAAAGGGCGAGGCCACCATCAAGACTAACCTCGAGGCCTTTGACAAAGGGATGGAGTTTGCTAAATCCAAGCTTCACGATGGCGGTATTCGAATGGCAAAAGGCGATGGCAAACGCAGACCCTTGGCCGGTGGCAATCCAATGGTGGGTTTCGGCGCATTGGCGGCCGGATGTCGGTTTTATTCCGCCTACCCCATGACTCCCGCTTCCTCACTGCTTCATTGGCTTGTAAAATACGCTTCCCAAACGGGTCTTTTGGTAAAGCAATGTGAGGATGAGATATCTGCCTTGAACATGGCGATTGGTGCCGCCCACGTCGGGGCTCGGACAATGACGGGCACCTCCGGTGGTGGGTTTGCCTTGATGACGGAAGCCATTGGGGAAGCGGGTATGACGGAAACACCAGTGGTCATCGTTGAAGCTCAGCGTGGCGGGCCATCCACAGGTTTGCCTACCAAGACAGAGCAAGGGGATCTCTTTCAGATGTTGGGGGCCTCCCAAGGAGAATTTCCAAAGATCATCCTGGCGCCTAGGACGCTGCAGGAATGCTACACCACGGCCATTGAGGCCTTTAATCTGGCGGAGAAATACCAATGCCCCGTCATCATCATCACCGATCTCTACTTGGCTGAACGGCTGGAGACTTTCGAAGGGGTGGATATCACCCATATTCCCATTGAGCGAGGTGAGCTTATCAGCCAGGCTACAGGCAATGGCTACCATAGGTTCCTGGATACCAAGAGCGGTATCTCGCCGCGCGCCCTTCCCGGCACGCCTGGGACCGTCTACACGGCTGCGACGGACGAGCATGATGAAGACGGTATCGTGATCAGTGATGTGTTCTCCAACCCTCCCATGCGCGCGAAGATGATGGCTAAGCGCATGCGCAAGGTTGAGGGCATCCTGCAGGAACTCACTCCGCCGAAGATCGACGGTCTCCAGGATGCGGACCTGACCCTAATCGGATGGGGATCGACCTACCCGGTGATGCTGGAGACGATGGAGGCCTTGCGCCAGGAAGGTTTTCGGGTCAACGTCTTGTGCTTGCGCGCTCTCTGGCCATTTCCGGATAAAGCCGTGCGTCAGTTGCTTGAGCGTTGCAAGATGACCCTGTCGGTTGAGAACAACTACACCGGGCAGCTCGTCAAACTGATTCGGATGGAAACTGGCGTGAGTATCCAGCACCACCTACGGAAATTCGACGGAGAACCCTTTGATCCCACACAGGTGATTGATCCGGCCCGCCATCTTTTGAAGACTAGACCCAAGGAATCAGTGATTGCCACAGCGGTTAGCGATGAAGGTTTACCTGCCGACTTTTCACCGATTGAATCACCCGCATTGGGTGCGGAAGTCGCAAGGCAGCATTGAAACGAGCACATAGCACTTGGCAGATAGAAAGAACCGGATGGCATTCTATATGCTGCATTCATTAAGGAGGGAATGATGGCGCAGGTTAAAGAATATGTCGGGAAAGTCAAGCCGGATTGGTGTCCGGGCTGTGGTGATTTTGCCGTGCTCAACGCCCTCCAACGGGCTCTAGCCGAGTTGGATATCGCACCGCACAACGTGCAAATCGTCTCTGGGATTGGGTGTTCTTCCAACCTTCCCGGTTTCATTCACGCTTACGGTTTCCATGGCCTGCATGGTAGAGCCTTGCCGGTGGCCACCGGTGCAAAGTTAGGCAATCACGCTTTGACTGTGATTGCAACCGGAGGCGACGGCGATGGCTATGGCATTGGCGTGGGTCACTTCATCCACACCTGCCGGCGCAATGTCGACATGACGTACATCGTCATGGACAACCAGATTTATGGACTCACTACCGGTCAGGCATCACCGACGACAGAAAAGGACATTCGCACGAAATCAACGCCCGAAGGAACCATCGAGACGGCCCTCAACCCGATTGCCTTGGCTCTTTCTTCCGGCGCTACTTATGTCGCCCGTGGGTTTTCGGGAGATAATCTGCATCTGGCCCAATTGATGAAAGGGGCCATCGAACACAAGGGCTTTGCGCTCGTAGACGTTTTCTCTCCCTGTGTTACCTACAACAAACACAACACCTACCCTTGGTTCCGTGAGCGGGTTTACAAATTGGAGGATGAGCGCCACGATCCTTCCGATTTTCGACTCGCCATCGAGAAGGCTTTTGAATGGGGCGCGCGCATTCCCTTGGGATTGTTTTATAAAGTCGAACGGCCCACCTACGAGGATCAAGAACCGGCGCTGCGCAATGGCAAGCCTCTCGTCAAGCAGTCGTTAGAGCAACCGGATCTGGCCAGCATTATGGAGGATTTCATCTAAAAGCAGTGACCAGTGACTGGTGAGGAGAAACAGAGATGGCGGCATTTACAAAAGTGACTACGAGATCGGAAATTCCTGCGGGTAGCGGAAAGGTTTTAGAGGTTTCAGGCAAGGCGATCGCTCTTTTTAATTGCGACGGGACCTTTTATGCCATTGAGAACGCCTGCAAGCACCGGGGCGGGCCGTTGGGGGAGGGGAGTCTTTCGGGTACCCATGTCGCTTGTCCCTGGCATGGATGGCAGTACGATGTCACTAGCGGAGCTTGTTCTATGAATCCATCGATCAAGATGCAGAGCTTTGCGGTTAAAGCAGAAGGAGACGACATCTTGATCTCGATGGAATCATGAATATGAATAGACGCTGTGTCGCTCTCATATCCGGTGGGCTCGACAGTGCCTTGGCGGCTTCTCTCATGCTGGAGCAGGGTATCGAGGTTCATGGGCTGTATCTCTCGATGAGCTGGGGCTGTTGTGAGAAGGAAAAAGCCACCGCCTGCGCCCAGCAGTTAGGTATTCCGCTGATGGTCTTGGGTGTCGGAGATGCTTACCTGGATGTGATTCGCTCCCCCAAGTATGGCTATGGCTCGGGGATGAACCCGTGTATCGACTGTCGCATCTACATGTTTCGCATCGCCAAGCGCTATATGGAAGAGGTGGAAGCCAGTTTCGTTGTCACCGGTGAGGTTTTAGATCAGCGGCCCATGTCGCAGCGGCGTAGGCCGCTTGAGCTTATCGAGGCCGAAAGTGACCTAGAAGGTCTGCTGCTTCGGCCCCTTTCTGCCCGGTCGCTTGAGCCGACCCTGCCGGAATTGTACAAAGTTGTTGATCGGCAGCGTCTTTTGCAACTCAGTGGTCGGTCACGGCAGGCGCAAATGGAGTTTGCCCGTCAGAAAGGCATACGCGACTACTCGACCCCAGCCGGGGGATGTTTGTTGACCGATGATCATTTTGCAGCTAAGGTAAGGGATCTTTTCGTTCATGAGGAAAAACCCACGACCAAGGATATGGAGCTTCTAACCATCGGCAGACATTTCCGCATTGACTCGAAGACAAAAATCATTTTAGGTCGTAACGCCTTGGAAAACTTGATGCTGGAAGGTCATGCGGAGGCTGGCTATACTTGTATACGGCCGACATTCTCCGGGCCTTCGGCCATGGTAGTCGGAGAAGATACAAAGCCGGCGCGTCAGGTAGCCGTCAAGCTGATTGTCATGCACACTAAGCCAGAGAAACTTCCTGAGACGATGACGATGGGATCGTTTTGGATCAACGGGGTCATTTGCGATCTGATGCCTGAGAACTTGGAGTCTGTCGAACGGGCACTTTACGTTGGGGCTGCGTCCGTTGCCGAACTACGGACAGAACACAAACGACCTTACGAACAGGTGCCTAGCTGATATGGTAGATTATGTCTTTCGCGTTGGAGGAGAGGGAGGCGAAGGTGTGATCAGCACCGGGGAGCTATTGACCTTGGCGTTGGCCAGGGCTGGATTTGAGATCTACACCTTCCGCACCTATCCGGCTGAGATTAAAGGGGGACATGCCAATTATCAAGTTCGTGCCTCGGATCATCTGTTGCTTTCCCAGGGAGCGGCGGTCGACGTGCTCATCGCGTTCAACGAAGAAGCTTATCAAAAGCATATTCAGGATGTGCATCCGGGTGGGGTGTTGATTTACGACTCGGACAGTTTCTCTGTGGCTTCGACAGAAGCGGTCATTTCTTATGGTATTCCCCTGACCTCGATAGCGACGCAGCAAGTGGGGGTGAGGCTTACCAAAAATATCGTTGTTTTGGGAGTTCTTTCCCAGTTCTTCGACATTCCCGCGCAGCGGTTTGAGTCCCTCCTCAAAGAACGGTTCGGACGTAAAGGGCAATCCGTGGTAGAGAAGAATCTTCAGGCGTTTCATGCGGGCCTCGAGGTAGCGAAAACACAGACGAAGCGGGATACGATTCATCTGGGAGAGGGCTCGCGCAAGATCAAGGAACTGGTGCTTTCGGGAAATGAATCCCTGGCCTTAGGGGCGATTGCAGCCGGATGTCGCATCTACGCGGGCTATCCGATTACTCCTGCGACGGACATCATGGAATTTTTGGCCAAAGAGCTGCCGAAGGTGGGAGGGGTTGTGGTTCAAACCGAGGATGAGATTTCTGCCATCGGCGTTGTGTTGGGAGCTTCGTTTGCCGGGAAAAAGGCCATGACCGCTACTTCAGGCCCCGGTTTCTCACTCATGACGGAGATGATGGGCTTGGCAGTCGCTGCAGAGATTCCTGCGGTCATCGTCGATGTCCAACGGGTTGGGCCGTCCACCGGAATGCCCACAAAGACAGAACAGGGAGATTTGTATCTGGCGGTCTATGGAGGACACGGTAACTGTCCGCGCATTGTCATGGGGCTTACCAGCGTCGAAGACTGTTTTTATGGCATTATGCGCGCATTCAATTTGTCGGAGCAGTTTCAGATGCCGGTCGTTGTGCTATCCGATCAGTATCTCGGGCATCGCAAGGCTACGGTTCCAGCGCCGGATCCATCCCGCGTGCCCATCGTGGAGCGGCGCCGACCCACCGCTGAGGAACTGAAGAACTACAAGCGGTATCACCTCACCGCTGATTTTGTCTCTCCCATGTCGGTTCCAGGTACTGAAGGAGGAGGCTATATCGCCGAAGGATTGGAACATGATGAGATCGGCTATCCGGCGGCTTCAAACCACGAGAACCATCTGCAGATGACTCAGAAGCGCTACGGAAAGTTTCACAGGGTCGAGCAGATTGCTAATGACCTGGTGAGGATCTACGGACAGGAGCATCCAGAAATCGGCATTATCAGTTGGGGTTCCTCAGAAGGTGTTGTGCGTGAAGCGGTGCAAATGGCCTTGGATCGGGGTTATTCGGTGGGCGCTTTTCATCCCAAGATTTTGTATCCTCAGCCGCTTGCCAAACTCAAGGAATTCATCAACGGCACCAAGGCGATTATTATTCCGGAGGTTAACTACACCGGTCAATTCGCAACCCTGTTGCGCAAGCGATTCGCTTATGATTTCATCCAACTGAATAAGTGCGTGGGTTTGCCATTTACGCCAAAAGAAATCTTTGACAAGGTTGAGGAGGTTGCTCGAAATGTCGACAGCCGATCCAGAGCTTACGCCGCAAAGCTATAAGACTGACGAACATCCTATTTGGTGTCCCGGTTGCGGGGATTTCGGGGTCTTAGCGTCTCTCTATAATGTGCTTGCTGAGCTTCAGATCCAGCCCAGGAATCTCGTTATTGTTTCAGGGATTGGTTGTTCCGGACGCACACCCGGCTTCATCAAATCTTACGGCTTTCATAGTATCCATGGCAGGGTTCTTCCTGTAGCCCTTGGGGTGAAAATAACGAACCCGGAATTATGTGTGATCGGAGTCGGGGGAGATGGCGACGGCTTTGCCATTGGAGGAGGGCATATTCCCCACGCGGCACGCCGCAACCCGGACTTTGTTTACATCGTCATGGACAACTCCACCTACGGACTGACGAAGGGACAGTACTCACCGACCTCTCCGAGCGGATTCCAGGCAGGCTCAACCCCTTACGGAAATATCGAGCGTCCCCTTCAACCCTTGGCTCTTCTGTTGTCTTACGGAGCCAGTTTTATCGCCCAGGGATATTCTGGAAAACCCAAACAACTGACTGAGCTTATTCATAAAGCAATTGAGCATCGTGGATTTGCCTTTGTGAATGTCATCAGTCCATGCATTACTTTCTACAACACCTACAAGGTAATCCCTCCGCGGTTGATGGAGATTCCCCCCGAGCACGATACGTCCAATCGTGTCAAGGCATTTGATCTGGCACTTCAGACGGACCATATCCCATTAGGGCTGTTGTATCAGACCAGTCTTCCCACCTTCGAGGAGGGACTTTCGGAGGTAATTCGCAAAGCCCAAGCCGCAAGCCCCCCACGCCTTGACGAAATCTTTGCCGAATTTTCATAAGTTTCTTTTCCAGAGTGGATTCTCAACCTTCCACGAAGCTTGCCTGGCCACAAGGTGCGTGTTACAATTCCTCAGCGTTTTAAGGATACGTCCGAGCGCCTCTCGCCAGGCGAGAGGCGTCGAAGGGGCGTCGGAAAACAAGTGTTTCCCCACATATTTAGAGGGGAGGGCTGAGGGAAACATTGAGTTTCCCTCAGGGAGCGAGCGACGCGCCCGATGCATAACGAGGGCGTCGAAGGGGCATGGGGAAACAGTTGTTTCCCCATGTAGTTAGGAAGGGAGGGCTGAGGGAAACATTGAGTTTCCCTCAGGGAGCGAGCGTTAGCGAGCGACGCGCCCGTAGCTCAATCGGACAGAGCGCTTGGCTTCGAACCAAGAGGCAGCAGGTTCGAATCCTGCCGGGCGCGCTTCTTTGACATGAGTGGCAGGATTCGAAGAGAGCCGAGCCTTCGGTCAATCAAGAGAGCCGAGGGAATCACCGATTGTCGATTTTCGATTGAACGGCCGTCTTCCAATCCAAAATCCAAAATCGACAATGCCGCATTCAACCAGCAAGTGCAACACTCGCGGACTTGAAGACTTCCGCCGGTGTTTGGAAGCCGAGGCACTTCCTCGGACGATGATTGAGCCAGCGTTCGACCGATTGTACCTGGGTC
>JAHFGV010000010.1 GCA_023247255.1 Candidatus Omnitrophota bacterium | reverse complement strand
GTCGTGAGATCAAGCATGTGCAAGCCCTCTTGAATGGACGGCCTCGCAAGGTGCTGAACTGGCACTTCCCCTGTGAGGCTCTTCGTGATCATCTTGTTGCGTTAGAAACTTGAAACCACCACACATGAACCATGAAACATGACACAGACGTGAGTACTGGATCTTAGAACCATGATTTACTTTCTTCCTGGCCATGGGCCACTTGGTCACTAACCGCGATGCATTTGTAGAGTCGAACGTGGGCGCTGTGGCTACAGACCTTGGGTGGGTGTTCCCTGCATTCTTTCTCTCTGTGACTGATCCGACCAACCAGTCGGTATATCACTGCTGAAAAAATGACGGTGTCAACATTTGAACAGGGACTTCAGATACATCTTGAAATGACGTAGGTTCTGTGCCACAACCTTCATATCTCGCTTCGCTTTTCCCAGGATCATGGAGCCTTCGACGATAGCAATAAAATACTCTGCCAATTCGTGGGGATCGAAGGACGCCTTCGGGGAGTATTGGGCCTTCGCCCGCGCTAACTCCTGTCCGAACCGCTCGGCCCATGCCCCAAACTCTTGGCAGCAGATCGTCCGAATCTGTGGATGCGTGTCAGAAAGCTCCTGGGCGAAACAGCCCAGCAGACAACCCTTGTTTAGGTTGGGGTCTTGCGACATCTTCGCAAACGTCTCGATCTGACGGTAGACTCGCTTGAGCGGATCACGCTCGTTGCCATACACCGCTTCCAACATCTGCTTACCCTTTGCACAGAATCGCTCCAAAACCGTCTTACCGAGTTCGTCCTTGCTCTCGAAATAGTGGAAGAAGCTGCCCTTCGTGAGCTTGGCCGCCCCGCAGATTTCATCAACTGTGGTGGCAGCGAACCCCTTCGCCAGTATGAGTGCCTGGGCAGCATCGAACAGTCGTTCTTTTGTGGGGGAGTGAAGTTGCGCAGTCTTCATCATTGACCTACCAGTTGGTATGGTAATTGCCGAGCAAATGATTGTCAATTAAAAAACGATCCCATGCGAAGAACTCCGCATGGTGCGGAATCTGATCGGGCAGATCGTGGCGCTCTGGGTGTTCGGCTGAATCATGTCCATAATCGTGCCCCTCAATCATTAGAGGGACTGCCGCTTTGACTCCTGCTCCTTCGACGAACACCAGGCGCGCTCCGAGATCAGCGTTTGGGACGACCCGGCCGGTCAGCAATAATAGTCCCAGCAGAAATCCGCATCGAACGTTGGGCTGCTGTGCCTTGTGCCAAAAACTCCATCCAGCCAGCAGCAACGCCAGTGGGCCAATCACCTGTGAGTCTGCATCCTGTGATGGATCCGCTCGTTATTCGGGAACGTGTCTTGCGCCATGAGTCCTGTAAGAACCGCGACGACTGTGCCAGCCACGGCCAGACACAGACAGGCCCGACCGGCCACACATGCGGAACGCCCATTCAGGATGATCCCAAGGCTATACAGCAGTAGGGCACTGGGGAACCACGCGATGGGAAAATGCACGAACACCGGGTGCCCGTTGAAGACCTGGCGCAATCCTTGAAGTCCTAACAAAGAAAAATCCATGCTGTCCTATTGGGTAAACGGGATCGGTTGGCGGCATGCATTGCCACCGGCGTTGTAGTCATATACCATCCGCCCGCCAAAGTCGGCTCCCACCGTCATCACGCCGATCATCACGAGCAACAGGAACAGAAACAAGAGCCTCCCTTTCTTTGGAAAGGGCCGAGCCAGCATCGCCCAGAAAGTCAGCATCGTGCAGATCCCGAGCGTCGCCAGCATGGCAGTCTTGTGCGGCTGGAGCAGATGCTCACGAACCGAGAGGGACAGCATCACGCCTTGCTCGGCGTAGAGGCCGCTCGCCACGGCAACCGCAAGGGACAGAGCTCCCATCACAAGAACCCAAAACGCCGATTGCGCGAACCCGTCGCTCTTAAACATCCACGCCACAAAATAAAAGAGTGCAGCACCGCACAGATACGCGATGGGAAAGTGAACGACTAACGGATGGAGATTCTGCAGGTGCTGCGCTCCAGAGAACATGGCCGTTATTCCACCGATTCGACGGTCACGTAGCGATTACCCCCATTTTCATACAGATCGCCTTTCAGGGTCACCCGCTCCCCCATGTGCTGGATGACGCTCTCGGGATAGCCGGTTTTGTCTTCTTTGGGCAGCACGGTGTACAGCTTGCCCGTCCCGTCTTCAAGCATACTGATCGGAATGCCGGCCTTCGCGCAATCGATTGCGCACTGCTTATGTCCTTTGCCCTTTGCCGCCATGGCGACATAGCACAGCGAATCTACCAACTCCCCTTTAAGGGTGATCTCTTGCACGCCTTTGCCGTGCGCGTGATCATCATCGTGATGCCTATGCTCCTCCTGGGCCCACACAGACACAGGACTCACAAACAGCAGCGTTGCTACCATCCCTCGTAAAACGTGCTTCATCTTCCCTTCCTCCTCGTCAGGCCACCGTGGCCTAGTGATGATGAATCCCTCCGTGATGCTCCGATGATTCCATGGTATCTTCTAGCTGAGGTCTTGCAAAATGCATCGAGATTAGTGGTAGTACTCACGTCTGTTTCATGAGTCATGTGTTATATGTCATGAAAGACTGTTTCATGTTTTATGTGTCATGAGTCATGGAAAGCAAAAGGCGTACTTTGGCTATGCTTGAGATACCTGTTTATTTTCTGCTTTTTCATGACACATGACACAACACTCGGTCAACGCGTTGGCTATTTTTGCAAAAGCCCAGTTCTAGCGTAGATCGCTGATTGCCACCTCATCTTCTACCGCATCTTCCTTCTGTGGCTTCAAAGTCATTCCACATTTAGAGCATGAGCCCGGTTGTGCCTGACGGACATCGGGATGCATGGGACAGACGTACGTGACCGACCCGATTGCTTTGGACTTGGCAGGACCATAAACCCGAGCGGCTACCGTTCCAGGTGGGTTGGGGTACCATCCAGGATCTTCACCTTCTTTTAGATTATCCCGAACCTTGAGAATCGTAAACATACCGCCCATCCCGACGTTGCCAAACGGTCCTTCGCCACCCATCATCGGCAGCGTATTGGATGGCCCCTGCATGTGCTGGGCATGCTCTGCGTGCTCCGCCATGCCGTTCTCCCCCATGGCCATGTATCCTGGTAAGAGTGCTTGGATCTTACCTTCCACGCCAGCTTGACTGACCCCTAACACATTAGGAATCTCATGACCCATGGCGTTCATCGGATGGTGCCGTCGATGACAATGCAGCGCCCAGTCGCCGGGGTTAGCGATGAACTCGATGTCCCGCGTCTGGCCAGGAAAAACCGTCACCGTGGTCTCTGGCCACTGCGCTGACTCGGGGATGTCCCCACCGTCCGTGGCAACGATCTTGAACGAGTGGCCATGGAGATGGATCGGATGGGACTCCTGGCCGACGTTGCCGATGCGAATGCGCACCCGGTCCCCGGTCCTGGCCACCAAGGGGGCAGTCCCCGGGAAGGCGCGGCTGTTGAAGGTAAAGATGTTGAAGTCGGTCATGATGTTGACGTTGGGCGTCGCGGTGCCGGGTTCCACGAACCATTCGTTTAGGAAAATGGCGTAATCCCGGTCAATGTAACGTTCCTGCTTCTTGGGGTGGATGATGAAGAAGCCCATCGACCCCATCCCCATCTGCGTCATCTCATCGCCGTGGGAGTGGTACATCTGGGTGCCGTGCTGGCGCAGGGTGAACTCGTAGGCGAACGTTTCTCCCGGGAGAATACCTGGCTGGGTTAAGCCGGCGACTCCATCCATCCCGCTGGGCAAGAGGATCCCGTGCCAGTGGACGGCGGTCATCTCGGGGAGCTTGTTCGTCACGTAAATCCGCACCCGATCGCCCTCCACCGCCTCAATCGTGGGGCCGGGCGTTCGGCCATTGTAACCCCAGGCTTTGATGATCATGCCCGGCGCGATTTCCCACTCGATCTCCTCCACTACCAGGTGAAACTCTTTGACGCCATCGACCAGCTTCCATGGTAAGGTGGAGCCGTTGGGGGTGACAACCGGCGTGTAAGGAAGGTCTCTGGGATTGAGTGGGTCAGATGACACTTGGCTGTGCGCAGCCCTTTGGAGCAAGAGCAGCCCTGCAGCTATCGCTGCCACAATGAGTCCCAATACCCCAACGCGCTTCATGGCGCATCACCTCCGTGATGGTGCTGATGGGACGTCTCAGAGTTCTTCTTTTCATCTGACGGAACGGATGAAGAAACCGGGGTCGCGCTCACTTCAGGGATCTGAAGCTTTCCGCCCACGGCACGCTCTAACTCTGCGAACGCAATCCAGTAATCCCGCAAGGCTTCGAGGTACTCCCGGTAGGCATTCACTTCCTCCCGCTTGGCTTGCAGAAGTTGGAAGACGCCCAACAACATGTAGTTGACGTGTTTTTGGGTCTCCGTCACGATGCGCTCACGCACGGGGATGAGATCCTGCTGATACAACTCCACGGTCTGACGAGCTGCTTTTAGCCGCGTGATGTCTACACGCACCGCAGAGCGAATCTCAGCCTCCAAGGCGGATAGCTGCTGCTGAGCTTGGCGCAGTTGCGCGTTGGCGCGAACTCTGGCGACTTGCCGTTGATCGAAAATGGGGACTTCCACATCCACAGTGGGCCCGGTCACCCAGGCGTGATCAAGGTCGTGTTCAGTATCAACCCCGACGTTGACCGCTGGCACGATCCCGAACCGAGTGATGGTTCTTGCTCGTGCGAGGATGTCCAAACTCTTCCGAGCAGCGGCTAGGTCGAGCCGCTGTGACAGGGCGAGTGCTTCCAGGTCGTCTATAGCGGGATCGACCGATGGCAGGGCTGGCAACTGCTCCACCACGCGCCAGGTAATCGGCGCCTCTGCAAACCCCAGCAGCTGGTGGAATCGTTCCCGCGCAAGCTGCATCGTAACCTCGCTCTGAGCCAGCTCTAGCCTCGCCTGTTGGAACGCGCCCTGCTGAGTTGCCAGTTCAAGGTCGTTGATGTTGCCCGCCTCATGTTGACGTTCCGCCAGCTCTCTGGCTGCCTCTGCCGCCTGCATCACCGTCTGCCGCATGGCATGGACTTGCTCGGCTCCTTGTAGAGTGTAGTAGGTCGAGCGCACCTGCACGCTGAATCCAAAAACCGCATCGCTCACACGCAGCTTGGCTTGCTCAAACTGTGCAGCGGCCAGTTTCTTTCGCAGCGGCAGGAAAAAAATGTCAAAGAAGTTCTGCGCAAGGGCGTATTCACTATTGAGCACGGAGGTATGGCTTGAGGTCCGCCAGCTTCCGAGAAAGACAGGGTTCTGCAGCAGGCCGGCTTGCACCCAATCAGCCTGGGAGATCCCGAGTTCTTCATAGATCGCCTGTAACGCACGATTGTTGAGCAGCGCGATCTGGACAGCAACCTCGGCTGTCAAGGGCTGCTGTAAGAGAGATTGAAGATGGTCTTTCACGGCACGGTCCTCAGGTTTGCCCTGGTCCCAGTGCACGCTCAGCCCTGTGCGCTGTCCAATCATCCGCTGTACATCCGCGAATCCTCCTTTGGAGGGCACGGATGCACAGCCAGCGATCAAGCTCGTGCTGAAAATGGCAGGAATAATAAAAGAGGTCTTATCCAGCATAGCGATCCGGCCTACTCATCCACGATAGACTTTGAGCAAAATGACACTTCGTTAGGTAAAACGAGGGACTACGCAACGTGACGCTCGACGAGCTAGAGCGTCAGTCTAGGCGAGACGAATCGGCGGAGCGTGGCTGGCAAACGTCGTGCGGTAGAACGGTAGGGTCGTCGGTTCTCGTGCGGGAGGACTTAGGCCGCTGGCAACATGAGCGACGTCAGTGACTGTCGTTGTCCTCGAGGTAGACAGAGCCAAGAACGGCAACGCCACTGTGCTGGGATGAACGAGATGAAGGCGTATGGTTGGAGTAACAATTACCTGAAGAGTCGCGCAACAGGAGTCTTGGTCATGGCCTGGTATCGAGGACCCTTCATCGTGGGAATGAGGCGCAGCCTCTTCGTGATGGTGGGAACTTTCAACCTGCTCTGCGAATGCTTCCAGGCTGCAATAGTTGGTAGCCGTCAAAAAGGCAAAGCTAACGACAATTGCCGTCCGCGCAGAAACTGCTTTGAGCCGTCTTACGCTTCGATGTTTAGCCATAGCTACTTAAGGCCATCTTACAAGGCGACGCTTGATTCGTCAAGCCTGACAAGTCAACGGGAACGGGAATGGGAGACGTCCGATTCGCAATGCAACAAGTAAATCCTATGGAGCGCCGAGATTCAACACCTCTTTCAATCCCTTGATTCCTTTCCCTGTTGGCTTCACGTTCCTGAGTTCCCAAGTTCCCAGTCGATCATCGCCTGACTCACGCCGACAAGCGCGGCGAGCTCCTTAATCATAACTGGGCTTTTGCAAAAATAGCCAACGCGTTGACCGAGTGTTGTGTCATGTTCCTAAGATCCACTACTCACGTCTGTGTCATGTTTCATGTGTCATGACTCATGGAAAGCAAAAAGAGCACTTTGGCCATGCCTGATATGCCTGTTTATTTTCTGCTTTTTCATGACACATAACACATGACTCATGAAACAGACGTGAGCACTGCCACTAATCTCGATGCATTTTGCAAAAGCTCAGTTATTAAATCAGTAACACCCTATTCCAAAAAAATATTACGGTTTTCTGTCCTGTGCGCTGCTGGATCCAGGATGGTGCTCAGGCAATATCGCCGGATGCTGATGGGAATGCCGGTGCTGCGTCTGCCGATGGGTGTGGGTGTGGATGTGGATCAGGTTGGCCTGCTCGAGCACCGCCTCATTGCCGAGGAGAACTGGCGTCGCTCCGGCCGCGAGAATCGTCTTGCGCTCATCCAGGATGTAGAGCTCTTCGGCGATCAGTGGCACAATCTCCAGGTCGTTGGTGGCCGTGACGACCGTTTTGCCCATGGCCTGGAGCTCTACCACGAGATCGACCAATTCCCACCGGCTTCTGGGATCGAGCGTGGCCGTCGGTTCATCCATCAGAAGGATGTCCGGGTTGCTCGCCAACACCGCGGCAATGGCGAGCCGCTTCTGTTCCCCACCACTCAGTTGCTCTGGAGAGCGATCGCGCAGCCGTTCGATCCGCAACAGACGCAAGAGGTCCTGAACCCGCTGCTCCACTGTAGCCTTTGGCAGGCCGAGCTGGAGCGGCCCAAACGCAATCTCCTCCCAGACCGTGGAGGAGAAAAGCTGCGCGTGGGAATTCTGGAACACCAAGCCGACTTTGGTCCGAAAGAAGCGGTTGAACTCAGGATCGCGCAGCGTTGCATCGGCGAGCGGCTGGCCCAAGAACCGGACCTCCCCCTGCTGGGCAACGAGCAATCCTCCCAGGAGCTTGAGGAGAGTGGACTTCCCCGAGCCATTGGCCCCGAGGCAGGCGAGTCGCTGTCGGGATCGAATCTCAAGCGACACATCCGAGAGAGCGGGATGGATTCCTTGATACGCAAAACTGACGTGCGTGAATTCAAAGATGCTAGGCTCCATACTGGGATCTCTATCGTTGACTCAACCACATGACAGCTCCGAGCAGGATGAAGCTCCCAACGAGCCAGGCGTAATCCGTCCCTGTAACGGAGGGGGTATGGAGCAGCCGCACTTCACCGGTATACCCGCGGGCGCACATGGCTTGGTACACTTCTTGAGAGAGACCTAACGACTTGCGAAGCAGCACCCCCACGCGGGTGGCGACGAGCCGTTGTCCGGTCCTGACCATTGGAGTGCACATGATCCGGCTTTGCATGGCCAGGTGAAGCTCCTCTGCCTCCCGAACGAGCCGATGCAGATACCGGTGCATAAGACCGAGCACCATGAGAAACGTCTGCGGCACGCGCAGCACCTGGAGCGTATGGAGCAAACGGTCCCCTGGGGTGGTCAAGGTGAGGAGGGTCACCCACGACACCGCCGTGGCGACACGCATCACAAGACCGCTGGCAACCATGAGCCCCTGCCGAGTCACTGCGATAACGTCAGGAAGAACCCAAGGACCGATCCTGACCGGGTGCGCGAACTGTGCGAGCATCCAGATGGGCTCGCCAGGCGTGACAAAGTTACACAGCGTCGGAAGGACCATAATTCCGGTGAATAGGGGTATAAACAGCCAGGTCCGTAGAATGAATCGCGTCAGTGGAATCCTAGAGAACATGGCGAGCGCGAGGGTGAAGCTATAGAGACCCACAAGGATATCAAACCTGTGAACCCAGGTCGTGAATAGGAGCCATCCGAGAAACGTGAGGAGCTTCACCCGCGGATCGATGGCTTGGAGGAGGCCCGGTGCCATTGCTGTATCCTTGGCCCGAAACGTTTCCTGGCAGAACGCGCTGAACCCTTCAAGCGTGCGGCAGATGAAATTCGACCTGCCGGTCCTCACCTGGCAGCATGGACAGGATGCCCACGCGTCTGACGATGTCACAAGCCAATCAGGGTTCATGGTGAGATTTTCGCTTCCGCGAGAGGAGGCACTTCCCAAGC
Source organism: Candidatus Omnitrophota bacterium (assembly GCA_023247255.1). Lineage (GTDB taxonomy): Bacteria > Omnitrophota > Gorgyraeia > Aquiviventales > Aquiviventaceae > JAHFGV01. The sequence goes on along the minus strand of JAHFGV010000010.1, from coordinate 58,700 downwards.
GCCAGGGTCAGCAAAACTATCACCCCCACCCCCACGAGCGCTGAGAGGATGTAGCCAACGCTGACTTGCCAGGACTCTCCCCATCCAAAAACGGTATAGCCAGGAAACGTAGCCTCCCAGAATGTTTCAAGGCGCTTGAGGCCATCCGGAATGAAGCCGATCTGAGCCGCCAATTCTTCAGAGGCCCACTCACCCCACGCCGTGCCTTTGGCTAACAAACCGAGCGGAGTCAGAAGGATCAGTATCCCCAGGCAAACCCAGAACTTCATGGGGGTTTTCATGAGGCGCTCCTCCGTGGTGAGAGGAATTTCTTGCGACTTGCCGCAAAGAGTGAGGGATCGACCTTCAAGAGAGACGACACGACCATTCCCGTCACAATACCCTCGATCCATCCAAATACGAGCAGATGTCCCGCGAGCATCGCCGGCACGGTGACGTGGAGGGAATAGGGGCAGTAGAGTGGTGCGCCATCCAGCCGGTGCGCCAGTATGGGCTGTAGTCCCAGCGCGACTGCCGTCAGGAGTGCGGCCACGTTCAGCGAGACATACCCGGCGACTGCTGCCGCCATACTACGACGCCGCACGGTCACCGAACCTCCCGCGGTAAGCAGCCGATAGACGCCGTAGCCCACCACCGGCATGGCGAAGGCCATGGTGAAACAGTTCGCGCCGATCGCTGTCACGCCGCCGTCTGCGAACAGGAGGGCCTGAACGACGAGCGCCATGGAGACGGCCAGAACCGCGGCCCAGGGACCTAAGACGATTGCCACGAGCGTGGCGCCAACCGCATGCCCGGTTGTGCCTCCGGGAATCGGCACGTTGAACATCATGATCACGAACGTGAACGCAGCGCCAAGAGCCAACAGCGGCACCTGCTCGACGTCCAGGGCCTGCCGTACCTTGCGCGAGGCCCAGGACCACACCGGCATCATAACGCCGAACAACGTCCCGTACGTCTGTGGGCCTAAATAGCCATCGGGAATGTGCATGTATCCGCTGTCTCCATGTGGGTTCTACCGCAATCTTCTTTTTCACGCTCGGGTCAAGGTTCGAGACCCTCGTAGCACGATGGGGATGGATCGTGTTACTTATTCTTATCTCGTGTTACCCATTTCCAAAAGAAAAACCTGGTTAGGGCAGCGCTGCGCCGGAGGTCGTCATAATGAACTGGCCGTGCTTGACACCCTTCAACGAACGGAGGTGATCCGCTAGTATCTGAATCTCTCTCACCTGGCCTTTGAGCACGATAACCTCAAGGCAGTGATGCTCATCCAGATGGATGTGCTGCGCTGAGATAATGGCAGCGTGATGTGCATGCTGAGTTTTCGTCAAGGTATGACTCAGCACATGATGGGTCGGATTGTAGACGAGCGTCAAGGTCCCAACCACGATACCCTGTTCCGTCCGCCACTCTTCCTTTACCAGGGCTCCCCGGATGAGCTCCCCGATCGCTTGTGACCGGCTGGCACAGCCTTTGCGCTGCAACCACTGATCGAGCGCCTGGAGCAGCTTGCGATCTAAGGACACGCCAAAACGGGTCAAGGATGGCATTGTGGCACGTTTTTATAAATAATAACACTGATTCCATCCCAGTCAAGCGTTTTCAATGACAGAGCGTGGTCTTGGATTCAAACGACAGACATCATTCAGTCTGAGCACATCGCGGAAGCCATCCAGTACCGCAGCCTCGATCGCCAGTTGTGGGTGTAACACGTATCCCTGTCCCATGGGTGACAGTCACCTTGCCCAAGAATCGCTTAATTTTGCTTAAAGGAATGCCTATTTCACAGATTTTTTGTCAATAAAAGAAGGGTCGGGTACACTTGACAGTGAGGAATGCCCAGCGTGCGGGGAAGCGGTGCGCGATGGAGCGGTGGAAGAAACAAGCGAAATCCTTGACGATGACGCAACTGAAGGAGCTGCGGGTGCTCCTTCAACACAAGTCCCTTTTTGGTATGCAAGAAATGCCCGACATGCCCTTTGTCTGTGAGGAAGCCAACCGCTATGCTACAGACGTCTATCACATGCTCAGTCACGGCTGTAGTGTGGAGGATCTTACGGATTATCTCTGGGCAGTAGAATCCGACAATCTAGAAAGACCGTTGTGGCCTGACCAGAACCGCCGTCTGGCCCAATGGCTTCTTGACTGGTGGGCGACTTTCCACCAGCAGGTTCTCTCCCAATCCGAACATCGGTTCTAGAGTCCCTTACGTCACAGGATCCCTGGTTGCGTCAAGCTGCGATGCGTTTTCCTATTCAACAAAGTCGATACCAAAAAATTACGTGATTTCCAATCTACACTACACGATCCTGCTCGGTGAGCCAGCGCTCGCAGTCCATCGCAGCCATACAACCGCTTCCTGCCGCAGTGATAGCCTGTCGATAGCGCTTGTCCTGGACATCCCCGCAGGCAAAAACGCCAGGTACAGAAGTGTGGGTGGAACCCGGCTGTGTCACAAGGTAGCCGGCCGCATCCAGCTCCAGTTGTCCTTTGAACAAAGCGGTATTCGGGGTGAATCCAATGGCGTAGAAAAGCCCTCCGCAAGGAAGTTCCCGGATTTGATTCGTCTTCACATCACGCAAACGCACACCACGCACGAGCTCCTCCCCCACCACGTCTTCCACAACGGTATTCCACAGAACGCCAATCTTAGGATTATGAAGCACCCGCTGTTGCATAATCCGGGACGCACGCAATTGATCCCGACGGTGGATGAGATAAACCTTCGCAGCAAACTTGGTCAGGTAGGTCGATTCTTCAGCGGCAGAGTCTCCCCCTCCCACCACAACTAACTCCTTGCCTCGAAAGATGGGAAGCGCTCCATCACACACGGCACAAGCGGAGATTCCTCTATTCCAGAGTCGATTTTCACTGGGAAGTTCCAGTCGCTTGGCAGTGGCTCCGGTTGCAATGATGAGGCTGTTGGTTTTCAGTTGATGCTGTGCCGAAGCGACCTGAAAAGGACGGCTGGCAAGCTCGACATGAGTAACGTCTTCGTTCAAGAGGCGTGTGCCAAACCGAACGGATTGTGCTCGGAAAGCCTCCATCAAAACGGGCCCTTGGACACCTTGAGGAAAACCAGGGTAATTTTCCACATCCGTTGTCGTCATGAGCTGTCCCCCTGGAATCCCGCCAACGCTGAATCCTTCAAATAGAACCGGTTGCAAGTTCGCTCGAGCGGTATAAATCGCCGCTGTGTGCCCAGCCGGACCGGAACCGATGATGACTACCTGTTCTGACATAGAAACATCCTCCTTACAACTGGGCTTTTTCAAAAATAGCCAACGCGTCGACCGAGTGTTGTGTCATGTTTCATGTGTCATGAGTCATGGAAAGCAAAAGGAACCCTTTGGCCATGCAAGGTCCGACCGCTCATCTGACCCGATTTGCAACTTGCCTCTCCACATCTCTCTTCGAGACCTATCCTAAAAAACGGCGAGTTAGCCGTTTTTTAGGAATTTACCCTTTTCAAACCCAGAGAACTTGATACACTAATACCATCGCACGCCTCTTAAGACGGACACAGCTTACGTCCCCACAACCGGTGTGCTCACAAGCTTTATCATGACCCGTCATAAGCTCGTCTTTTGGTTCTTCATCGCCCTTTTAGTGTTTGTCATCTCTCAAGTCTTTCTCATTTTCTCACCCTTTATCCAAGCGATTTTCTGGTCAGCCATTCTGGCATTTGGATTTTATCCTCTCTACACCGACCTGCGGCGTTGGGTAAACTACCCAACGGTCGCTGCCTTGGCCACGACTATCCTGATCGTATTGGTTGTGGTACCACCGCTGATGATCATGTTTTCCAAAGTAGCCCTCCAAGCGGTTGAGCTGTATGAATCGGTTTCGACCACCATTCAACAAGGACAATTGGAACCAATCGTGCAACGCATTCGAACGCTTCCTATAATACACTTTATCGAAACGCACCTGTTACACAGCGGTACGTTTAAGGAACAACTCGCAGGTTGGCTTCTGGACACCTCCCGGGCGATTGGGAATCTGGCTAAAGAGCAAGCGTTGACCATCACAAAGAATGTGCTGTTTGTCATCTTGAATGCGTCCCTGACGATGTTTTTGGTTTTCGCGTTCTTAAGACACGGCGAAGCAATCTATCGTTTTATCTACCACTTGGTGCCTTTGGAGGAACGCAACAAGAAGATCATGTTCAAGCAAATCAACGATACGCTCTCAGCAGTCATCCGCGGTCAGTTGTTGACAAGCCTGGCGCAAGCCGTCTTGGCGGGACTGATCTTCTGGGTTCTGGGTATTCCGATCCCCATGCTTTTAGCTGCTGCCACATTCTTAGCGACGCTGATACCGGTTGCTGGGGCGGCATGTATTTGGATGCCGGTGGTCGTTTACCTAGCTACCAGCCAGCAATGGAATAAAGCAATCGTGTTGTTGGTCGCTGGAACATTCGGGATCAGTCTGCTCGATAATCTATTAAAACCTCTTTTAATCGGTGAAAAGACCAAGCTTCCTTATCTGCTTCTGTTCTTCGGAATCCTGGGCGGCCTAAGGGTCTATGGCCTGATGGGTATTGTGCTGGCACCCACCCTGTTGTCTCTTTTCTTCGCTTTGGCAAGGATCTACCGTGAGGAGTATCTTTCTTCATGAGCCAGCGCTCACCGATTCTCGCTGCGATTCTCTCGTCGTTATTGCCCGGCCTGGGACAGTTTTATCAAGGCGACCGGGCCAAGGGAATTGCCTTGTTGTGCATCAGCGTCGGAATTGCATGGGGAATCGGCATGGCCCTCTTCGGCCCTTCAATGTTCCGTTCGCTGTTAAGCGTGATCATGCTGGGTGTCGTGTATGTCGTGGTGTGGGTTTCTGCTATTGTGGACGCCTATCAGCAGACGGCCGGTGTCGCCCGACCCCTGCTGTCGGGGGATCGAGCCTGGTATGTCATCGTCCTGTTGATTACCGTAGGCCCCATGGCCCTGCCCTTGTTATGGCAGAGCCCGCGGTTTTCCAAGACGGCAAAGATCATCTGGAGTCTCTTCGTCATTATCATCGCCTTGATTTCCATCTTCTTATTGACAGTCATGGGTCCAGCCCTTGAGCGCATGCTCAAGAGGGGCCTGCCGTAATTTCTCACCCGGTATGAACCGGATAGGTCTCTCGCTCATCCTCCCTGGATTGGGATACACCACCCTCTGGCTCACTGGCTGCGTTCAAACACACTTCAATCCGGCTACCCACACCCAAGACTACACCATCACCTCCACTTCCAAGGAAGTAAGCATGGGACGTAACCTGGCTCAGCGTATTCTCGATGAAACGCCACTGGTCACCGATGAAACGTTGCAGGAAAAGGTGCGAACGATCGGCCAGCGTCTGGTGGCTGTCTGCGATCGGAAAGAGCTGGTCTATCAATTTGCGGTGGTGAAGGCTGAACAGGTCAACGCCTTCTCCTTGCCTGGAGGATATGTGTTCATCCATGATGCGCTGATCCAACATACCGACAATGACGATGAGTTGGCCGGCGTGATCGCGCATGAGATTGCGCATATCACCGCCCGTCATGCGGTCAAACGCTACGAAAGCGGATTGGGAATGCAGTTGGTGCAATTGGCAAGCTTAGCGATACGACAGCCCCAGGTCCTTCAGGGAACCAGCATCGCCCTGCAGGCCACTCGGTTGGCCTATGCGCGGGAGGAGGAACTAGAAGCTGACCGACTGGGGGTTCGGTATATGAAAGCTGCGGGATTCGATCCCACAGCTATGCTTGCGTTTTTGGAAAAACTCCACGACCTGAATCGGGAAGAACCCCACTACCTGCCCCGAGGCATGGTTAGGCCTCATTATGCCCTGACACATCCTTTCGTGCCGGAACGAATCGTCGCAGTCAAAGAAGAACTCTTCGGCGTCGCCGACTATATCGACTACCTAAACACACCGCAATAAGATGAGAGACCTGACATGGGCTCGGATGTCAGTGTTCCGATGGATTGCTGCAAGCTGCGAGTAATCGCTATTTCCCGATAGTCCCGAACCCTGTTTATGCTGTTTTCTTTTCTTCTCTCCTGTCCCTCGTCTTTTGTCCCAGTAATTGACCAGCCATAGCCCAATCGGATTTGGCAACATCCCGGAAAACGATCCAGACCTGATCCCGGGAGACCTGAGCAATGTCGACGAAAGCCTGGGTCAAGACCTCAGCGATTCGTCGTTTCTGAACTTCACTGCGTCCTGCCAACCACTCCACGGTTATAAATGGCATGCCCGACCTCCCCCATACGCCTACCCGCTATCATCCTGTGCGCTCGATTCCAACCCGCTCAAGGAAAGACGGGAGTGTTGTGCATCGAGGACCGCTCGGCACCCGTATCCGTAGCAGCGACCCAGGGCGAAATGTTCTGGGCGTGTCTGAGCGATGCCCGAAGCTGCCCGATGAGAAAGAACGATCCAGTCACCACGATCATGTCGGTGGGTTCGAGGGCGTTCAAAAGATAGGTGTAGGCGTCTATCGGATTAGCCATCACGCTGACATCCTGACAGAAGGGCGTCAGATGCTCGGCGAGCACCGGCGCAGCCATCGCTCGCGGATGATCACTCTGAGTACATGTCACACTCACCGCTAGACGACCCAGCAACTCACCGATAGCGTTGACGGTTTTGTCCGAAGAAAGCCCCAACAGTAAATGGATGCGCCTACCTTTCCACAGCTCGGTCAGCGTTTTCCCTAACGCTCGGGCGGCATGAGAATTGTGCGCACCATCCATCAACACGAGCGGTCTATGATGAACCTGCTCTAGCCTCCCCGGCCAGTAGACTGTTGCCAGGCCCCGCTCGACCATCGAATGGGGGATTCCCAAACTCGAAAGCCCTTCCAGAGCCGCCACCGCCACAGCCGCGTTCTGCGCCTGATGACGTCCGATCAGTGGAATGTGAATTCCCGGATACAGCCCACGGATGCCCAAGATGGCTACCTCCAACCCTTGAGGACTATGGTTTTCGATTTCCACGTTCAGATCCTTGCCGCAGACAAACAGGGCAACCCCGTGGGACTCACAAGAGTGGCGAAGAACCTGGAGCACGGATTCATCTTGGGGCGAGGTGATGACCGTTTGATTGGGTTTGATAATCCCCGCCTTTTGCTGGGCGATGGTATCCCGATCGGTTCCTAAGACGTCGGCATGGTCAACGTCAATGGGACCGATCAGGGATATGGCTTGTTCCACGACATTCGTGGCATCTAAGCGTCCTCCCATGCCGACTTCAAGCACGGCCACTGAAACCTGGCGCCGGCTGAAGTATAGAAATGCACAAGCCGTGAGGACCTCGAAATAAGTGGGGCGATTCTCCGTCGAACGGCTGGACATCGTTTCAACCGCTGTGCGAATCTCCTCCATCATTGAGGCAAAATCCTGCTCGCTGATCCAATCATTGCCGAAAACAGGTCGCACCGACACAGCAGCCGAGAGAGCGGGTCTTTCCCAAACCCGAATCCGCTCACGCAAATCTTCGAGGTGGGGTGACGTGTAGAGTCCGACACGAAGCGAGCTCTGCCGGAGCATGGAGTAAAGCATGGCGGCTATGGACCCTTTGCCGTTGGTTCCTGCAATCAGAACGGATCGGAAACGGCGTTGGGGATCTCCTAAGAGCCGGCACAAATCCTGCATCCGTTCCAGCCGAACCGCGCGCATCGCTTCGCTGTCATGGTGCCGCTCATAATTAGTCAACGCATCCAAATAAGCTACGGCTTGCTCATACGTCATGCGTCATCCGCCTCCCTTTGTATTTTTCTAAGATCGCTGGCGCTTACGCCACGCTTCCAGAATCCGTCTGAGATCCCCTTCGGCCGAACGCACCACTAATGCCCCAACCAAAAGGAGGATGGAAAACTGCCAGGCTTCCTCGGGACCCACCACCAGGCCTGTGCTGATATCCTCAGAGCGCTTCAACTGGTCTTCCACCTGACCCAGGGCCTGTTGCAGCGAGCCTTCGATCAGATCGAGCGAGGAAAGTTGATGCTTGTACTTCATAGATGGAAACTGCACCCCGCGCATCAGCAGGAACGTCATCACACTCTCTTCACTCAGATGCAAATCCTGTGCAAATTCAAAACCCTCAAAGTGGGGCGATAGCCCCGGCAAGAGGATGGCCGGTTTTTCGATCATCACCTGGCCTTTACGGATCACGGTGTCGCCTGCATGGAGTGAAGACTCGGCAAGAAAGATGTACGGCACCACCGTCGCCTCAAAGGTGGCCAGATCCTGCAAGCGCACCCGCACAATCTCCGTCTGCTGACGCGCCTTATCCCACGCTTCCTCAATGTTCATGAGTCACCCATTCCACCAACCGTCTCGATCTCTCCTTCGAATCCCGCACGTTTAATAGTCAGCTGAAGTTTGGACGTAGATATGCTTGTTCATCTTTTTCTTGAGGAAAATACACCGACTACAGGAAGACTAATAGTTACAATAGCCAGCGCTCCCAGCGTGCCATCGTAAGTCGACATCATAAACGTATATAGAGGGAACAGGATTGTTCCAATACCGACCAGACCAAGAGATGTCCCCACGGATCGACTAAAACCACCTCCCGAAAACGTTGAGCTAATTGTCGTTGCCAGCGGACCTAAAAACCAAATGCCGAGGACGGCTGCTAGAGCCAGTCGTATCGGAGTCGCGGCGGTATCCTTCCAACGACAGTAAAAGAGCAGCCATCCTATACACAAGATTGGCAGAAGAATTGAGATAATAAGCACGTGTATGCCCGAGAAACTTCCTCTGGTGAGAGCATGTAAGACAATATCTGGAATCCAGAAACAACCGGCTCCTTGCAACATTATCTTCATCGTGTATTGCATATTCGACCAGGATAAACCCTTCATCTAGGCACGATAGAGACAAGGTTCATCAGAGTTACGCATCTTTGCCTGCTTAGGTACTGCATGGGTTCCGGTGCCACATTACTATTGCCCCAACCTGTTCAGCTTCTTCAGCAGCATCAACGCCATCTCGCGCCAACGGCACATACGGTCAGCCGTAACTTTGGATAAAAACACTTCGCCGCATATCACCCTCCGTACCGTTCATTTCGAAAGCCCGATTGTGTCTGCCAGATCCTCTGGCTTGTAGCGTGATCCCTGAAAATAGGCCCACTGGCTACAGTCAGCAGATGTGGCAGCAGGAAAATAGTAGTGCGTATTGCCATTGACGGCCAAGCTATCACAGGCAAAGCTCGCCAACTCCCTGACCCAGGGTAAGTGTTTCAACTAACCTCCGTCCAGGTGTTGCATGTCGCAGAATCAAGCTGTCTGGACAAGTTTCAGAAGAAACGTGGGGATGCTCATTAAAAAGCCACCACCCACTTGCCCTATGACAAGAAGCACAAGCAGAAACGCAACGGACAGGATAAGATTTCTGAAACCTGTCAGTGGCCTTTTGCTTCTATAACTCGTTCTCATCGGCCATTCAAGGAGCAGACATCTGTCAGCGCTACCTGCAAGTCTTCAGCTAGGGTCTGAAGCATCTGAATCAAAAATCTGTCCGTACTTAGCCGGTTAATGGCGGAAGTGTCGCGTGCCTGTAAACACCATGGCAATATGGGCACGGTCAGCGGACTCGATCACCTGCTGGTCGCGGATAGAGCCGCCCGGTTGAATGATCGCCTTCACCCCTGCTTTCGCTAACAGCTCTACCCCATCCGGAAATGGGAAAAATCCATCTGAGGCGGCCACCGGATCACAAGATCCCTCATCGGCGCTCTTCGCAGCCTGATGGATCGAATCCCCGATGCACCGTTTCGCATGCTCGATGGCCACGCGAACGGCACCGACACGACTGGGTTGTCCCTGGCCAATCCCCAGCGTCGAGAGATGACGGGCGATCACGACACTGTTGGACTTCGCGCATTTGGCAATCTTCCAGGCGAACAGAAGCTCCATGCGTTCCTGTTGACTCGGCTGTCGCTGAGTCGCTACACGAAAAGAATCTGCGGATTCCTCAGTCTTGTCCCGATCTTGCAAGAGCCAGCTTCCAGAAAGCTGGCGCCATTGCCACGATGAAGGAATACTCGTTGGCCACTCCAAGGTGACGACACGCAAGTTTGGTTTCTTCAAAAACCGCTCCAGGGCCTCTGACTCGACGGTCGGTGCCACGATCACCTCAAAAAAACGGCTGCTCAACTGCTCAGCCAGTGCGCCATCGACGGGTCGGTTGAACCCCACGATGCCTCCAAAAGCAGATTCCGCATCCGCATCGTAGGCTTTCTGAAAGGCCTGGCTCAAAGACGCGCCCGAAGCAACCCCACAGGGTGTGTGATGCTTGACGATCACACAGGTGCACTCGGTAAACTCCAACAGACAACGAAAGGTACCATCGATGTCGAGGAGGTTATTATACGACAGCTCCTTTCCTTGCAACTGAGTGAGCGTCGCCAAGCCCCAGACAAAATCGGAATCCGAAAGATACCATGCCCCTTTCTGATGAGGATTCTCTCCATACCGCAAGGTCTGACGCTTGCGTAAATTCAGCGAAAACAGATCCGGACATGCAACCGGCGTCGGAGAAATAGATAGGGGCTCAGCGGCTTTGGATTCACGCTCTCGCTGTAAGCTCAGGTATTCGGCGATTGCCTGGTCATACTGACTGGTGAGTCGAAAGGCCTCGATGGCCAATTGTCGGCTCAAGCTGTCTGATAGCCGGCCATTGGCCTTTTGGAGTGCCGCCGCCACCATCCCATATTGCTGAACCTGGCAGACAACAGCGACGTGGACGAAGTTCTTGGCAGCCGCCCGTAAAAGCGCAACTCCACCGATATCAATCTGCTCAATCGCCTCCTCGAGGGACGTGCGGGCTCGCCCAGATACGTCGCAGAAAGGATAGAGGTTGACCACCACCAGATCGATCAATCCCTGCGAGCCCACCGATTGAACATGGGTCGGATCGTCTCGTCGGGCCAAGATGCCTGCATAAATTTTAGGGTGCAACGTCTTCACTCGTCCGTCCAACTGCTCGTCCATTCCGGCGAAATCTTCAACCGTGGTGACAGAAAGGCCGCGTTGGATCAGAAAACCCGCAGTACCGCCGGAAGCCACCAACTCAATCCCCAACGTGGATAAGGTTCCGGCGAAAGATTCCAAGTGAGTCTTATCCGAGCAGCTCAACAAAGCCCTTTTAATGACTACCATCCGAATTACCCCCGGCATCCTTGAGCGCGGTGCGTTTCCGACCGGATAAGCTCACGAAAGGCACGGTGCAAAGCTCGACTGATTGGACCGGGCCACCCTGTCCCAATGCGACGGCCATCGATAGAAACGACTGGCAGAATTTCCTTGAGGGTACTGGACAGAAAGGCCTCATCGGCAACATACAGATCGTGCCGTGTCAAGGGAACCTCATGGAAAGGAACGTCCAGAGACTGTGCGATCTCTCGAAGCACGTCCCGAGTGATACCGGACAGCAGCCCAACCCAACAGGGAGAACTGAACATCGCTCCTTTGCGAATGATGCCGAAGTTGCTGGCTGTGCTCTCCGTTACATAGCCGGTGGCGTCCGTAAACAAAGCTTCATCCACTGTGCGAAGCTGGGCATCCATAATCGCCAGCACACTGCCTAATCGTGCCGAATATTTCGCCTGGGGATCGACGATGCTTACGGGAAACTTACGCGTCGGCACAACCGCTACATGCACGCCCTGACGATAAACGGAAGCGGGAGGCAATATCACCGGTTGGACCACGATAGAAATCAACCCTTGTGGAGCCGTGGATGAAAAAAGCCTCCGGTTACCCAAAGATCCGTCGGATCGCGGAATTAAAGCCACCCGCAGCACAGCCTCGGCCAACTGCGATTGCTTCAAGCGTTTCAGCAATCGGGCTCGCAGATCTTCACGCTTCGGAACCGCAGTTCCCAGGAATTTAGCCGAAGCATAGAGCCGATCCAGATGAGCGTCCAACCGGAACACTTTTTTTCGATAGACCCGCATGGTTTCAAAACAGCCATTGGATCCGGTCTCATCCGGCAGATTCCCGTATCGTGGCTCAACCACTTTTGGCATCTGTAATGATTTCTCTAGCGTTCGCCTCACGACGCAATGCCTCTACGAGTGCGCCAGCCTTGGCCAGGGTTTCTTGATACTCACGCGTAGGATCCGAATCCGCTACGATACCGGATCCCACGTGAAAGGATAACTGGGTGCCTGGGATCACCATCGTCCGGATGGCAATGTTCAGATCCATCGCTCCTGTAAAGCCCAAGTAACCGAGGGAACCTGTATAGAGGCCGCGAGGAACAGGCTCTAAATCTTGGAGGATCTGCATACAGCGAACCTTGGGGCAGCCTGTGATCGTCCCTCCCGGAAAGACGGCCCGTACCACATCCACCGCATCCACGCCCTGACGCAAACGGCCTCCGACGTTCGACACGATATGGATCACATGCGAATATTCCTCAAGGCCCATCAAATCATCGACGGCCACCGTTCCCACGTCACACACGCGAGCCAAATCGTTGCGAGCCAGATCGACCAACATGATGTGTTCCGCGCGTTCTTTCTCGCTGATCAGAAGCTCGAGGCTTTGGATGGCGTCTGCTTCCGGACTCAATCCCCGAGATCGAGTGCCAGCAATGGGACGGGTGGAAACCCTTCGCTCGCAGACACGGACTAAACGTTCCGGCGAACAACTCACGACCTTCAGGTCTTCACACGAAAGAAAACAGCAAAAAGGAGAAGGATTGATCCGCCTCAACGCACCATACAAATCCCCAGCCTTACCAGACCAAGAGGCACTGAAACGCTGAGAGACATTGGCTTGGAAAATCTCCCCCGCGCGTATGAATTCCAGGGCCTGTTTCACCATGGACTCAAACTCAGCCTGAGTCATCATTGGCTCTATGGCAACGGGTGTGGATTGGCTTTCTACGACGGCGTCGGGATGATTTTTACTTTCGCTCCCCTGTGTAGAACACACCGTTAGATATTCCTGCGCCTGAGTCATGGCTTCAAGCGCCTGGCGGCGAGCTGCCGCGAAAGGCAGATTGGGGTCCACCACACTCACAAGCCAACTGCGTTTTTGCCAATGGTCGATGACGACCATCTGTCTCATTGCCCACCACATCATGTCCGGAATGGAGGCGTCTTTGGAAAACCTCCCTCTCCGGAGCCCATCTTCGATCCATCCATTCAGCTCGTAACTGAAATATCCAAGCAGCCCGATTGTATGCAGAGGAGCCGGTACGTCGGTAGAAGTCTTCGAATACCGTCGCAGGACCCGCCGCAAGGCCTCCAGGGGATTGCCCCGCCAACGGATGCAATCGTTGTGGGTCCGCAGCTCAATCGCATCGTCATGGGCAGTCAAACGCAGCCACGGATCGTAGGCCAGTATCGACCATCGGCCAGTAATCGGATGCAATCGGGCGCTGTCCAGCCACACGACAGGCATCGTTTCTGGCAACAGCGAGAGCCACGATTCCAGATCCGGACAGGAATCGTTCGGCTGGAGATAGACGGTCAAGGAACCCAATAGGATACGTCGAAGAGGAAACTGAGCCATGACGGAATCATTGTAACATCACCACTCGCTCGAAATCTACACCGCTATAGGGCCATGGCCTTTGGCGTGGGACCAGGATGTGCCTCCTCAATCGTGTGGATGGGATGTTCTTGCCGATCCGTTTTGTCGGATCGGGGATGGAACCCCACAAGAATAGACGTGCGGCTGAGAAAAGATGGAGGAAAGCTAATACAAACGAATGCTCTAACGCGACAATGCCCGGGGATAATTCGTTTGTATTAGATTTTGATCAACAGGAGCTTGAGCTTGAGCCGCCTGATGTGTTCTCTGAGGGATGTAATCTCCCTGTCCAATCGTTGGGAGTCTTGAATCATCTCCTCCAACTGGGTTTTCTGCTGGGCCTTGGTTTTAGAATCCCAGGCAGTGTTTTTATCTTCCACCACCTTTCTCAATTTGGCAATGGATCGACCTTGCTCCGAGCGCTGGGTCTGTTTGATTCTCAGTTCTTTGCTTGCGAGCGACAGCGCCTGTTCGAGACGGATTCGGTCCGGGTTAATCAACCGTTTCACCTCAGATATTTTCTGCTTCGCTACCTTCGCCGCCTCAGCCAGCTCTTGATGCAATTGGGCGATTTTCCGATCCACCGTACTGCGTTTCAACTCCAACTCACGCTCATAGGTTGCGATGCGGCTGGACAGTTCCTTATGCTTGTCCAACACCTGAGCAAATCCCGGGTCTTCTTTGATAATCTCCTGGACCAGTTCTTCACGCTTAAAGGGACCGCAGCCGCTTAGGCTTAAAAGACACAGTCCCATCACCCAACGGGTAAAGAAAGTTCCTCGAAACATCGTCCCTCTAAGCTGCGTAAATTTCATCCGACTACCTGTCGTTGCTTCTTTGGAAACCAAACGCCTCGCTCCAGGCATTGAGGGAGCGAGGCGTCATCGGTAAGTATCCACCCAACTACTTAACGGCTCTCAATGATTCAGCGCGTAAGACGGTTCAATCTCCGCCGTGCGTGGACGCTCGCCGTGGCCGTTGGACTCTTCTTTATAAGAAAATAGCTTGCCTGCATAGTTACGCAATACCCACACGCCGTCTTTCACACTGACTACATAGTTGGGCATCATCGGGATCTTGCCGCCTCCACCTGGGCCATCGATAACGAAAGTGGGCACGGCATAACCGGTCGTATGTCCTCGCAGTTTCTCGATGACCTGTATTCCCGCCGATACAGGAGTGCGGAAGTGCGCAGTGCCTTTCACCGGATCGCACTGGTAAATGTAGTAGGGGCGCACGCGAATCTTCAACAGCTCATGAAGCAACTTCTTCATAATCGCAGGACGGTCGTTGATTCCCTTCAAAAGAACCGTCTGGGAACCCAAGGGAATGCCGCTATCCGCCAATAGGTTGCACGCCCTTTTGACGGGAGGGGTCACTTCTTTGGGATGGTTGAAGTGAAGGCTCATCCAAATCGGCTTGTGCTTCTTAACCACCTGGCAGAACGACTCGGTGATTCGATAGGGTAAGGTCACCGGGTTGCGCGTGCCGATTCGGATAAATTCCACATGAGGGATCGCCCGCAATTTCCCAAGGATCTCGTCCAACCGCTCATCAGAAAGCGTCAGCGGATCCCCTCCGGAGATCAACACGTCTCGGATCTTACGATGGGTTTTGATGTACTCAATGGCCTGATCAATGTTGGCCGATTTGCTAAATCCAGCGCTTGTGCCGACTACCCGACTGCGCGTACAAAAGCGACAGTACATCGCGCACACCTCAACCACCAGAAGCAGCACGCGGTCTGGATAACGGTGGACCAAGCCCGGCACCGGCATGTGGCTATCCTCAGCCAAGGGATCAATCAAATCGTTGGGGCTCAAGCGATATTCGTCCTCTACAGGAACGGCCTGTCGACGAATGGGACACATTGTATCTTCCGGATCCATCAGGGCTGCCCAGTACGGAGGAATAGCCATGATGAAACGACCCGAGCGGCGGGTGACCGCAGCCTCCTCGGATGGCGTGAGTTGAATGATCTGACGCAACACATCCACTGTCTGAACCCGGTTGGCCATTTGCCACCGGTAGGTCTCCCATTCCTCTAAGGGAACGTCCTTCCAGAGTGGGATCCGTCGATAAGTTTCCCCGTTCACGATATATCCTCCCTTCTTGCCACACCCGACGTTGTCTGGGCCTCAGGATAATCGGTGGAAACCGTCGACACCCCCAGTTGGGGTGTGGCCATGTGAATGCACCGCTGCCTGTCGTCTCCTCGAACGACAGAGCTCATTCTCTGTACTTCTACATCTATCGACAGCGGGGCGGATTCTATAGATCGGATGTTCGGCGCTGAAATTTCCCCTCGGTCAGTGGAATCCCGTGAAGCGCCGCGACTGAATAGTCCTGGCACCGGTTGTTGGTAAGCGGGCGCGCGACTTATTGAAACCGGAAAGACTCTGGATGCCTCTGCCGGCGGCAGACAGCAAGCCTCTGCACAGACATTAGCGGATACCTTAAAGGGCGTTGATTGAACAACCGGGGGGTTGATGCAGCCAGATTGCTGGAGTCGCGTTTTCTGAAACCGACATATGGCTAGATCCACAATCCTTTGGATGAGCCGCTCATGGGAGAATCCTGCCGCACGCGCCATCACGGGGAAGTTGCTATCCAGCGGATCAAGACCCGGTAAAGGGTTGACTTCCAAAACGAAGGGGATCCCATCGGAGCGCAGGCGGATATCGGTTCTGGAAATATCCTGACATCTTAAAGCGTGGTGGGCGCGCAGGGTGAGTTCCTGAATCCGAATCGCGGTTTTTTGATCCAATCGAGCGGGACAGTAAAACTCCGGGCTCAAAGCCAATTCGGCGTTGCCTTGAAATTCTTTCATGCGCCAGGAATAGAAATATTCTCCTGAGGCACGACATGGACTGAAGTCGATTTCCAGAACCGGAAGCGCCGTATCGCCCAGAACCCCTACGGTCAACTCAAGGCCCTGAATAAATTCTTCCACCAAAACCTCTTGCTGATAGCGATCGTAGATGTGGGCGATTTGGCAACGCAGCGAGGCTTCATCCCCGACAACGCTCTCTCGCCAGATGCCTTTGGCCGAGCCTTCACGATTGGGTTTGACGATCAGCGGAAACTCAAGCTGTGGATTCAACGCGGCGGTCGGGGAATGAAACAACTGCCAGGCAGGGGTGGGAATGCCTTCGGAAGCCAGAATCTGTTTCGTCTTGGCTTTATCCAAGGCAAGGGCGAGGGTGACGCTGTTGGACCCTGTAAAAGGCACACCCAGTGATTCCAGAACTGCCGGCACCTGCGATTCGCGATGCTCTCCGTGGATGCCTTCGGCGATATTGAAAACCATGTCCACTGGGTGGGTCAAAAACCAACGGGGAAAATCGTGTGTGGCCTCGACAAGATAAACGGTATGCCCGCCTGCCTTGAGACCTTGGACGATCCTATCGATAGTCTTCGGGCTGTCGAACTCGGAATCCACGTCGACGGGCAATCCGTCTTGTGCAAAGCCGGCACGCTTCAGATTATAGGTCAAAGCGATCGCGTAGGATTTGATGGGGAGTTCACCTCGTGTTGGGTCTTCAGTCCATGACGCATCAGGGCTGCATCCAGAATCTTCGTGATCATCTGGTGGTGGGTGATACCGCGAGCCTTCGCGATGATGTTAAACACGTCTTCCATCGACAAAGACGGCAGGGGATTGATCTCCAAGACATAGGGCTGAGCATGACTGTCCACGCGGAAATCGACACGCCCGAAATCACGACAATCCACCGCCTGATACGTGCGCAGGGACAGTTCCTGCATCCGCCTGGCGAGGGAATCGGGAATGCGTGCGGGACAAATGTAATCGGCACCTGAGCGCAGGTATGCCCACGTAAAAAACTTTCGCCCCAAGTCAATCTTTCCATCGAGCGCTATTTGACATACAGGATAGGCTTCCGGTGGATCATTGCCAATGACGGCTACTGTAAACTCCTGCCCTTCGATGAACTCTTCTATGAACACCGAAGACCCCTTGTAGGTCTCTATGAGCCAACGCACCTGTCGACGAAGGTCTTCGGGACCGTTGACCAAGGACTGCTCGCTGAGACCTTTGCTGGATCCCTCGCAGCGGAGTTTGACAATGAGTGGATACGCAAGCTCCACCTGCCAAAGCGCGTCGGGATCTTGCACCTGTGCATAGCGTGGGGTGGGGATCCCCTCAGCGATCAACACTTTTTTCGTCAGCACCTTGTCCAAGGTAAGCCCCAGGGTCAAGCCGTCGGCACCTACGAAAGGAATCTTCATCATCTCAAGCAGAATCGGCACCTGGGATTCTCGATTTCTGCCTTCATAGCCTTCCGCAATGTTGAAGACGATGTCCACGTTCGGCCGGTCCATGTGCTCCAACAGACGCCGTGCCCCACCCATCCGCGCCACTTCATAGCCCGCTTCGCGGAAGGCCTGCTCGATATGATTAACGGTATCCTCATGATCCAGTTCCGCGTTGAGATCCGGCGGATCAGTGGGTTTAAGAATGAGTTCGCTTTTTACGTTATACGTCAGTCCGACCCGCAGTGCCATGGTTATCCTCGAATAAAAAAATAGGGACGCCCTGTCGGAGTCCCTTCTGGAATTCCCCTGAGTTGTCTCAACGGTGACGCGTCAGCCCTCAGTCCCATAACGCGATCCCCCACAGATCGCGCCAGCGGCTGAGGACTGCATCCACATCACAGGAATATTCATGTTACTCTATTTCCTACCATACCTATTCTTAGCTGTCAAGCAACAACAAAGAAAAATTTTAATCAGCCGGTTTTCTGCCGTATCAAGCATCGCGCCCCCGACGCATTCTCACGTCATGGTACAGATACTGCTGGGCATATCCGGCGAAGGAACCAAAATGACGCCGCGCATAGGCATGCAACTGTCGCGAGCCTATTTTGCGATGCCTAAAATAATAACGCATCGCCCGCTCCATCCAGACGTCGATCGGAAAAGCTTCGTACTTCTCAAATCCAAACAAAGCCACACAATCGGCCACCTTATCGCCTACCCCCTCGCAACCGAGCAGCGCCGATCGAACCGTCTCGTAATCCACCCGTTGCAATTGATCCAGTGGCAGTTTCCTATCCGCCACTCGTTTTGCGGTATGCCTCAGATAGCAAGCGCGATACCCAAGCCCCAGATCGCGCAACCTTCGTTCAGAAATCCCGGCCAGCCTTTCGGGATGGGGAAAGCTAAAACTTGAAAATCCATTGAAGGATAATGCCTCTCCATAGGACTGACACAACCGTCCGATCATCCCTTCAATGCGCTTAATGTTGTTAAAGGAAGCGCAGATGAACGATGCCAACGTCTCCCAAGGGTCTTGCCGCATCACCCGCAGTCCCCGATGGCTGAGAATGGCCTGGTGAATCTGAATATCCACGTCGATCGACTCAAGGATCGCACCCAGATCGAGATCCAAAGCAAAATAACGACGCACCTCTAAAGGGCCCATGGCCGGATCCGACGTTTCACACGACAATGTCCCTTCTTGCTGACGCACTTTCACCACAGCCTTTCCAATGACCCCGCACCAAAAATCCGCATGCGCCTGCCATCGAAAACTCTGACCGGATGTGAGACTTGCCTGGAGGGAAAAATCGGTAGCCTCTACCTCAAACATAAGAATCCGCACGCATGGTGGGTCGATTGCCGATTAGATAAATCCACCATCCCCATCGACAATCAAAAATCGACAATCGAAAATTCCACTGGTCTTACTCATACTTTGGGAAGGGTGATTCCCTGCTGACCCTGGTACTTGCCTCTGCGATCCGCGTAGGAGACTTCTGGCAATGAACCCGCCTCAAAGAACAACACCTGGGCGATGCCCTCGTGCGAGTAAATCCGCGCCGGCAGAGGCGTCGTGTTTGAGATTTCTATCGTCAGGTGGCCATCCCATTCCGGCTCAAGGGGTGTGATGTTTACCACAATGCCACACCGGGCATAGCTCGACTTGCCCAGACAAATGCCCATTACGGCTCGCGGCATGCGGAAGTACTCGATGGAACGGGCCAGGGCAAAGGAATTCGGAGGGATGACGCAAGTCGGGCCTTTCATGTCGACAAAAGAGTCCCGGTTGAATTGCTTGGGATCAACAACCGCCTGCTTGACGTTAGTAAAGACCTTAAACTCATCCGTCACGCGGATGTCATAGCCCATTGAAGAAAGGCCGTAGGAAATCACCCCCTCGCGAACCAGACTCTCTTCAAAGGGATCCAGCATCCGGTATTTCTTGACATACTCCCGGATTTCCCAATCGACGAGGATCCGACCCGATGATTTGGCCGTTTGCACAAGCTCAGGGTCCGTGCGTCCTTGCGTTTCAATCATTGCTGGCTTTGGATGCGTTCGGTAGACAAAACCAACTGAATGCGGTTGGGGCTGCTACGGACGCTGATCAGGGGAATGCCCTTTTGCTTGCGACGCAGCAGCCGTAACTGCGGATTGGCTGAATAGCGCGTCCAAGTCACTGGACGCTCCTTGACGATACTCAGCACATCCTTTCCCCAACGGGTGATAAGGAATTCCCTGCACTTCTTCGATAGCTCCGGATTGAGCATCCAACCCATCGCGCACCTCCTTGTTCAGGCTTCAGAATTCAGAACAGACATGAGATAGGAGACTCGAAATTTGGCTCGTTGGTTCATCAGGCGCACTATTTATCGAGCCGCGCGAGAACTTTTTTCAGCCCAGGATAGCGATGGACATCCTCTTTGACCGCCAAGCGAAAATCGTCCAGAGAATCAACGGGGTATGGCCACGCGCTGCGATCCGCCTTTGGCTCCTCCTCCAGATCATCGAAGTCCACCAGGTAGACTTCAAGGTCTGGATTGTCCGAACAAACTGCATTAACGACCCCTCCCGACGCACTGATAACCACTTTCGTTTTGCACATTATCCTACCCATCCGCGTTCATTGACGCACGGTAACGTCCTGGTGAGACAAATTGCAAGAACCCAAGATCGCGTAACCGTTGGAGTTGCTGACGAATCTTCTCACGGACATTGCGGTTACCAGGATGGGCCGCGGCGAGTTGCGTTTCAAAGGAGTAGACTTCCGAAAGCGCAAACTCTGTCTTCTGAATCTGCCGGATAGTATTAAGCACATCGAGCGTCCACCCTCTGAGACCTACTGCCAAGCTTGAAAGAGGACGGATCTGATTAAATTGGCTTCGAATCCGATGGGTCGGGGTAACCACTCCATCCGCGATGAGCCGCAATTTCCCATCAGCCGGTATCTGTTTAAGCAAGATGTTGCAACCAACCCACCCTGCTCGTTGGGCAACTGAGCTGAGCGGTTTGCGCTTCTCGATAACGGTTTCTGTGAAAAAGAACGAAGAAACAAGAAGGGCATTCCTGACTTTCCAAAAGTTCGTATACTGCATGACCACTAGATTAGGAACGTTACTACTTCGCACAGCAGATATCATGGACGCGTAGGCAGCATCGACTATCTTAGTCTGGTTCCAGTTTCGACTGCTCTTCAATTGAAATACCTGCTTACATTGGGGGCAAAATAGATCAACTGCCCGCGTGTTTGCTAGTAATCGAGTGAGAAAGTCGCAGGGGCAAGCCACGCAGTAGAGATTCCGAGCTGCCCAGTCTTCGGTCACAACTCGTGCAATCTGCTGTGGGCTGTCGTAGCGCGAGCCGAGACTTTCCACGAGGTCGAGCTTCATTTTTACTCATCACACCGACAGAGCGCGCAAGTGAATTCTCCGCACCCCAGAGGGGTGCGGAGAATTCACTGCTCACGAACATCCCGATGTACTCCCGCAATTCAGGCACTTGTAGCAGTTGCCGTTTCTGACCATCAGCGAGCCGCAGTCAGAACAAACGGGGGCGTCCGCTTGAGCGACGAAGGTCAGGCGTTCTTGATGCTCCATCGGGTTGGGATAGTTGCTTCCTGCGGGCGAAGCTGCCTGTGCGGATTGAGCGGATGCAGAGCCACTCCCAGGCTGTGAACCAGGAACGTGACTCACCTTGAATGGTTGCGCCTGTTCCTCCGGAAGAAACTTCAGCGCCATCCACCGGAAGATATAGTCGATGACCGATTTGGCAAATCGAATGTCTCTGTTATTCGTCACCCCTGAGGGCTCAAAACGAACATGGCTGAATTTGGTGACTAAAACTTGAAGCGGCACGCCATATTGAAGAGCCAATGAAACCGTCGTGGCAAGACAGTCCATCACGCCGGAAAGGGTGGATCCTTCCTTCGACATGACGATGAAGATTTCCCCAGGTGTACCGTCTTCGAACAGACCCACCGTCAAGTAACCTTCATGACCCCCGATGGAAAACTTGTGGGTGATCGACTGTCTCTCATCGGAAAGTCTGCGACGATAAGGAACCCCTGTGGGGGTTTTAGCCGAATCGGCCGCTTTCGATTTGTCGGTCTTAGCGGTTGAGAGCGGCTGCACGCGTTTGGAGCCGTCGCGGTAAATAGCGATCGCCTTAAGGCCCAAACGCCAGGCTTCGATGTAGGCCTGGCAGATATCCTCAACCGTTGCTTCTTGGGGGAGGTTGACGGTTTTGGAGATCGCCCCGCTGATGAAAGGCTGGGCAGCAGCCATCATTCGAATGTGCCCCATGTAATGGATGGACCGCGTCCCGTTCACCGGACGAAAAGCGCAGTCAAAATTCCTCAGATGCTCCGGCTTAAGACCCGCAGCCCCTTCAATCGTTTCTTTCTCATCGATGTGACGGACAATGGCCTCCACTTCCTGCGGCGCGTATCCCAGTTTTTTAAGCGCCCGTGGAACGGTTTGGTTGACGATCTTGAGCATCCCCCCACCGACGAGCCGTTTATATTTAACGAGAGCGATGTCGGGTTCAACCCCGGTCGTGTCACAATCCATAAGAAACGCGATCGTCCCGGTAGGAGCGAGTACCGTGACCTGAGAGTTGCGCACGCCATTCTGCTCACCCAGGCGGATCGTCTCATCCCAGACGCGCGTGGCAGCCTGCAAGAGCGGCTGGGGAACCAGGCGTGGGTTGATCTTATCCACTTGAGCGCGATGTTTGCGTAGGACGTGCAGTTGCGGTTCGCGGTTTTTCGAAAAACCGGCATAGGGCCCCAGTCGCTGGGCGATCTCTCCGGAAACCTCATAGGCATGGCCGCACAAAAGCGCTGTAATCGCCCCGGCCCAGGCACGCCCTTCCTCAGAATCATACGCAAGCCCTTGAGCCATCAACAAAGCGCCCAGGTTTGCGTAGCCCAAGCCGAGTTCCCGGTAGTCCTTGGCATTGCGCGTGATTTTCTCCGTCGGATACGAGGAATTATCAACGATGATGTCCTGGGCGATGGTCATGACGCGCACGGCGTGCTTGAACGGCTCGATCAGGAAATTCCCTTCGTCATCGATGAATTTCAGCAGGTTGATGCTTGCGAGGTTACACGCCGAGTTATCTAAGTGCATGTATTCACTACAGTTAGCAACGATACACCCATTCACAACATAGCTGTGATTCTTGGGCTCGGTGAGGTTATAAGTCAATTCTTCGCCAAGAAGCTCCCTAGCCACCAAGCGAGTACTATCTCTTGGCTCTCGAAAGGGGTACCCTCCGATGACTCGATTGAGTCTTGCCTGTTTTTCAGTCGTCAGAAATCCGACGTGTTCCTTGAACCGAGCGATCGCGGTACCGGCGATCCTTAAATCATACAACTGGCGGCCGGTAGAGAGGACTCGTTCGCCGTCTTTTCTCTGATAAGGAAAGCATTCGTGCCTGCCTCGTGTGGCGTAGATTCGGCTCTGGATACCGAAAGTGAATAGGAGTTGTTGGACCTGGCGAAGGAGCTCTTGTGATGAACTGGCGAGCCCGACATAGCGACTGGTCTTACCCTCATACACGCATCCATCCGCAGTAAAGAGTCCGCGCAGAAACGCGGCGATGATGTGCGCGGGAGTCTGAAAGATTGTGTGTGGAACCCGTTTTTCATGAGCCTCACACTCCTGCACACCCAGTTGTTTCAAGAACCGCGCCACCGGCGTGCGATTGACTCGAAATTGGACGGTACCGTTGGGCATTGTGACCGTCTGCGTGTGCGTGACGCTCATGTCAGCGAACAGCGACTCAAAACGCGGCAGCAACTCGTCTGCTTCCGCAGCTTTCCCGAACACGACTGACACGCTGCTCAGGCGATGTTCCGCATCGCTGGCCTCGCTTACATTGCCATCACCCACAAGATAGCCCAGGTACTCCGCAAGTGGCGTCACCCATACCCGAGGCAGTTGAACAGACTGGTAGTCTTTGGTGTCGCGACCCCCCCAGCCGCTGGCGAAGATTGCCGCATCGTCAAGATCAATCTCCAGCGAGGCGGACAGGAGTTCGACGGATTGATCGAGCAACATCACCTCGTCTGCTGGCTGCAACTCTTCTGCCGCGACCATCCCGCGGTTCTTCGTGAAGAAGCGGTGATTGGTGGTCGCCTTGACTTCGACTCCGTTTGAAAACCGAAGCTGGTAGACGTCGTTGGTCCCCGTGCACATCACACGAATGGGCTTTGTGGCGCTGATGGTCGTAGCTGGCCGCTCGGGGTGAGTGGCATCGTGCGTGAAGACCTGGAAGGTTTCGTCTAATTGGACACGTTCATGCAGCTCTTTGAATGGAATTAAGCCCTTGTTTGTATAGACAAGGGCATCCCCTGCAAAACACGGATTACTGGCATTGATCCGGCCGGTGTTCGGGCAGGTGTGCCAGTCGTTGATGGTCGTGTCAAACTGCATGCCCGGATCGCCGCAGTGCCAGGTCGCCTCAGCAATGAGCCGTAAAAGATCTTTCGCCTTCACGCGCTCGATGATCTCGCCACTCGTCACCGCCTTAAGCTCCCAGTCCTCATCGGCCAGCGCCCGACGCATAAGCTCATCCGTGACGCGCACCGAATTGTTGGCATTCTGGAAGAACACCGAGGTATAGGCCTCCCCATCGATGGAAGCGTCATAGCCCAGATCGATCAGCTTGTGCGCCTTTTCCTCTTCCTTCCATTTGCAGAGAATGAATGTCTGGATGTCCGGATGATCGGCGTTGAGGACTACCATCTTTGCCGCGCGCCTGGTTTTTCCACCGGATTTGATCACCCCGGCTGAGGCATCGGCTGCCCGCATGAAAGAGACAGGGCCTGAGGGTATGCCCCCACCCCCGAGGCGCTCACGAGACGAGCGAATGGGAGAAACGTTGAGCCCGGCCCCGGAGCCGTATTTGAAAATCATCCCCTCATTGCGGTACCATTCGAGGATAGACTCCATATGGTCCTCGACCGAGAGGATGAAGCACGCGCTGCATTGAGGGGAACGGTCTTTTTCCACACCGACGTTGAACCACACGGGAGAGTTGAAAGCGGTATACTGGTGTAATAAAAGATAGGTCAGCTCATCTTCAAAAGCCTCGGCGTCTTCAGAGCCGGCGAAGTATCCGTCCTTGAGCCCCCACCGGGCAATCGTTTGGGACACCCGTCCGATGAGTTGCTTGACGCTGCGCTCCCGCTGGGCGGTCCCCAATTGGCCGCGAAAGTATTTGGATACCACGACATTAGTCGCCAGCTGAGACCAGAATGAGGGGACCTCGACATCGGATTGTTCAAACACCACCTCGCCTTTCTCATTCGTGATGGAGGCAACTCGAAGCTCCCAGGTGACTTCATCATAAGGATGGACGGTCGAGCGCGTCCAGCGTCTGGGAACGGTCAATCCTTTTTGGGGACTAGAATCCGATCCCTTTTCTGATGCCAACCTGAGCGTGTCTTTCAGGATCACAGCCCCTCCAGAACCTACCGAGCTCTTGCCAACCGTCCTGACCTCCTGCGGCATGCCCCTTCCTCCTTAAAAACCCAAGATGTTGGTGTGCTTCTCAGATAATCCACAATGGCTTGTAGGTAGAACCAGCTAAACTTTAGCACAGGATAATTTCTTGTCAAGCCCCAAAATAAAAAATCCACAAGAACTTGTGGATACCGTCGAAGAAAATCCCATATTTTGTGGATGAAGTCACCGGGCAAGGATGGGTGAGTGGTTCGTTTAGGAAAGTTGTTTGCGATTCACAAGCGACTGCCCACGAACCACGGGCAACGAAACGTCACAATCCTTTGAAAGATAGCTCCGAGGCGCCGTTAGTGTCCACGGTTACGGTCTGGCCGGATTTCAAGCTGCCATCGAGTAACCGCATCGCGAGGGGATCCATCAAGTATTTCTGAACCGCACGTCGCAGGAGCCTGGCGCCATAGACCGGATCGTAGCCTTGCTCGGCCAAGAAGGATTTGGCGCGATCCGTCAGAACCAGATGAATCTGACGGTCGGTGAGTCGCTGCTGCGAACGGCTCAGTTGGATTTCCACAATACGACCCAGGTCTTTTGGAGTCAGCCGGTTGAAAACCACAATGTCATCGATCCGGTTGAGAAACTCGGGGCGAAATTGTCTGCGCAAAAACTCCAGAATCTGATCCTTTTCGTGACTCGTGGCTCGTGGCTCGTGGCTCGTGAAAAACTCGTTGCCTACGTTCGAGGTCATAATCATGACCGTGTTCTTGAAATTCACCACCCGTCCCTGGCCATCCGTCAACCGGCCATCGTCCAGCAGCTGGAGCAGAATATCCAGCACATCGGAGTGCGCCTTTTCCACTTCGTCAAACAGAATAACGCAGTAAGGCTTGCGTCTGACCGCTTCGGTAAGCTGCCCGCCTTCCTCATAGCCCACATAACCCGGGGGCGCTCCGATCAGACGCGCCACCGTATGACGTTCCATGTATTCCGACATATCGACGCGGATCAAGGCATTCTCATCATCGAAGAGAAATGCAGCTAGCGCCTTGGCCAGCTCCGTCTTGCCCATACCGGTCGGTCCGAGGAAGAAAAAACAGCCCAAGGGTCGATTGGGATCAGCCAAGTTTGCCCTCGCCCGTCGAATGGCGTTGGAGACAACCGCTACCGCTTCATCCTGACCAACCACGCGGCTCTTGAGACGTTCTTCCATGTGAACGAGTTTCTCGCGCTCGGCTTCTAACAGACGACTCACTGGAATATTTGTCCAATGGGAAATTACCTCGGCGATGTCCTCTTCGGAAACTTCTTCCTTGAGCATCTTGGTCTGGCGCTGCAATTCGGAAAGCCGCCTAGAATTTTCCTCCAACTGTTTCTGCAATCCGGGAATCATCCCGTAGCGCAGCTCGGCCACTCGGCCGAGGTTGCCCAAGTGCTCCTCGCGTTCAGACTCCAAGCGCAGTTGCTCGAGCTTCTCCTTCACCTCACCAACGGCGTTGATGCATTCTTTCTCCTTCTGCCAGTGCTGCTGGAGTTTGGCGCGTTCTTTCGTCAAAGACTCTAACTCGTCTTGCAGTTTAGCGCGTCGCGCCTGAGCCTCGGGATCGGTTTCTTTCTTGAGGGCCTCGCGCTCGACTTCCAACTGGATAATCCGTCGGTGGATGGCATCGATCTCCGAAGGCATGCTATCGATTTCCATGCGCAGTCGAGCCGCTGCCTCATCTATCAAATCGATGGCTTTATCCGGCAGGAACCGATCCGCAATGTAGCGACTCGAAAGCTTGGCCGCAGCGATGATGGCGCTGTCGGTAATGCGTACCCCGTGATGGACTTCGTAGCGCTCTTTTAGCCCGCGTAGGATCGCGATGGTTTCTTCCACAGAAGGCTCGTTGACGAGAACGGGGGCGAAGCGGCGCTCAAGAGCGGGATCTTTCTCGATGTGCCTTCGATATTCATCCAGGGTCGTCGCACCGATACAGTGAAGCTCCCCGCGCGCGAGGGCTGGTTTCAGAAGATTGGAGGCATCCACTGCTCCTTGTGCCGCACCCGCCCCTACCACGGTATGGAGCTCATCGATGAATAAAACGATCCGCCCTCCAGAAGCCTGAATCTCTTTCAGCACAGCCTTGAGCCGCTCCTCAAACTCTCCGCGAAACTTTGTACCCGCAATCAACGCCCCCATGTCGAGGGCCATCACGCGCCGGTCTTTCAAAGTCTCGGGCACATCCCCGCGCAGGATACGCTGGGCGAGCCCTTCAGCAATGGCTGTCTTGCCGACGCCAGGCTCCCCGATAAGGACAGGGTTATTCTTGGTGCGGCGACTCAATATCTGGATGACTCGTCGGACCTCTTGATCGCGGCCGATGACAGGATCGAGTTTCTCCTGACGCGCTAACTCGGTCAGATCGCGCCCGAATCGCTCCAGCGCCCGATATTTCTCTTCAGGATTGGCATCGGTCACCCGATGAGCGCCCCGCAAAGCTTTCAGTGCCGCCTCAACACTCTCGCGATTCAATCCCAGCTTCTTATAGAAACTCGACATCTCATCATCCTGGAAGCTGGCAAGCAAAAGATGTTCCGTCGAGATATACTCATCCGCCAGACGCTTGGCCTGTTCCTCAGCCTGTACCAGGAGTCGATTCAGGCGCTCAGACAGATAGAAAGAGCCGCCGCCACTGACCGATGGAAATTTCTCCAGGGCCTCCTGCCAAGCCCTGTGCAGATGGCCAAGCGGCACTCCAACTTTATGGAATAGATCTGCAACCAGCCCCTCTTGCTGATCGACTAGGGCCAACAACAAATGTTCCGGCTCCAGGCGCTGGTGGCCTTTCTGCTGTGCCCTTTGTTGCGCCTCTTGCAGGGCTTCCTGGGTTTTGATCGTCAAACGCTCGATGTTCATGAGTGCTCGGCACCAACTATTGACTCAGGGGTGTGGGGAACGGGGCGAGGGGATTAAAATTTCTTTAGCCTTTATCTTGCCTTGCCCCACGTCTTTCGCCCCTGGCCCCGATCACAGCCGCATACTGCGCAGACGACGCACGCGCTCCTCGATAGGCGGATGTGTGGAGAAAAGTTTCGCGATCGCATCCCCACGCAGGGGATTCACTATAAACAGATGCGCCGTAGCCGGATTGACATTGGGCAAGGGATTGGCATGGGCCGCTGCATCCAGTTTCTGCAGGGCGCTGGCAAGGCCATGGGGATTTCCACTTAGATGCGCGCCGGTTTCATCCGCACTAAATTCTCGGGTGCGGGAGATAGCCAGTTGAATCAGCATCGCCGCCAGTGGCGCCAAAATCGCAATCACAAGCAACGCGACCAACTGCAATGCTGCGTTGCTACCCCGACGGTCGTTGTCACGACTTGCCCCACCAAACATCAATCCCCAGCGGGCCCAATGGGCCACCATCGCAATGGCCCCCGCCACCGCAGCCGCAATCGACATCACCAGGGTGTCTCGGTTCTTCACGTGGCTCAATTCATGCGCGAGGACTCCCTTGAGCTCTTCTTCACTCATCAATTCTAAAAGCCCGGACGTCACAACAACAGCCGCATGTTTGGGACTGCGCCCGGTCGCAAAAGCATTCGGGGTGCGCGTCGGAATCCAGTACAACCGAGGCAGCGGCATGCCGCTTCGCGAAGCAATCTCTCGCACCGCACGGAAAACCTGTGGAGCATCGGCTTCGCTCAAGGGCTTGGCCCGGTACATGGCCAGGACCATTTTGTCACTGAACCAATAGGCCCCCAGATTCATCACCAAGGCGATAACGAACGCCGTCGTCGCTCCCTGGGAGCCTCCCATCAGATGCCCGATAAAAACCAGCAAGACAGTCAGCAGGGCAAGCAAAAAGGCGGTTTTAAAAATATTCATCCGTTTCTCCTCCTCTTGAAATGTGTTTGGAATGTGCGCACGACCTCGTGGGGCAGGATTCAATCGATAGCTTTCTCCATTATAGACGCTTCCACGAGGATCTGTCAAAGTTCGATGAGGACCGTCGCCCCATCCCCACACGCGTGGGGAAAACCGGTGAAGGGGTGGGATTGACAGAATTCTAACTGACGTTTTGCAAAATGCATCGAGGTTAGTGGCCAAGTGGCCCATGGCCAGGAAGAAAGTAAATCATGATTCTAAGCTCCAGTACTCACGTCTGTGTCATGTTTCATGGTTTATGTGTCATGAAAAAGCAGAAAATAGGCAGGCATCTCAGACAGGGCCAAAGTGCTCCTTTTGCTTTCCATGACTCATGACACATAAAACATGAAACAGTCTTTCATGACACATGAGTCATGAAACATGACACAGTCCTCATTACTTCTCTTGGGAAATAACACAACAGTAGAGTGGGAGATTGCGTGCGGAATTTTGGTCGGGAGATCCGCCTACTGCAAAGGGTTAAAGCATTTACCTCCCAACTGAGGTTTTGCAAAATGCATCGAGGTTAGTGGCCAAGTGGCCCATGAGCAGGGAGAAAGTAAATCATGGTTTTAATATCCACTACTCACGTCTGTGTCATGTTTCATGGTTTATGTGTCCTGAAAAAGCGGAAAATAAACAGGCACCTCAAGTATGGCCAAAGGGCTCCTTTTGCTTTCCATGACTCATGAAACATGACACAATCCTCATTCCTTCTCTTGGGAAATGACACAACACTCGGTCAACGCGTTGGCTATTTTTTCAAAAGCCCAGTCCCAACCCAGCAGGCTGCGGAAAAGCCCTTCGTGGTTCCGGGTTGAGGGTTCAGGACAAATACACTACCGCTCGTCGGTGAGACGGGTCCTGGCCCCCAGCCCAGAACCCTGAACCGACTGGCGTTTTTCAGCATTCTGTTAGTGCGTTCCTCGATGAGGAAACACACACAGAGCCGAGGAATCCTCTTAAGAAAGCTACAGCCCATCCCTAAATCCTAGCGTGGCCGCGCTGGGCGAAACTGATGTCGATGAGTTATAGTTGCCGCATTGGCGGGAGCGTGCTTGGATGCTGGCCGAGACGCGAGGAGCACAGTGTACTGGATTACCAGTACATAAGCGACGAGCAACGAAGGCTAGCGCCAAGCACGCCCCGCCCCACGTTACGCTATCAGGGGGGAGCTGCCATCTCTGGCCGACTCCTGCGTTGCTCCTCCTTGGCGTACTGCTGCTTCGCGAGTACGCCTGCGTCGTCGCGCCTTGGACTCGGCTCAGATCTGGCAGCTCCAATGCGGCAACTATAACTCATCGACATCAGTATAGGCAAGCCGTTCAAGGCGTTCGCCCTTGACCTTGACATTCTGTGTCAAGGTCGAGACAAGCTTGTCAAGGGCGAGGAGCAGATATGACTTTTGGAAACAGAAGTATGGCGACGACGAGCAACGCCGCACGGCGCAGCCCATCGGCCCAGCCCTTCGGGTTGCGGCGAACGGCCGCCATCTGCGGCGTCTGTCCTGTTCGCCGTATCGCACACGCTTTACGTCTCGTCGTCGCTCCTTGCATCTGGCGGCCTTTGGTCGCTTTGCTTCTCACGCTAGGGTTTAGGGATGGGCTCTACAGATACTCGTCTTCTGTCGTTCCTCAGGGAACAATGAGGACTAATCGATCCCGATCGGTAGCGATCCGCCCATCCGATCGGGTTCCATCCACCGACAGGAGCAACACATTCCGTCCCACAGATAGTGGAAGGCTAACCGTTTGGCTGGTACCCGCAATGGGTGTAAAGCCTCCGACAGGCTGCCCATTGAGAACGGCCTGGAAGGTTTGCGCATCAATCGTCTCTCCGTAGAGGAGGGTGACGTCGAAGCTCGTCGTGCCAGACGAGAGGGTCGTGCTCGACGCTACCGGGCTGATGTAAGCCAAAAAGGCATTGACGTCACTGCGCTGACCACCGCCCGTAAACCCGATGGATGCCTGAGTAATGAAGGCGAGTGAGTCGAGTTGACTATCGTTGACCACAAGACTGACCGTGAAGGTTCCAGGATTTGGATATGTGTGCTCGATAGCCGCCTGCGTCGTCACCAGCGTCGAGCTATCTCCAAAAACCCAATTGAAGGTCAGCGGCTCGTTTTCAGGATCGGAGGAAGCCGATGCGTCCATCTGCACAGGGAAGCCCTCCACTCCCAAAAACGGTCCATCCGATAGCGCAACCGGCGGATCGTTGACCATATCGATCTTCGCAACGAAACTGTCCTGAATGCCCTTGAGCATATCCTGCACCGGATTCTTCGTCGGAAAATTAGTAGATACCGTGCCCCCTGCCACGTAGAGGTTACCGGAAGCGTCTGTGGCAATCCCGGTACCGCGCTCGCTACCATTGCCACCAAGATAGGTAGAATGATCGAGAACCGATCCCGATGGGTTGAACTTGACCACAAAGGCATCGAAGCCACCACTAAGCGTCGATTGAATGGGATTCATCGTTGGAAAGTCCGTCGATTGGGTATCCCCCACAACGTAGGCGCCGCCTGCGGAAGTCACCCCGATCGACCGACCGATATCATCGTCGCTGCCGCCGAGGTAGGTGGAGTAGACGAGCACCGATCCGGTGGGATTCAGCTTCGTCACCACGGCATCTCGGAAACCACCTCCGAACACACCCTGGAAGGGATTCGCTGTAGGGAAATCGGTTGACTGCGTGGAGCCGGTCACATAGGCGTTCTCAGAGGAATCGATGGCGATTCCCACCCCTGCCTCATCATCACTATTTCCACCCAGATAGGTGGAATAGACCAACGTCGTTCCTGTGGTATTCAGTTTCGTTACAAACAAATCGGATCCTCCGCCAAGCGCGGATTGGAAGGCATTGACGACAGGAAAGTCGGTTGAATCCGTGCTTCCGACTATGTAGGCATTTCCGGAGTTGTTAACGACGACGCTTGCGGCTGTCTCTAATCCACTTCCTCCAAGGAATGTGGAATAGACAAGGGTGGAACCTGTAGCATCCAACTGGGCGACAAAACCATCCGTGCCCTGGGGGCTCGTTTGAAAAGCGCCGGCTGTGGTTGGAAAATTATTGAAGATCGCGTTACCGGTATCCCCCACTATGTAGGCGTTGCCAGAGCCATCCACGGCGATGTCAATGCCACGGTCGTCGCCCAGGCCTCCCAGATAGCTCGAGTAGACAAGCGCAGAGCCTGTCGGGTTCAGCTTAGTCACAAACGCGTCTTGAGGGCTGGGGCCGCCACCATGACTAGCCTGGAAGGGACTGGCTGTTGGAAAGTCAAGCGAGGTCGTTGTCCCAATCAAGTAGGCGTTGCCCAAGCCATCCACGGTGAGTCTTCCTGTTTCGGTTCCGCTTCCACCCAGGTAAGTGGAATAGACAAGCACCGAGCCTGTGGGGTCGAGTTTTGCCACGAACAGATCGAAGCTGCCGTTGCTCGTGGATTGGAAAGGATTCATCGTGGGAAAGTCCGTCGATGGAGTAGTGCCGGCCACGTAAGCATTGCCGAAAGAATCTAGGGCAACATCGGCATTGCCTTCAATGCCAGTGCCCCCCAGATAGGTGGAGTAGCTGAGAACCGGATCAATGACGAGTGCCTGATGCACATCGTAGGCGGCAATCTGAAAACCCACCTGGCCTTGAGCGTTGAGAATATACCCGCCGGTGATGGGCTTTCGGATACCATCGACCTCCTGATAGATGATCGGCTTGTGCAACCGGAGTTGGCCGTCAGCCAAATGCACAACCAAATCGCCCCGCTCATCCACTTCCAAGAAATCGGAACCTTCAAAACGCAGCAGGATAATATGCGGGTCGACCCCAGGGGCAACGATGAAGTCATGCTCCAGTTGACCTTGATTCCCATAGTAGACCAGATCCACCCCCGGATACACATTTGTGTATTGCACTTTTGTGTAGGTCGGGATGTGTGTGCGCCATTGATTCGGATCGTTGCCGAAGAAATAATGCGTTTCCCCAGCAAGCCGCTCCAGACCCACCCCCTTTGGCTGGGGATTGGCGCCGATCAGCTCCATGCGCAGAACCTTGGAGGAAGAACGCTGTGCGTGTCGCTGTGAATCCGACGGGAATGCCTGAGAATTCGCTGTATCGTGGAGCCCCACGGGATGAACCTGTGGCACCGGCAAGTCCGCTTCGAGTGGGGCGACATCCCGCCCACCCGTTCGCTTAAGCAAACCAACTGGGCCAACAGCCGAAGGCCGTGGCCCGATGGCGGGGAGGAGCCCCACGGGATGAACCTGTGGCACCGGCAAGTCCGTTTCGAGTGGGGCGACATCCTGCCCACCCAGTCGTTCAAGCGAACCAACTGGGCCAACGGCCGAAGGCTGTGGCCCGACGGCGGGGTTGTTTAGAATCGACTCTTGCGTGTTTGCCATTCGGCTCAAAATGAGCGCTTCCCCTGTGGAGGTCAACAAGAACAAGTACCCGCTTCCCCGAGATAGAAATCGAACTTCCTGACTCGCCTGCCCTTGATTGGCTTCAAATATCAGGGGAAGTCTCCCGTAAGCCCTAAGCAGATGGGCGCTTTTGCCTGTGTCCTCATTTAAAACCTCGACAGACGCCGCGAGTCTTGGGTGAGAAAAAAACCTAAGGCCTGACAGACTCAAGGCTGCTAAGCCAAGGGCTAGGAAACTACAGAGAATCCCCTTTCGTTGTTTGCCCCATAAACACCCAAGATAACGCATGGTCCCTCCCGTTTAAGTGTTGCGGTTAAAGACACGAGTGATCCCGATAAAACCTCCCGAAATCGCTCCGCGATTTTTGGGGGTGAAGCAAAGCTTGGTGGCGCAATGGCGGGGTCGTCCCATTTCGATACAATGCCGGTGGATGGAACCATACGGAAGAAAAACGAGGAAGGATCGTTATGCGAGGGAGCGAAATCACTGACACCTGGGAGTCTCTCACGCTTTGTGGATAGATCCGCAAGCTAAATCTTCTACATTAATGTAGAACATTAAACATTAATGCGGAATATGTCAAGAGCCATTTTGGCTTCGCTTGGGAGTGTGGGGTCCCCCGCGTAGGTGCGGCTCACCCCCGCAAAGATACCCCGTCGAGGCGGACCTGCGCGGGGGGCGGAACCCCGCGAAGCGACACAGGCCATGGGCCATATACTATAACTGTACGGGATGGTTTTGCGGGGTCAATCGGCAGGACTGATTACCGTGAGCGCTGCTTGGCTATCCGGATGGCCGCCCGCAACATGTAGCCCTGTTGCGTCAGGCTTCGAATCGCCTTAAGCCGTTGAAGATCCTGGGGACTGAAGCGGCGGAATCGCCTCAGGCCATGCTGGTGAGTGCGGGGGGCTGTCGCATGCAGAACATCCACCCAGTAATAAAGCTGCCGTAAGGAAATTCCAATCGTCTTCGCAACGGCAATACTGCCATATCCTTGCTTCTTTAGAGACATGAAGTGTCGTGTCCTGTCCCAAGAGAAGTAATGAGGATTGTGTCATGTTTCATGAGTCATGGAAAGCAAAAGGAGCCCTTTGGCCATACTTGAGGTGCCTGTTTATTTTCTGCTTTTTCATGACACCTGACACATGACTCATGACACAGACGTGAGCACTGCCACTCATCTCGATGCATTTTTCAAAACCTCAGTAATAATAGAGGAACAGACGGGCGTGTTTGTCCCTGGGGCAAACGACAACCTCAGGCACGCGTCAACGTTAAGCATGCCACAGGGTTCGCGGATTATTCAAGAGCAGACAAGAAAAGATGCTGGGTGAAACTCCATCGATCCTGCAACTCGGCTCAGGGGGCTCTTTCCGTTGGGCTCTTAGCCGGTTACGGAAAAACATCCCGTTTGCCTAAAGCTCATGATGTGGAATTGCTGGCTGTTGCAGAAAACGTGCTACAGAGCGTGTGGAGCCCCACCCCGATTCTTATCGAGGTGGCACCTGTGTTGACTTCGGCGGGGTGAAAGAGAAGACCCAATCAAGATAACTCGAGGCAGGTCCGATCACAGGCTAGGATTACAGGGCCTCGGAAGGTGCGTCGAACGCGCCTTCGGATGTCGTAGCCTCTGAGCAGAGGATAGAAATGAGTCAAAACCAGACGCTTGCATTTCGCCTCGGCAGCGATTTGCCCGCACTCACTCGGAGTCAGATGCCCAGGAACTTTACGTTCATCCGGCATCGAACATTCGAGAATCAACAGATCCGCGTTCTTGCCCAGTTTCACAATCCCTGCGCACAGGTCTGTGTCTCCGGAATAGGCAACCACCCGTCCGGCTGATTCGATCCGATAGCCGTAGCACAGCGCCGAATGATTCATCGGCTGCGTGGTGACGACATAGCCGGAAGCTGTGATCCGCGTCGTTCCAATTTCTTTAAGATCCAGGCGGTAGGTGCGCGGGGCCAGCACTCCCTTGAATGCTCTATCAAGTGCTTCATACAGACGTTTGAGCCCACGTGGACCATAGATGAAGAACGGCTTGCGACGCGCAGGCTGCGGCAGCCGCATCGCAAACAGGATCGAAACCAGATCCAGACAATGATCCGGATGGAAGTGCGTCAGGAAGAGTCGATCCAAATCCAAGAAGGTGACGCCCATGCGTTGAAGACGCTGGAGACTGCCCGCCCCAGCA
Source organism: Candidatus Omnitrophota bacterium (assembly GCA_023247255.1). GTDB lineage: Bacteria > Omnitrophota > Gorgyraeia > Aquiviventales > Aquiviventaceae > JAHFGV01. The sequence continues at coordinate 22,909 of JAHFGV010000010.1, read as the reverse complement.
TCCAGCAAGAGGTGTTCATCCCCAGCCTGGACGTAGATGCCCGCAGGGCTGAAGCGTGCGGCTGGAATCGCTGTCCCAGCACCCAAAATCGTCACCTGCATTCGAGCTATTCGGCGGCCGCCTGGGGGATGTAATCCGCGGGAATCGTGTAGCGCTGCCAGGTGGGTTTAACGTCGAGGACGCGGTCGATGCGAAATTGACGGACGTCGTTGCGGAAGTGGCAGTAGCCCTCGAAGTAGGGCTCGCGGATGACGTAGATATCGACGCAGCGCTCGCGCGTGGGAGTTTCTTTCGAGACAAAAGCGGCCGCAACTTCTCTGAGCGCGCTGTTGGAAAAATATTCGATTTTCACCTGAAGCCTCTTCTCAAACGATTCCTGAAGCATCTTTGCAATCGTTGCCAGATCCCGCTTGCGATCGGGCCAGAAGACGGTGATGGTGAGCTTATCATTGTTGAAACGGCTGGTCGCAAAAAGCCTGCCGTTTTGCTTTCCGTAGTCGTAGAGTTCCTTGGTGAGTTTAACGTCATCCAGGCAATACTTCGTGATAAGATCCAACCGTCCTTCCTTGAACCAACGCAGCGCTTCCAATCCGTGGCCGGTTTTTCCCCGTCCCAGGGTCGCCTGGGCAAGGCTTTCGAGGCTGACGCGATGCCCCAGATTCTTGACGGCCTCCTCGATAATATCCAGAATCGGTAAAGTCGAAACCGAAAAGGAAAGATACGGCTGCAGCACCGGCAGGTCAAATCGCCGAATGTTGAAACCGATAATCAAATCGGCTGCTTGCAGCCGTGGCGCAAGCTTTTCCAGGTCCACCTCTAAGTAGGCGTCGTAGCGGTCGGTCTCGTAGCTGTAGAGCCCGACGACTGAGATTCCGAGCAGCTCAGGCTTTCGGCCCTCAACCTCGTTGAATTCCCGCTGCGTCTCGAGATCCAACACTAAGCGCTCACCCATGCTCCCCCTCACCCATCTGGCAGCCAAAATTTGGAGACCAGTCACGACCTACCTGAAATCAAAGCCGCCCTCCATGATCTCCATCGGTGGAAATGGCAGGTATTCCTTTACCGCGCGATTCTTCTTATCACTTCCTAATCCGATACTCGCTCGCCGCAAACTCGGGTGCCCAGCAAGACAGGTGAAATCGGCCGGCTTCATGTGGTTCGCGCCCACAACCAACAATTCTTCCAAAGCCGTAGCCTGTCGGACGTAGGTTGGGGTCAGGCATTTGTTATTTTAATTATTCTGTCTGCCTTGTCTCGTAACTTTGGCAAGCGCGCCACCTTCTCTGCTTGCGAGGCAACGCCAGCCGCAGACACTCCCCCCAAGACTCGCCCAATCTCTGCATGCGTCATCGATGTTGTCCTGCGCAGCACATATCCTAGCATGGCTCGCGCCCGAGCGGACTCCCTACCCTTCGCATGCTTCTTCCTCATCGTCGTCTCATCCATGCCTAACAATCGACTCACCTTTGCTAACTTGGCCGCATCCTCCGTTTTCCTATCGAGAGCCTGCGTCCTCTGATGTTCTCCATTTCTGAACTGTGTCTGAACTTCTTCAATGAACGCGTGAGAACCTAAGCAATCGCCCCGAGTTATAAATCCTGGGTCCTCTACCCCCATCCTGCCATAGACAAATGCCAAATATTCCTGGCGTCTACCCGTAAAGTATGCCAGTACGTCTCGTGTGGTAACCCAGCTCTCGACACCTTCCATCCCCAGGTAACTGCGCATGCTTGACCAACGATATTCCTCTGGCTTCACTACAAGTTTTGCCTTAACTGGATTGAGATGAATGTATCGTGACAACTCGAGCAAATACGCATCCTTCTCTACAAGAATCGATTTAAACCGCCCCTGGAAAACGTGTCCCACCTGCTCGTGCTTGCGGTTGAACCATAATGTGTAGGAGGCAAACAATCGCTGGGCAAAAGCAGAAAGATTGGCCTCCTGAGTCTCCAAAAGCAGGTGTACGTGATTATCCATCAAACAGTAGGCATGCACAGAACATTTAAAAGGTCCTCGGAACCGAGCCACACGCTCAAGAAAAGCGCGCCGATCTTTATCATCTAAGAAAATGGGCTGGCGATTATTCCCCCGTTGAGTCACATGGAATAGTCCGCCAGCCAGGTTGATTCTTGGAGCTCGAGCCATGGCTTACCTTAACCCAACAGATACGCTGAGTCAATAATTAACATAGTGAATGCCTGACCCCTAATGGATCCGTTCTACTTCGCCCTGTTGCGACGCCAAACCGCCTCGCACGCTCGCAACGGGGATACCTCGATTGCCTCCCTCGGTAACGATCGTCAATCCTGGAGCCTGCCAGAGGCCAAAAACGCGACGACTCCAAGCGCCCAACGGCCGTTGTGCACAAGTTCACAACTTATCCACCCTTCCCCCCACCCCCCCCATCCAAGAACAACGACTATGACATTTCTATATTGGTTGCGACAAATTTTTTAATGGAGTCTTCACATTGGAGTCTTGACATTTTTGAGCGGCGTCAGGTATTTTTAATCAAAAGCCGTGTCCTTGCATTTGACAACTCAATCGATCTGAAAAAGGCACACCATTCGAAAGAATGGGTCGCAAAGCTATAGGGCCTTCAACCTAGCGGGAAGCTAGGGATGGCAGCCAGTTACCGGATAGATGCGCCGTAAGGCGCATCAGCGAACCCTTGCTTTCAATGGCAAGGGTTTTTTTGTTCTACGGAGGTGGAACATGTATCGTAGACGATTAATGGATCGGTGGTTAGCAGTGACTCTCATCGCAGCGAGTCTGGGTTCCCTTCTCATTGCTGGTCCTTCGGTGTGGGCCGCGGATGATCAGACCGCTGAAGCGGCTCAGATAGCGGTCCCGGCAGCGCTTGATCTTAGCCCAAGCAGTGAAGCCCAATCGCCCGCAGCAGCCGCGGCACTCGATATCGACCATGATGGCATCCCGAACACAGCCGACCCCGATGTCGATGGGGATGGCCAGTTGAACGTCTCCGATACCGACGTGGATGGAGACGGGATTCAAAACACCGATGATAAAGACATCGATGGCGATGGCCAGTTGAACGCCGCCGATACCGATGTGGATGGAGACGGGATTCAAAACACCGATGATAAAGACATCGATGGCGATGGCCAGTTGAACGCCGCCGATACCGATGTGGATGGAGATGGTACCGCGAACGCACTCGATCTGGACGTAGATGGCGACGGGACCTTGAATGCCCAAGATGCGGATATCGATGGAGACGGGCAGGCTAATAGAACCGATGCCGATAGTGATGGGGACGGCACGCCTAATACGTCCGATCTCGATGTCGATGGGGATGGGATGGAGAATGCGCCAGGGGGCGAAGCGCTCACCGCAGGAGATGCTACGGCGGACACCGACCACGATGGGATTCCGAATATCAAGGATCCGGATATCGACGGCGATGGAACCCTCAACGCCGCCGATACCGATGGGGATGGGGATGGGACGCCCAATGCTCAAGACCTGGATGCCGACGGGGACAGTACGCCCAACGCCCAGGACCTAGATGTAGACGGGGATCGGGTCATGAACGCCAAAGACCAGGACATTGATGGGGATGGCACCGCGAACGCCCAAGATGCCGATGTCGATGGGGATGGGCAACTCAACTCTATGGATACCGATGTCGATGGGGATGGCGCCACCAATACGGTCGATCCCGATGTCGATGGGGATGGCACGCTCAATGGCCAGGATGCGGACATCGATGGCGACGGCAAGGCCAATACAGTCGATGCCGATGTCGATGGCGACGGCCAAGTGAACTCTCAAGACATGGATGTGGATGGAGATGGGAAGCTCAACACCCAGGATACGGACATCGATGGCGATGGCACGCCCAACGTCCAAGATGCTGATGTGGATGGCGATGGGCGACTGAATGCCGTGGATCCTGACGTCGACGGCGATGGGCAGTTGAATCTTGTGGATGCGGACATCGATGGCGATGGCACGCCCAACACCGCCGATGCGGACATCGATGGCGACGGGATAGGGAATCGCCAAGATGCGGATGCGAGCAGCTGGGACGTGACGGGTAGTGCCGTTGAAGCGGCGTTAGAGTCCGACCCGCGTCTCATCGAACTCGGTCTGCAGGTTGAGAGCGGTCAAATCTCCGAAGCAACCGCTGAGGGGCAAGCCAGTGAGATATTGAAAAACGATTACGACTACGGCAACAGCCCAGAATCATTCTCCCTCTTCGGAGAATCGGACGCAGATACAGGCGGAGCCGCTGCAGGCATGCAGGAGACATCAGGGTCTGACGCTGGGACGGTCTTAGGAGAGTCTCAAGGGAGTTCCGAAATGGCAGGGTCAGAACCTGAATCGAGTGCTGAACAGGACACGGAGATGGAGCTAGAAACTGCGACCGAAGCGACTGCTCCAGAAGTGGATGCGGAGCCCAGCGAACTTCCTTCATCAGAATCAGTGTCATCGGAAGAGCCTGATAATGTTGCTCCTGAAAATGAATCTTCACAAGAGTCCAGTCCACATGAACAAGAGACCTCTGGGTCAGAAGCGGAATCCGAAGCGCCAAACCCTGAGTGAGGCAGCGAGTAGTCTGAGCGATACCGAGCCAGGCCGTTGATCCTAGAAGGGAGGATAACATGAGAATCGCAAGCTCTGCGACAGCGTCCATTGCCCTACTGGCAGTGGCAATCACGCTAGTCACTTCTCCGCTGGCCTGGGCCGCGGATGATGAAGGAACGGTGGAAGCCGCGCAGACAGAGGTAGCCCCGACGACACGGGAGCACATTCTGCAAGCCATTGAAGACACAAGACAGACAGACCCCGAGCTCGCCAGAGAAATGGAAGCTCAATTGGAATTATTGAATACGGGCGAGTTGAGCCCGCCGAGTCTTGAGGCTCCGGAAACAGGCTTGTCTCTAGGTGCACCTCCCACTGATGTTTCGAGTAGCAGCAACGTTCCTCGCTCGCAAGGGTTTATGGGCTCTACCCCGTTGGGAGGCGATAACACGAATCTTTCCGAGCGTGACCGGCTCTTCATGCAGGTTCAATCCGATCCTCGGATGGAAGATGTCCGCCGTCAGTTTGAAGGAGGGCAGATCTCACCGGATCAAGCCAGAGAGAAGGTGTTCGATGTGCTTCGAGACTATGGGATCGAGCCTAATGAAGGGCGTGAGTGGGGTTCTGCTGAAGGTCGAATGATGAATGGTGAGGGTTTTCGCGAAGGGCTAGGAATGGAATCTCACCCAGGTGGTGAGCGCTCATGGGAACAGATGTCTCCGGAAGCCCGAGAACAGATGGAGCGTTTCTTCGGGCATGAAGGGGATAGCCCAGAGGATCGTCCGGAGATGATGCATGAGGGTTTTGATCGGGAGATGGGTACTAGCGAGCGGTATTTCGAAGGCCGCGAGAACGAATATCACTCAGGGCCTGAGGTCATTGAGCGTGAACGCGCCTTTGAATCCATGGACCGCTCCTTTGAAGCGGAAGCTCCCACGCATGAATACGAATCATCGACTCATGAATTTGAATCACCGACCCATGAGTACCAGGCTCCCCAAAATGAACCAGCGGAACATGAAATGCCTGGACCCATGGAGCCTCCTTCTCAAGCGGAATTGCCCCAGCAGGAGTATCAAGCCCCTCCACAACCCTAGGATGACTGGGGAATATCGTAGAGCCTGTTGAGAACAACGAAAGAATGAGAACTCAAAAGGAGGTCACGCGAAGATGATGTGCAGCAAAAAGATTCGATTGGGACAGAGGGTACTTTTAGCAGTCGCATTGTCCTTCCAAATGTCTCCGGTAGCCTGGGCGCAGTTGGAGACGGTGGATCCGGCTCTTTACGCCGCTGTCGAAGCGTTGATTGCCGCGGATCCTGAGGTGGCGAATGATCCGGAGTTAGCTCAGTTGTGTCGTAACGTAGCCGAGGCTACGGTGCTTGATCCTCGCGAGCGTGCGGCAGTGACGCAAGAAGTCGCTAGTCTCCAACGCGAAGGGGTGGATCTATCAACGGTGATTCCAACGGAGGTACGCGAGGCCGCCCGTGAAGAGTTTAACCGTGTCCAAGGCCAGATGCGGGAGCAGTTGGAAAACCTGCGTGCTACAGATCCACAGGCCGCCCGTGAGATGGAACTGTCCATTCGCGAGGGAGAACGGTGCATGCTCGCCTTTGAAAGTGGGGAGCGGTATGTTCCCTCTGCCGAAATGGTCGCTCATGCCGAAGGCATGTTTCACGAGTGGGAGTCGGATATGGTCGCTCGCGGAGCCCCAGCCGAGTATGTCGAGCGCGCCCGGTTTGAATTCGCCCGATGGTCCGGCGGCGAAATGGAGATGATGGGTCCCGGAGGGGTTATGGGAGGTCCTGGGCCGGGTGGGGAGTTAGGCCACCCAGGAGCAGGACCCGGAGGAATGCCCAGCCTCGATCAGATGGAGCAGATGGTCTCATCGGGTCAGATGACTCCGGAGCAGCTCCAGATGGCCAAAGACTATATGGCAAATTCTCAGGAATTTATGGCCTCACACCCCGGCTACGAAGTCTTTGGCCCCAATGCTCAGGGAGATGGAGGCCCTCCTCAAGGAATGACTTTTGAGGGCTACGGCTCAGGACCTATGGAAGGGTTTGGTGGACCAGGCCCCATGGAAGGATTCGGCTCAGGACCTATGGAATACGAGTTCCAGAGCCCAATGGAAGCCTTCGCTCAATGGGAAGCCGCTGAAGGCCAGAATGTCAGTCCCGAATTACTGGAGCAGTACCGGGAAATGGCCGAGCAGTATCAGCCCCCTGCTACTGTGGAGAATCAGAACTACGATAACCAACAGCAGCAAATCGTCGAGCGCTATGAAACAGCGATCCACTTAGCGGATCACAACAATGACTTCACGCCTGAGGAGCATACGCACACGATCCACGTGCACAGTGATGGAACGCGGCATGACCACACAGCCACGAGTCCAGCAGACACAGCTCCCGGAGGGGTGTATATCCCGTAAATTCCGCGAATCGAAATTTATCAGTTCAGAATCTTGCAGTCACGGTCAGTGCGTGCTTTGCGTTGTCGAATTCCCCGGTGGGTTCGTTAGAGGCGAGGTGATCGAAGGTGAAGGCGTAGGCGAGCTTCCAAGTTTTGCTGATGTCATAACTAGCTGAGCTGCTCAAGGTGTACTTGTCGTCATACCGGGCTGGGGCCACAAGGCCTGTAACGGGTCTTTCCTTGTAATTCTTTCGCTCAAAGGAAAAGCTTCCGCTTAAATAAAGTTTCTTAGTCACACTTCCGCTGAGGGAATTGTTGATCTTCCACACCGCGTAGTCATAGAAATCGTTACGGGCGTCATTGGAATCGTTCGAGTAATACTCGTTTTCAACGGACAGAAGCGCCTTTTTAACGGTGGTTCCCACTTTGTATCGCAACCTGTGTCTTGTATCCACACGATCGCTCAGTGTTTCCGCACCCGCTCCATCGCGCGCATTCTTCGTCGCGTAGTCCCGTGTGAACCATTCATATTGAATCTGGTGATACCAGGATTTAAACAGATTCTGGCGCACCCGCTTGGTTAACTTGAGGTTTCGATAGGTAGAATCCTTTCCTGAGGGATAGTAGTTGTACTCCACATCGATCCAGGATTCCACGCGCCACATCTTTCCCGGCTGCCAGCGGAATCTGAGCGGCGTGAGGGTGTGATCCGTATAATCCCCATCCCCATAGTCGAGGTATTTGAGATAGGATCCGGAGTAATTAGCCTGCCAATCGAGGGTGGGGGTGAGTTTCTTCGACAAGGTTAAATAAGCGCTCTGCTCAAAGGAAGTGTCCCCTTTGTGGGAAGACCCATTGGAAGGATTCGTTTCATAGGCCACTGCCTCCGAGGCTTCTCCTGAGAATTTAAATCGACGGGCTTCGCGTCGAGCCTGAAGGATTTTCTGGGCCCTGCGTTTGATGGCTGCCAGGGCTTCTTCCGGAGACACTTGCGCGGTTAAAGGGGGCAATTCTGGACGTTTCTTGACGGATTCCTCATCCGGGTCCTGCTGAGCAAAAACCACAGGACAACCGAGAAACACGACACTGATGAGCACGCGACCGGAAAGTCGAAGCCGTCTACTCTTGGCGGTCACGGATGAGCTCATCTTTTTTCTCCAACGCCTCCTGACGTCGCTCAAGCCAGCGTACTTTTGCAAGCGCTTCGTCAATCGCAGTGCGCTCACTCAGCCGGGCCTCATCCACCAGATCGTGCAAGAGCGCTTCGAGGTCCTCACGCTCTTTTCGAAGGACTTCCAATTCATCATAAAGGGTGGACTTTTTCGTCGCATCCTGAGTGGTTTGCAACAGCTCTTTGCGTCGGACCATCTGGGTGTGAATGGCGCTCAAGGCGTCTTGCACCTCGTGGATCTGCGCCTCAAGCTCAGGGTCTGTGGGAAGGGGAATGGGCTCAAGCCACGGCTGGGATTCCTCCGTCTGGGGCTCTGAATCGGAACCCTGATTTTCTTGAGCGTAAACAGAGCGGCTCAGCCAGAAGCTGGTACTTATTGTGAGAGTGGCGAGAAACACTGCCTGTAATCGTAGGGTACGTTTCATCCGGCTGCCGAGTGCAAAAAACCGAAAGGATCGCTTAAATATGCTTAAGAATGCTTATAGTAACTTAAATTTTACCGCTTGATTTGTCAAGGGTTTTCTTAGCCTGCTGGATGCGGACGCGAAGCCAGAGGATCAAGCCGACTATTCCCAAGACGATGGCGCAGAAAAAAAACGATTCTACCGTGTCCAATCGCTCCGCCAAATTCGCGTAAGCCTCGCGGGTGGCCCATCCCAGATATCCCAGCAACAGGCAACGGACAAGGGATCCCAACCATGTCCATCCCGCGAATGAATGGGCCGGCCATCTAAGGAAACCTGCGGCGATCGATATTAACGACAGGGGAACCACCGGTAGTGCTCGAAGAAGAAAAAGCACCCGACCCGGATGATGGCGCTTGAGACGTTGCTCCATAGTCATCACTTGATCCCAGCCAAATCCCAGATAGCCCTGCCACCGTTTGACCAAGGGTTTTCCACCCCAGAAGCCAATCCCGTAACCGATAAAAGCTCCCAAGGTGGAAGCAATCGATCCAGGCAGGACGATTCTCTGGAGAATCTGGAAAAGCGCCTGGGGCCAAGAAGCCTCGGGTGAAATCAACAAGGCACCGGCTCCCATGATGATCAGGGGAGAAGGAATAGGAATGATGATGGACTCAATCAACACCCCAACGAACACACTCCACTGCCCGTGAGTGAGTATGTGTTGCAGGAGGGTTTGAGTAATTCCTTCTATATCCATGGGGCATCAGTTCTGAGTGCGCTCGCCAGGCTCAAGGCAAGATGCAGACACTCCCTCAGATTCAGAACTTACAATACTATAACCAGGAAAGCGGTTGACAGGTAATTTCTTTTGGTAATTATCCCTTTACAACAAGTATCGCATCTGCTATTCTCGTACCATTACAACAGGAGGATGGCCGATGGAAAAGTTCACGATTAAACAATTTAACGAGCAGTACGCAACGGATGATGTGTGCCTCGAAACTATTTTCAAGCATCGGTATGGACAAGTGAGCAGGTGTCCTTCATGCCACACGCGCACGAAGTTTCATCGCGTCACCGACCGCAAATGCTATGCGTGTCAATCGTGCGGCTACCAACTGCACCCGTTGGCCGATACAATCTTTCATAAATCGGAAACGCCGCTCAAGAGTTGGTTCTATGCCATTTACTTGTTCGCCAACTCGAAGAATGGCGTGTCGGCGAAGGAGCTTCAGCGACAACTTGGCGTGACCTATAAAACGGCGTGGCGGATGGCAAAACAGATTCGTTTGCTGTTCAAACAGTCCAACTATCCATTGTCCAAGACGGTGGAAATGGATGATACCTATGTGGGCGGTGTGGCGCGTGGCAAGCGAGGACGCGGAGCCACAGGGAAAAGCATCGTGTTGGGCGCTGTCCAGCGGCAGGGACGTATTGCGGCGAGTGTTGTTGGCAACCTGTCGGCGGAGACCGTGCGTCCCTTTATCGAGCAGCATATTAAGCCAGGCACAGCCTTGATGACGGATGAATTCAAGACCTATCGCAAAACACGTAAGGGCTACCCGCACCGTACGGTGAACCACTCGTCGGGAACATATGTACGTGGCATGGTGCATACGAACACCATTGAGGGCTTTTGGAGTCAACTCAAGCGGAGCCTCAGCGGGACGTATCACGCCGTCTCTCCGAAGTATTTGCAGCACTACGTGAACGAGTTCGCTTACCGCTACTCGAAGCGGCACGCGTTGTCGTCGCTGTTCTTCCCGATGCTCGCACAGGCTGTGCGGCCTGTTTAATCAGACGTTCAAAGTCCTTTTTTCTCATTTTGATTCAATGTAAAACGTCCCCGCAATATCTCCAAATCCCATAATTGGGAAAGAGAGAATATACTCTATCGGATAAGTAGCAGGACGGGGAAACTTCAACGCTAACGATTGGATCACACCACTGCCTATTTTTTTTCTGTCGCACCAGCCGGTATCTTTGTGTAATAGTGGTTCCACTTGCTATCGCTCGCACCATATGTCCACATGTAATCAGGGGGCGGCTCAATGTGTCCTTGCAGAATTTTTACGGTAATCTCCTTTGGAATTTTCAAATAAATAGCCACGTCAGGGGTAATAAAACCAAAGATCTGATGCACCAAAAATGGAGTCAGTCGCGGCCACTGCGTTGGGTCTTCAGGAAGATTTGGATTATAGGACTTCCATAAGACATCCGGTTGCCCCTCTTTCCTTAAAAAAACAATTTGCGCATCATTTGTGCGTTGCCATTCTCTCCCATACCGTTCAGTGAGAAAAATGTGTTTCTTGAGGTCTTCTATGGAAATCGTATGTTCTTGTTTGTATTGGTCAAATCTCTTTTGAAGGGCACGTGTCTCATTTTTAGCATCATGGTAGGCCCAATAGGTTGAAATAGGAAGCCCGACGAGCAGTACCACGCGAATCCATTTTCTTCTCTTGCGTTTTGGAAGTAATCTTTCGCTGAATCCTGGAGAGAAAAAATCGATCATTGCGATGCTCTCCAGGATAATGATGGAAAGAATCCAACGGTAATGCAAGAAACATTGCCAGAGAAACGATGAAATGTCTGCGAAGAAAAACATGCGCCAATTCTATCAGTCAAACTACTTGGTGTAAAGGGATAGTTGCCTTTCTTTTAATGGCGGTTTCAAGTTTCTAGCGCAACTCCTTTCTCCTGGTTTGCACCAGGATACTCGTGTTGCGCTAGAAACTTGAACGCAAGTATCCAAGACCAGTCTTGTAGTGGCTCAACGTGTCCAGACTCACCCCACGCACCTGCGCTATTCGCTGTACGTAGCGTTCGACGTCCTCTGCGTTAAGGTCCTTCTTGATCGCAAACACCACCAGATGTGATGCGTCCACGACTTGCGCTTGATTCCAGGAGACGTCCCGCAGCCGTTCGCGCACCGACGGATCGGTCACCACGACAAACCTCCACGGCTGCAGTCCGAAGGACGATGGGCTGCATACCAGTACCTCTTCAAGGATCTTACAGTTTTCTGCCGGAATCTTGCGCTGGGGATCAAACTTTTTGGTGGCGTACCGCCAACGGAGTTGCTCCAAGAGCGCTCCCGCCGGCAAGGATCCGCAAGCGAGTATCTGGCCCGCATCGGTCGATGGCATGTGTAGCCCCCTGTGATTGCGCGACGAATGCTAGGGCGCCTCAGTCGGCACGATAGTCAATTCCAGCCGCTCGGTGCCCCGGATGATGGTCAGCGTGGTCGAGTGCGCAATCGGCCACTCCGCCAAGAACCGGTGCACATCATCGATGCTGGTCACCGCACGCCCATTGACCGCTACAATGAGATCGCCTTCCCTCAGTCCCGCCCGGTCGGCTGGAGTCCCGAACTCCACGACCATGACCTCCACGGCGCGCTCGCTGGCCACCTGGAGGAACTGGGCGAGCCGCCGATCCACTCGCAGGGGCCGGCCGGCGATCCCCAAATACGCCCGCCGTACCCGACCGTATTGCAGCAGTTGTGAGACGACCCACGTGACCGTATCAGCGGGAATCGCAAAGCTGATCCCCTGTGCGCCGAGAATCATCGCCGTGTTGATGCCAACCACGCGTCCCTGGGAATCGACCAGCGGCCCTCCGGAATTCCCTGGGTTCAGCGGAGCCGTGTGCTGGATGATGTTGTCGATGAGCCGTCCCTCTTCTGTCCGCCAGAAGCGCCCAGTGGAGCTCACCACCCCCGTGGACACCGTGGACTGAAAGCCCAGGGGATTCCCTATGGCGATCACGAGCTGACCCGCCCGCAAGGACGCCGATTCGCCCAGCCCCGCATAGGGCAGACGAACCGTCTCCTGGACCCGAATCACCGCCAGATCCAAGGCCGGATCCTCGCCGACCAGGTTCGCCTCAAGATCTCGGCCATCGGTCAGCGTGGCCTCTACGTGGTTGGCCTCATGGACGACATGGCTGTTGGTGAGGATGTAGCCATCAGGGGCAATGATGACGCCGGAGCCGGCTCCTCCCCGGTGAACGCCTCGACCTCGCAGCCGCCAGCCGGCCTGAATGCTGACGACGGCCGGGCCGACGCGCTCCACGACCCCGATGACCGCCCGGGAGTAGGCATCGAGTAGCTCGGCATCAGGGTTCTGCGAGGACTCACCCTGCGCGGCGCTGGACTGTCCGCTGGCCCTGCTGACATCGGCCAGCAAAGTGAGGTGTGCGTCGTCGCGGTTCATCCATCCTCCCATCGCGCGTGCGCCAGTTGGCCTGCGTCTTTGCAGAGCACGCGCTTCGATTCGAACGGGTCCCCAAGCCCCCGAATCGCCCGGTCCGCATCCTGGCCGCTGGCCGTCAGGACGAGTGGCGCTTTGCCGACCGCCCCGAGCCGCAACAGGCTCAGGATCGATTTCGCATCCGCGCGTTGCGACCCTGAAACGAAGGAGATTATCGAGTGAAACAGCTTCGCCATGGTCACGATCACCGCCGCCACACGCAGATGCAACCCTGTTGGCAGGGCAGGGTGAGCGCCCGAGTGATCGTCGAGCTGGTTTCCTGTGATGGCATCGTGTTCATGGTTCTCCTCGCTGTTCGTGACCGGAAACGGCGGGTGGGAGCTCCGGGAAAGTTCCTGGCCCCCAACCCGCTTCGTCATCCTGGTTCCTTCCAACTTACTTTTGGCCCTCCTGCCAGAGACCGGACAGACGCGCTTTGAGCTCGGCTTTGGCCTTGGCTTGCGCCAACATGGACTGCCAGTGCACACCCATCGCCTCAATCACGGCATCCGCGGCCTTGTCCATCTTGGCCCCCCAGGCCTTCTGAATTTTGACCTTCAGCACATCGACCTGAGCCGCTTTCATGGCTTGAAAGAACGATTGACCCCACATCGCTGTCGCGCACGCCATGGGATCGCCACCACACTGGGTTCCACACGCCTTGCAGCAGCTACTCGAAGACTCACAGGGTTCGTCGCCACACGCGCCAGATTCCGTCTCACACGACCCACCACTTGTTGAACAGACTGCTGACATTATTCGACTCCTTTGAGTTTGACAGTGAACACCCTATTGACCTTGCGCCCATCACATGCTCGGTCATGCTCCGACGACATCGCCTTCATCCATCCGACTCACCTCCTTTCTAGCTAACCAGAAGTCTGTATATTGAAACCAACCAGTCGGTATCTCTTAGCTCAAAAAAGAAGGGCCTTACGCGCGCTCGAACAGGCTCTTGACGTAGGCCTTAAAATGAGTCAGGTTCTTCCCCACAATCAACCTGTCATGCCGAACCTTGCCCAGGATCATGGACCCTTCCATCACGGCAATCAGATGTTCCGCAAGTTCTTGAGGGTTAAACTGGGCTCGTGAGGCGTATGCTGCCTTCGCCTTCGCTACCTCTTGCCCAAAGCCTTTTGCCCAGTCGTCAAAACCCTTCTTGCAGGCGGCGCGGATCTGTGGGTTGGTGTCGCAGAGCTCCTGCGAGAACAGTCCAAGCAGGCAGCCTTTGCTCATGGACGGATCTTTGGACATCTTGATCGTATTGTCAATATAGGCGTAGACTCGCTTGAGCGGATCCGTCTCACTGCCGCACAATGCCCGGTGTATCTTCTCTCCAGACGCACAGAAGCGCTTCAGGACCTCCCGACCTAACTGATCCTTGCTCTCAAAGTAATGGAAGAAACTGCCCTTCGTCACCTCGGCTGCCTCACAGATATCATCCACCGTGGTGGCGACAAAGCCTTTGGCCAGCATCAGCCGCTGGGCGGCGTCGAGGAGCTTCTCTTTGGTTGGGGAAGGTTCTAGGGCTGTCCTCACTATTATACCTACCAGTTGGTATAACTATAAGCGGCCTGAGTCATGCCGTCAAGTGCCCATTTTGACTGTTCCTTCGAATTGCGGAAAGTCCAGCCAGCGAAGCAGAGGCGATCTGTGCCTCAGCCGCCAGCGCAGGCCACTCAATCTGCCATAGCGCGAAGCAAACGATGAGCGCGATCCCGAGGAAACGACGTAAGAATCTCATTCGATGGGAGCAGCTCCACCTTACACCGCAAGAGCGCTGGGATCAAGAGGCGCGAGTATCGGGCTTAAAGCCTTGGTTTGAAACGCGCGGGACTCGGCTTCCCGGAGTGGACGCGAATCGAATCAACGGGGAGGGCCTGCTTGTAAGTTCATTCGTCAGCTGCGTGGTGTTTGATGGTTTTCCCCTGAATAAGATAGACAACATCTTCGGCGATGTTCGTCGCATGATCAGCAATCCGCTCCAGGTGTCGGCTGACCAGGATCAGATGTACCGATCGAGTAATCGTCTTAGGATCTTCCATCATGTAGGTAAGGAGTTCGCGAAAAATTTGATCATCAAGGCGGTCAACCTGATCGTCCTGTCGACAAACTGATCTCGCACGTTCAGGGTCCTGTTGCACGAAGGCATCGAGGCTCTCCTTGACCATGCGTTGGGCGATCTCGGCCATCCGTGGGATGTCAATGAGCGGTTTGAGGAGTGGTTCCTTTAGAAGATCGAGAGTACGCTCGGCGATGTTGACCGCCTGATCGCCCATGCGCTCGAGATCGTTGTTGATTTTGAGTACCATCGCGAGGAAGCGCAGGTCCTTGGCTTCAGGTTGGTAACGGGCCATGGTCCGAAGACACAGCTCATCGATCTCGATTTCCAACGTATTGATCGCATCATCCGAGGAGATGACCTGATGCGCCATCTCCGCATTGCGACTCACAAGCGCCTTTATAGAGCGTCCAATCGCTCCTTCGGCTAAACTGGCCATACGAATCAGTGCCTCTTTGATCCCTGCCAGCTCAACATCGATGTGCCGCTGCATCATCTGCCTCCCGTTCCAAGCACTTACTGCGTATCCGTTTGTGCTACTCATCCAAAGCGCCCGGTAATGTACGCCTCCGTCCGTGGATCGTGTGGTGTTGTAAAGAGCTTGTCTGTCGCATCGAACTCGATCAGCTCACCCATGAGGAGAAATCCAGTGAAGTCTGATACCCGCGCCGCTTGCTGCATATTGTGTGTGACAATGATGATGGTATAGCGTTCCTTGAGAGTGTACAGGAGTTCCTCGATCTTTGCGGTTGCAATCGGGTCAAGCGCCGAACAGGGCTCATCAAGCAACAGCACTTCGGGTTCAGTAGCGATGGCTCGTGCGATACAGAGACGTTGCTGCTGGCCACCAGAAAGCCGAAGCGCACTCGTATATAACCGGTCTTTGACTTCATCCCATAAAGCCGCTCGGTTGAGGCTTTCCTCAACAGTGGAATCAAGCACTGCACGTCTCCCTTCTCCGTTCACGCGGAGTCCGTAGACGACGTTCTCGTAGATCGACTTCGGGAATGGATTGGATTTCTGAAACACCATGCCGACCCGCTTGCGCAGCGTAATGACATCCCTGCTTGGGTCAAAGATGTCTTGTCCGTATAGCCTAATGCGACCTTCGATCCGCAACCCTTCGATGAGATCATTGAGCCGGTTGAAACACCGGATGAGCGTGGACTTGCCGCACCCTGACGGACCAATGAGCGCAGTCACCCGTCGCTCGGGTATCTGCATCGTGACATGCTTAATCGCCTCGATCTTGCCGTACCAAACACTAAGCTGTTCAACCTCGATCGCGATATTGGGACGGCCTTCCACAGAGGAAGGCGCTGCCGGTGAAGTGCCTGGGCGGCGCACAACCACAGATGGCCGTCCAGCCGTAAGGAGTGGACTATTCATCATCGATCTGCCTTGCATGCTAGACTTCTGCCCCGCGGAATCGTTCGCGCAGACGGCCGCGGATCCACATGGCGGCCAGGTTCAAGCATACAACAATCGTCAGGAGAAGCAGTGCGGTCATATAGACCATCGCTTTTGAGGCCTCAATGTTCGGAGATTGGAAGCCAAGGTCATAGATGTGAAATCCGAGGTGCATGAATTTCCGCTCAAGATGCACAAACGGCGGCACATGATCGAGGGGTAGGTTCGGCGCCAGTTTGACAACGCCAGTGATCATCAACGGTGCAACTTCTCCCGCTCCGCGAGCCATCGCTAGGATCGTACCCGTCAGAATCCCCGGAAGCGCTGAAGGCAGGACCGCGCGGCAGATCGTTTGAAATTTCGTCGCCCCGCAGGCCAGTGAAGCGGCCCGCAATCCGTCTGGAACCGCAGCGAGTGCTTCTTCCGTGGCAACAATCACCACCGGCACGGTCAACAATGCCAACGTTAACGAAGCCCAGAGGATGGCCCCACCTCCAAAAGTGGGTGCCGGCAGCTGTTCTGGGAACCAGAGATGATCAATCGTCCCCCCAATCAGATAGCAAAAGAATCCAAGCCCAAACACCCCGAAGACGATGGATGGCACGCCTGCGAGGTTGTTCACCGCAATGCGAACCAGGGACACCAAGAACCCCTGCCTGGCATACTCATGAAGGTAGAGGGCGGCCAAGACCCCTAAGGGTACCACCGCCAGACTCATCAGCAGCGTCATCATCACAGTCCCAAAGATCGCTGGAGCCACACCGCCTTCTGAGTTCGCCTCACGAGGCTGCCCAAAGACAAACTCCCTTAGCCGGTCGAGGTACACGCCCACGCGTCCAACCAAAGTCAACCGATTGGGCTGATAGGTCCGCACGATGGCGGATATCGGCAGTTCCTTCGTCCGCCCATTGACGTCAGTAAGCACGATACGATAAGTGGCATCGTCCTCCCGCTGACGATTTAACTGCTCAGCGACGTGTGTGTATTGCTGTTGGAATTTTGCGATGGCCGTTTGGTGGGCCCTAGCCTGCGCCTGTCCTTGTGGAGTGGTGAGGCGGCTGCGGAGCTCCAAGCGTCTAAGCGCCAGGCGATGCTGCTCCATGGCTGCGCTGATGTCACCGATCGTCCTGCGCTGAAGGTGTTGAATGGCACGATAGCGACGACGCGCACGAGGCAGTTGCTGTTGGAGCACTGTCCACAGCTGGGGTCCCTGACGCTCAATGGCCTCGCCTCGTATCCGCATCTGTTTGAGGAAGCCATAGAAGGGGCCCCATTCCAGCCGCTCGATGATAACGACGTCAGCCGGATGCATACGGGAAATGACTTGATCATCGTCAATCCAGACAAAATCGTTTCCATAGAGATCGCGGTTTCCGATTCGAAACAGCGTTCGACGCAGCGGTTTCTTCACACTGTCGCCGGTTTGTGGAATGAATTCGGTGGCATGGATCAACCCTAAGTGCGATGATCCATTTTTCAGGGTGATCTGCCACAGTGGAACAGGCCACAAGGCGCTGAAGCCACGCCCCATGATTAGTCCGACCAGCGCAACAATCATCAGCAGAGCTACGCTCAGCATGGCTCCTGACAGCCAGACGGGAGCAAGATCCAGAGACTGCTGCCAATGTCTTGAGGTCCAACGTGATGGCGACATCTTTTAGAGTCCTTTGAGCCGCGCTCTGAGCCGTAATCGGATCAGCTCAGCTGCTGTATTAACCACTGAGGTGATCGCAAGAAGCAACAATGAAGAGAGAAACAACACTCGATAGAGCGTGCTTCCGTACGGGGCTTCGGAGATTTCCACGGCGATGTTGGCAGACAAGGCTCGGAACCCGTTGAAGAGACTCCAATCAATGACCGGGGTATTGCCTGTGGCCATGAGGACAATCATCGTCTCCCCGACTGCGCGCCCGAACCCAACCATGATGCCTGAAAAGACGCCCGAGCCAGCCGCCGGCAAGACAACCCGCCATGCGGTCTGCCACAAGGAGGCCCCGCACGCCAATGAGGCTCCGACCAAATGACGCGGGACCGAGGAGAACGCGTCCTCACAGATGGTGAAGATAATGGGAATCACGGCAAATCCCATAACCCAGCCAACCACTAGGGCATTGCGCTGATCGTAGCGAACCTGGGTTGTACGGAGCAGCCAGCCCTCGAAGTCTCCACCAAATAAGAGGCCTTCGATCCAAGCACCAAGCCACACGGAAACCACAATTCCTAGGACAACCCACGCCATGAGAATCCAAAACTCATGGCGACGCACAGCCGCCTTCACGACAGGAACCGTTATCGACGAACACAACCCCATCCCTCCGATCGTCACAAGCGGGACGACCACGGGAAGCGACAATACGGCAACGATGTGGCGTTCCACCATCGGGGCAAGGATCACCCCAGCGACAAATCCGAGCACCACACTGGGTAGCGCTGCCATGAGCTCAATGGCTGATTTCACAGGGTTGCGCAGTCGCTTGTCGAGAAATTGTGCGCAATACAGCGCCCCAAAAAGGGCGAGGGGCACGGCAAATAGCAGCGCATAGAAGGTGCCCTTGAGGGTTCCGAAGATGAGCGGCACCAAGCTGAATTTCGGTTCAAAGTCGTCCGTGCCACCTGTTGACTGCCAAACGTAGTCCGGCTGGTCATACCCCTCATACCAGAGCTTGCCAAACAGCATCGCCCAGCTAAATTCTGGATGGGGATTGACGATCCACCAGTGATGCAAGGTTCCGGAGGAACCCGTGATTATCACTCCGTCGGCCTTTGGCGCAAAGTCAGCCACAAGAGGACCTTCGCCAACGGAAAACTCGGCGAGTATCCGTTCCGATGTCATGTAGTGTAGGCGTGCCGTCCCATCGCTCGACACGGTGATAAAACCCTTGTCCCTGGGTGATGGGGTGATGAGCGCAACACCAGCCCGATGCCTGGGGAAGCGGTGAATCGGAGTCAGTTGCCGGCCATCAGCTCGGGCCTCGTCTCGAACCAGCGACCAGGTGGCCACACTTCCATCGCTTCCACCAATGGCAATCGACCGCTCTCCAAGCAAATAGGCCATCGCTGTGACCGCCCCGGTTGGAACCGCCTGAACCGTTTCAATCACTTCCAGGGACCCCTCAACTGGAATGTGCCACCTCACCACAAGTCCTTCAGATGTGGCGGCGAGCAACTGCGTGCATGGCCTATTGATGAGGAGCGCTGTTGGATGTCCGAATTGTCCGGTGGGGACGTTGATGCTGTCCAGGCTTCTGCGGGATGGGCCAATCAGTGATCGTTGGGTTGCGATGCGGGTCACGATGAGAGACGAGTGATTGGCCACAGCTGCCATCACGGCACGCTGATCTGCCTCACGATACGCCAGTTGCGTGATTCGATAGCCGGCAATGGCCTGCACAATACCATCCGGCTCCACCGAGACCCGGACGGTACGCTGAGTACCTTCAAAGACCGTCTGCAGTTGGATGGACCCAATCCAAACCATTCCCTCGTTCGTCCCAAATGCGGTCTTGGGTTCTCGCAGTGTACGGGAAACAGCACTTACCTCCTGATGCTCAAGCCCCGCAAGGGGAATGATCTCGGGCACCCGAGTATCGGCAAGGCTAACGACCTTAGCCAGAGGCTCCGTTCCTACTACAAAAACCTTTTCTTGGTGCTCATCGATGAGGGTTAAGAGCGTTTGACGATCCTGGAAGGATGCTGCGAGCCCAGAAGAGACATGCGCCCCGGAAAAAAGCGGAGCAATTTCCACAATCAGGAAGATCCCAATACCAAGCACCGCGCAAATGACGGCCACGCCGCTGATAGAGATCAGCAACTGGGCGAAGTGATCGAGGATGCGTACGCGTCGGAGAAATACAGAGGCGGTCGCAGAGGAAGGCATGGGAGCCTGTGGCCGCCTCGTCATTGCTGGGGGCTCAACAACGGAGGGATCCGTCATCGTGAACCGGTGGCCCGCGTCATCACCGCCATCCCTGAATGGCCCTGGGAAGGCATCCAGCTATGCATGTCGCCTCTACTCGAGCTTCTTGAGCTCCACATCCTCGATCTCTTTGAGCAACGGAATAAACCCATCTTTGACGACGACTTCCTGGCCTTCTTGGCTGAGAACGTACACCAAGAACTGCTTTACCAAGGTATCCAACGGTTGACCCGGCGCCCTATTCACATAGATGTACAAGTACCGGCTCAATGGGTACGTACTAGCATAGACATCCTCCGGTGTGGCCGCATAGACTTTGGAGCTGCCAAGCGGCGACAACGGCACGACGCGAACTCCGGCTGTCCTGTACCCCATGCTGCTATAGCCGATCGCGTATCGGTCGTTTGACAGGCCTTCAACTACCGTCGCTGATCCGGGCTGCTCTTTCACCGAACTCTTGTAGTCGCCCTTACATAGGGCGTTGTCCTTAAAGTACCCGTACGTCCCCGACGCCGAGTTGCGCCCGTAGAGACTGATGGGGCGATTCCACTCGGATCCGAGTCCCAGCTGGGACCAAGTCGAAATGCTGGACTTACCGCCACACGCCCGGGTCCCTGAGAAAATCGCATCGACCTGCTCAAGGCTGAGATTCTGGATCGGATTATCCTTGTTGACATAGATGGCCAGCGCATCGAGGGCTACAGCCACTGCAGTTGGTTTGTAGCCGTACTTCTTCTCAAATGCATCGAGCTCGCTCGACTTCATTGGTCGGGACATCGGTCCTAATTGCGCCGTCCCGGCAATGAGTGCTGGAGGTGCCGTAGAAGAACCTTTGCCTTCGACCTGGATCTTCACGTTTGGGTAGTACTTGGCAAATCCCTCTGCCCAGAACGTCATGAGATTATTCAAGGTATCAGATCCTATGCTGTTCAGGTTCCCTGCAATGCCACCCATTCGCTGGTACATTGGCAGGCCATGATCGACCATCGCGGTTTCTGCCTTCGCTAGGGCAGCACCACCTACCACCAGCGTTGCCGCACCAAGTGCCAACCATCGTCTGTTCATTGATGTCCTCCTAATTTTGCCCGCGATCTTTATATTCAGTGTACAGGCTACTTGTAAGCACCGGATTAAGTTGCTGTAAGTTCTCCGTAAGAAAAGCCTAGAACTTGGTCACCCAGTCTGTCTGGAAGGTATCGGCGTGGTTCTTCGAGCCCGTCACTTCTTTGGTGGTGAAGTACTTCAGTTGGATGCTGGAGTTCTTCAGCGTGGCGAGCTTGAGCCACCATACGTGGCCCAGATGATTCGTCCCACCGTTGCCGAAGTCGGAATCGGTGAAGGCGCCGAAAGCCGCATCGGGTTCCAGCCGCTGAAAGAAGTAGCCAACCTCCCAGCCCTTCAGGAGATCGAACGGGATCCGCGCCTTTCCAGCCTTGACCCCCACCATAAAACCCTCATTGTTATTGCCACTGGAGATCGCGGTGTTGTGCACCCAGTCACTGAAAACGCCAAATGGCACGTCCATATACTGGCTGCCCAATTCGAACGTCGGGTTGAGCAGATTCAGATCCCGGATGCCGGAGGTGTTCCCCTTAAGTCCACCAGCTGTCGTCAGCGCAGTTGACTCTGACAGCGGATTGGTGACGTTCTTGTAGTCGTGATATGCGATCGCGCCAGTCAGCTTGAGGTTTTTCAGTAGTTCCTCTTCGGAGTCAGGAAATGGTTTCAGCATGACGCCGCCCTGCGTTGACCAGAGGCTCGCCGCTTCGGTGATCCCTGACTGAAGCAAGAAGACCCCGTTGTTGGTAAAGACGCTCGCCGTTGGACTCAGGTCTTCGGCGAGATGGACGGCCGCCCCATCAAAATTCAAGTCGTCGTCCCACACCAACGGCCCGACCAGCCAGAACGGATTCTCAACCTTTCCACCGGACAGCTTCAACTCCGTAATGCCAGGAATCTCCGGTGTGTACTCGGCGAAGGCGCGATCGAGTACAAAGGCGTTGTGATTGAACGACTGGTCAAACGTTTGGTTTGTGGAAACCGGGTCGGTCGTGCTGCCGGTGGCGAGTCGTGCACCGACCTTCAGGTTGTCGGTGACCTTCGCATCAAAACCGTAGCGGAAGCGAACCCGCTGTCGGTTGACATCCTGGCCGGTGCCGGTGCGATTCCGATATTCATTGCGTAACCGAATGTCCCCACCCCATTTCCAGTTGCGGGCAGAGTCTGGCACGATCTCCTTCGCCATCTGCTTGTTCCGCGTCTCCTTGGTCTCCGCGATCTGGCGACGAATCTGGCCAGCTTGCACGGGGGTGATCGTGCCATTCTGTACCAACGCATCCAGTAAAATTTCCACTTCGCTCTCGGCCTGCGCCACCCTGGGAAGGCAGCCCAGAACCAATGCTCCTATCAGGAGCCATCGCCACAATCCTCCCATAGCCTTCTCCTCCTTATGTTCTTCGATGACGTCGGGGCAATTCCACTGCCTTCATTCCATGTGACGTGCGGTTCAGTTCAACCCAATAGCCCGCAGGCATGGCAGAGACTTGCGCTGCGAAGAGAACCGCTCCATCTCCTTGAGCTGCCGCACCACCTCGCGCAACTTCGAGTGCAGGAACGTGAAGTCCTCACTCTCCACCTTCTCGCGGCTCTCCAGATAGTTGAGCATTGACTGGAGATTCAGCACCTGGCCACGCAGGTTACAGATCACGAACTCCGCTTCCACCATCCT
>JAHFGV010000043.1 GCA_023247255.1 Candidatus Omnitrophota bacterium | reverse complement strand
ATATTGAGGATCTCAAAGCGATGTTCGTCTACGCGCCTGACACCAACATCGCCGTCCATCCCATTAAGTTCGGTTCGGGCGAATGGACATGCGTCACCGGCGTCATGACCGGGACATTCTCCCGTCCGATGCCCACGCCCGACGGCAAGACGATTCCGCCAACTGGAAAGTCGTTTAAATTGAATATGGCGACGGTCGGCCACTGGAAGAATGGCAAAATGGACCACGAGTGGTTGTTTTGGGACAATCAGACGTTCATGAAGCAAATCGGCTTGGCACAGTGAGCCAGGCGTCGCGAGTCAGCAGCCGATGATTCCGATCCGCCGCCTCAACCACGCGGTGCTCTATGTCTCGGACCTGGCGCGGTCGATCGCGTTCTACGGCCAGGTGTTTGGATTCGACGTGATCGCCCGGGAGGGACCGATGGCCTTCCTTCGAGCCAAGGGTTCGGAGAATCACCACGACCTGGGCCTCCTGGAAGTCGGGGCGCGTGCGTCGCGGCCGCCGAGGGGAAGCACCGGACTGTACCATCTCGCCTGGGAGCTGCCGGGAATTCAGGAGCTGGCATCGGCTCGCGAGGAGCTTGTCAAAGTTGGCGCGTTCACCGGAGAGAGCGATCACGGCGCCACCAAGTCGGTCTACGGCGCCGATCCTGATGGCAATGAATTCGAGTTGATGGTTCTGCTGCCGAAATCCGCCTGGGGACGGTACGCATCGGCCGCCCCGGTCATGCCGCTGGACTGGAAGAACGAGTTGACGCGATCGCGAAGCCACAGCCGGGAGAAGCGCCATGGTCAAACGAGCATCGAATGATCATCAGATCCATGAACTGATCGCCAGTCGCTGGAGTCCGTACGCGTTTGACAGCCGGCCTGTGGCGAAGGCCGATGCGCTCTCGCTGTTTGAGGCAGCCCGCTGGGCGGCCTCATCCTACAACGAGCAGCCGTGGAGTTACCTCGTTGCGAGTCAGGACGACCCTGAGGAATTTGCGAAGCTCCTGTCTTGCCTGGTCGAAGGCAACCAGATGTGGGCCAAGGCGGCCCCTCTCTTGGTCATCAGCGTGGCGAGCCTAAACTTCAAGCTCAACAGCAAGCCCAACACAGCCGCGATCCACGACTTGGGGATTGCCGCCTGCAGCCTCACCTTCGAAGCCACGGCCCGAGGGCTTGCGGTGCATCAAATGATCGGCATTGTGCCGGAGCGCGTGCGGGAACTGTACGGGATTCCGGATGGGTATGAGGCGGTGACCGCCCTGGCCGTCGGGTATGTCGGAGATCCCAATCGGTTGCCAGAGAAGATGAGAGAGCGTGACCTCACACCCCGTTCACGTCGGCCACTGAACGAGTTCATCTTCAGCGGTCGGTGGGGACGCGCGTCGGCTCTGGTCGCCCAAGTTCCTCAACGGTAACTTGTCTTTCCAATATGAACAAGCGTCTGCACTTAGTCAATTACGGCTGGCCGTATGTGTAAGTTACTAGGGATGGCGCTGAAGCTGCTGAAGAAGCTAAGCGGCTATGAACCATAGGGTTGCTAAGGCTCTGAGGGAAGATTTTTAAAACAAGGCTATGTTGTCATAACACATGAAGTGGGTGACGCGAGAGCACGTCAAAGTGGACAGGGTGGCATGCCCGTGGCTCATCAGGAAGTTCGTCGATGCCAAAGCGGAATTTCTGTTCGTGCCGACCGACAAGGTGATGGAAGTCGCGAAGAAAGACGGTGCCATTCCGTTTGACGTTCCCGGAGTGGAGCTTGGACACCATGAAGGCAGATGCAGCTTCGAGGCGATTATCAGGAAGTATGAGCTGAAGGATGCGGCGCTCGGTGTGCTTGCGAGGATCGTGCATGGAGCCGATGTATCCGAGGATTTGTATAACCAGCCGGAAGCCGCGGGGTTGAAAGCTATCGCTGAGGGATTCAGGTATCTTGGGTTGAGGGATGATCACGAAATTCTGGCGAATGAATTCATCGTCTACGATGCGCTCTATGCCTACTGCCAGCAGCACGTGAAAGGTTCAAGGACAAGAGTCTCATCAGAATGACGGGGAAGAAAGCTGGTTGGAGCGTCCTGGGCATTTCGGTTGGAGCTGCGTGCATCGCCTCATCAGTGGCAATTGCGAGGGTGCAGGCTGCACAACCTGAAGCGAGAATCTGGAGCTTTGAAGACGATAGCGTGAATGGCTTGCCATCCGGTTTCTCATTCAGCAGAACCGGCGAGGGGCGGCTTGGCAAATGGCTCGTCACGGCAGCACAAGACGCGCCGAGCGGTGCTAATGTGCTTGCCCAAGTCGATGAGGACGCTACCGATTTCCGTTTCCCGCTTGCCGTTGCGGATGAGCCACTGCTACGGAACTTCCGCCTTTCGGTGAAGTGCAAGCCAGTATCAGGAGCAGTGGACCAGGCGTGTGGAGTGGTATTCCGCTATCAGGATGTGAACAACTACTATGTAACTCGGGCAAATGCGCTCGAGGAGAATGTTCGGCTCTATCATGTCGTGGAAGGGCGGCGAGGGCAATTTGCCGGCTGGAATGGGACTGTCAAGACCGGCGTGTGGCAGGAATTAAAGGTTGAGGTGCGTGACAATCATCTCCTTGTGTTCTGGGATGGGAAAAAGGTCATTGATGCTCATGACGAAACCTTTGCTCAAGCAGGAAAAGTTGGTGTCTGGACGAAATCTGATTCCATTACGTATTTTGATGCGCTCACGGTTGAGCCGCTTAAACCATGAACTCATCTGATGCTGACAGGTTCTTGATCTTCTCTTCCGCAGGGCTGCGCGCAGTTGCCATCGGCATGACGGGCGTGATGCTTGCCTTGCATCTGGCCGTGCTTGGCATGGATGCATGGCTGCTCGGGCTTGTGATAGCACTCGGGCTTGCGGGGAATGCCGTTGGCACTTTCCTCGTGACGTTTGTGGCAGACCGCATGGGCAGGCGCGGAACGCTCGTGGCTCTTGCTCTACTGATGGCTGTGGGTGGATTTCTGCTTGCTTCCTCGTCTATGCCCGGTGTGGTAATGGTCGCGGCATTCTTCGGCATGGTGAATGGCATGGGCCGTGACCGGGGTGCGGCTACGACGATTGAGCAGGCTCTGCTGCCTCTGACTGCGCGTGATGCTGAGCGTACGAAGGTGTTTGCCTGGTACAACGTCACCGTGGACGCAGGGCACGCTCTCGGTTCTCTGCTTGGTGGAGTACCTGCCTTGCTACGAGTGCACGCAGGTATGCCGGTGCTTGGCTCTTATCAGTTGGCGTGGATGCTGTATGGCGTGCTGTGCCTTCTGGCAGGATTTCTATCATTACGGCTTTCGACGGTACTTGAGCTGCGTGAGCGACCATCGCCGGTGAGATTGTCGCCACATTCACGCAAAGTAGTAGTAAGATTTGCTGCCTTGTCAGGCGTTGACAGTCTTGGTGGAGGATTTCTGACAACTGCTTTGATTGGTTACTGGTTCTTCCAGCGCTTTGGGGCGAATGAAGTCACGCTCGCGCCCTTGTTTTTCTCGATGCGCATCCTGAACGGCTTATCGCATCTGGCTGCCGCAGCGCTCGCCCGGCGTTTCGGGCTTGTGAACACGATGGTGTGGACGCATCTGCCTTCCAGCCTGCTCTTGATGACGGTGCCATTTGCTCCGAATCTGCCTGTGGCCATTGCGCTGTTTCTCATACGGGAAGCCCTCGTGGAGATGGATGTGCCGACGCGCCAGTCCTATCTTATGGCCGTGGTGAGGAACGAGGAGCGGACTCGTGCAAGTGGTGTCACGAATCTGACGCGAAACGTGTGCTGGGCGGTTGCTCCTGCGGTGGCAGGCATGCTCATGAAAACGCTGTCTGTTTCCGCACCACTCGTTGTCGGGCCAGGGTTGAAGATTGCCTATGACCTACTGCTGCTCAAGGTATTCAGGCACGTGAAGCCCCTTGAAGAGCAAGTCAAGCGCGCGCCTGGGAAACGCTATACGACTGCTCAATCCATAGCATGAAAAAGTCTGTCTGGATAAAAATTTTGGGTGGCCATAGTTCTGGAATACCTGAACTTTCTGAGGTACCTCAGCCGGTCGCTGTCCACGACACCAGCCAGGTGTTTCAAGCACTGACGGAGGGGCTTGCAGGTGGCACTGAGGGATGTGCGCACGGCATGAGTGAGAGCGAAGTACGCGGGAAGAAGTCACGCGACAAGGCACTGAGCAGGACGAAGCAGTTTCTGATCCTGGGCGTTGTGATTGTCTTCCTACCCGTGATTCTGCTGATCGCGGTAGTCATCGGCGTAGCTTGGCTGTTATGGGGTGCTTGGCTTGGACTACAGGTGCGGTGGCAATGGTATCCACAGGGGAAACGCCTGCTGTTCGTCTATTCCAATAGCCCAATTGGAAGGATTACATCGAATCCAACATTCTGCCGAAACTCCAGGAACGCGCTGTGATTATCAATTGGTCGGAGCGCAGCCAATGGGACCGGAAGAGGCAGCCGTTGGAAGTTCAGGTATTTCGACACTGGGCAGGGGTCAGCAAGTATTTCTTCAAGGGTAAGACCAACTAGGACGGCAACGAGTTCAATCCCATCGCCATCACATTCATCCCTTGGTGGAAGCGGAAGGTATTTCGGTTCTGGCAGTCCTTCAAGGATTTCAAACATGGCAGGGAGCGTCCACTCAAACAACTTGAATCGGAGTTATTCGAACTCCTGAAGACATCGTGAGATGCGAAAAAGCATCTGGTTGCAAACCTACGGCTGACCGAACGTGTCTAAATGAAGGCCAAGCAGAGGCATCGGAACACGTTGACGCAGTAGTCGGAGCGATCGCAGAAGGAATGAGGGTAGCTCTCGGGGCCGCTCATTTTGTTTGTGTGCTCCATGCGGCTGCGAAAGAGGTTTGTGCTTGAATTCTGGGCGAGACACATGTCTGCGCTGACCGCATAGGAACGTATGGAGAGCGCATATGTTCCGGGCGCTGAGCGCATAGAAGTGCATAAAGACGCTCCGGTCCAAGCACAAAATCTGGACGGCACACGTGCAGTCGAATGCCGAATCGTGCCGAATGAATGCCTAATCCCGACGGGCGGCGATGCCGAATCAACTGGTGATGCCGAATCGTGGAAAGGGCGTGTTGCCAGCAGGTATGACCGAGTCCTACACGGTTGACGAGTTCCCAGAAGGGGTCCATTTTCGCATTGTCGATTTGACCCAGACGCCCCCAGCGAGGCGATTCGCCCGTTCTCGTTCCCAACCACGCAGTCGATGGCACCCACCCCTAAAACGCGGATTGTTCAGTGAGTGTCTTTGCAGTCAATGGGCTGGCTGTGGTCAGAGGGGAGGGCTCTTAGCAACTGCACAACCGGTCGGTATACTTGAGGCAAGAGAATGCGGGACGGCTACTTCCCAGAAGACGTATATAGATTAGGTCCTTCCCATCCTTCACGATCTTCCCATGGGTTCGTCTTTTGATCTTCATAGGTTCGTCTCCTTGGCCTCGTTAACTCGTGGTATATGCGCAGTGCAGTAGGTGAATTCCCAGCTAACCTATTGCACATTGAATATACCTTTCGCTGCGAAACGGTTTTTTCTCTTGTGTCGGAGAAGGAATCAGGATACACTGTAAGATACACAAAAGATATACAATATCGCATTGGGAAACGGTGGAGATGTATCAGCCCCACTACACGATTACCGAAACACTGCTGGCTCGCATCAGCGAAGCGGAAATGCTGCGGACCAAGATCCAGACAGCCCCGGTCCAGGTCGCCTGGCTAGAGACGATTCGGTTTGAGTCGCTGGTTCGCCGGGCGCACTTCTCAACGGCCATTGAAGGCAATCCTCTTACCCTCCCCGAGGTCGAAGCGCTAGCCGGAGCCAAGAAGGTAGATGTAAAGGACCGAGCCAAGCGGGAGGTGCTGAACTATCTGGCGGCGTTGCGTTGGATTGCCCGCCAGCCGGCAAAGGCTCCGGTGACTGAAGCGGCCGTGCTGAAACTTCACCGGATTATCACGACCGGGCTGCTTGAACCGAAATTGGTCGGCGCCTACAAGATTTCAGCCAATGTGATCATGTCCGCTGGCCAGGTGGTGTACCGTCCGCCTGGCCCTCAAGCTGCCAAACCTGGAACCCGTGCGTTGGTCGAATGGCTCGAGGGTCCGGGGCAGTCGACCCACCCCATCGTTGCGTCAGCGTGTGCCCACTACGAGGTTGCTCGGTTGCACCCGTTCCGAGACGGTAACGGCCGGGTAGCTCGAGCGTTGGCGACTTGGGTGCTGTACCACCGAGGGTTTGATACCCAGCACCTGTTTGCGGTGGATCAGTATTTCAAGGAGGATCACGAAGGCTACTATCAAGCCCTCCAACGAGTCCACAAAGAGCATGATGAGCTGACTTCGTGGCTTGAATACGTGGCGCTAGCAGTTTTGGAGACGCTCGGCCGCACCTACCGGCGAATCGAACACCTAGCCCTGCCGCCTTCAACGAAGAGGCTCTCGCTCACCCGGCAACAGGAGCGGCTCCTGCTGGAGCTCCAGAGTAAGCGCGGGATGACTGTTGAGGAACTTCAGCGCCATCTTGGGGTGGAACGGGTTCAAGTGTACCGAATTCTCAGCCCCCTCGTTACCCGTAAGGTACTCACCAAGTCTAAGACCCGCCCCGTGGTTTACCAACTCACCCACTAATAGAAGCCCAATGATGTGGAAGATCTCAAGTGGAAGGTGCAGGTGCGGTTGAGAATCTAATGCGACGAGTCTTCTTGATCGGAGCGGGAGCATCCTGTGAGCTGTTTTTCAATATTCGTCACATTGATGGTGGCTACGGCACTGACAAGACAGACCGGTTGAGCTGCCAGGGGCCTCTCAGCACGGGATTCCTCAGAGATGCAGAGCAGCTCATGCGCGAAGTAGGATCGAAGCTGCGGCTAGCAGTGCCAGCCAAGCTGTGGCCTGATATCCTGAGGTTCATCTCGGTGCATGCGAACGCCAATTCTGTGGAGGATCTTTTCCGAGCACTTGAGGACGCCGTTGAAACCGAAGATGCTAGCAGCCCCACGATATCAAGATATATCGAGCTATTTCAGGCCAAGACACATTTGGAGACTTACATTGTCGAGGTGCTTAGCTTCATCAGCAACTACTGCTACTCGCTCACTCATGCTGTGCTGGCTAAGCATCTGATCGAAGAGGGCGGAGACATCGTCAGCTTCAACTGGGACCTGTTTCTGGACGAAGCGCTTGCTGAAACAGGTCAATGGCACTACGAGATCGGCTATGGCTTGCGCTTCAAGAATGTCCCTGCTGAGGGCGCACCGACGTCTCGCAACCTCCTTCTGAAACCGAACGGCTCGATCAACTGGTACTGTCCAAGAGGCAGCGACGAAGCCTACCTGCGTATTCCTGAAAAGAGGAATCTGAGGAATGGAACCGTAAACAGGTTGCGGAGGGCCGAGCAAATTGACGGCCAGATGATGAACAGCTTCATCGTGCCGCCTGGAAGAAAGAGACTCGCATTTCCAGACGTATGGCAGCGCGTGAAAGGCGTGCTGGAAGCGGCTGAAGAAGTGATCGCTATTGGGTTTTCCTTCAACAGCAACGACGGCCACATCAAGGAGTCTTTGTGCAACTTTAGCTTCAAGGAATCGCTCAAGGTGCGCTTGGTCAATCCCAACGGTACCGCTCTGGTTCAGCTTTACAAAGAGGCGTTCAGTACAGCTGACGTTCAGGTGCTGGCAGGGAGTTTCTCAGAATACTGCAAGATGCTCGGCTATAATGGCCCCAGAAAATTAGACAAAAAAACCGGCGAAGTTAGATATAATCTGACATAGCCAAAGGGGGTCTGAGATGGGGATAAGGAAGCAATTCAGCAATGAGTTCAAAGCCAAAGTTACGCTGGAGGCACTTAAGGGGCAAAAGACGATTGCAGAGATCAGTAGTGAGTTTGGCGTCCATGCCAGCCAGATTAACGCCTGGCGCAATACGCTGGAAGAACGGCTGGCAGGAGTTTTCGGAGGCGATGAAAACAAAGAACTTCAAGCGAAGGACGCTTTAATCGAACGGTTGTATAAGAATATCGGGTAGTTACAGGTCGAAGTGGACTGGTTTAAAAAAAAGTTCACGGTCTAACGGTTGAGGAAAAATGGGCGATGGTGATACGAGAAGACAATTCGATACTCAGCGTTCGGCGGCAATGTGAGCTACTGGAACTCAATCGATCAAGCTTGTACTATGTCCCGGTCGATTTAACCGAGGAAGACCGGCGGCTAATGGACGCAATCGACGTTGAGTTTACGGCCTGTCCATTTTATGGAGTACGTAAAATCGCTCGGGAGCTGTGCAAGAAGGGCTGGGATGTCGGACGCAAACGAGTACGGACGCTCATGCGGCTGATGGGGCTTGAGGCGGTTATTCCGACGAAGAACACAAGCAGGCGCAACCCGGAGCACAAGGTTTATCCTTACCTGCTACGGGGCATAAAAATCAATCATGTAAACCAAGTCTGGGGCATGGATATCACGTATGTCCGTCTCGGGAATGGATTCGCGTACTTGGCTGCGGTGATGGACTGGCACAGCCGTTATGTGATTGCGTGGCGGTTGAGCAACACACTGACCACGGACTTTTGTGTAGATTGCCTCAACGACGCGTTGCAGTATGGCAAACCGGAAATCTTTAACACAGATCAAGGCTGTCAGTTCACCAGCGCAGAATTTACGCAGGTCCTGCTGGACAAAGGCATCAAAATCAGCATGGACGGCAGGGGCAGATGTCTTGACAATATTTTTGTCGAGCGGCTCTGGCGGTCGGTGAAGTACGAAAATGTTTATCTCAAAGGCTATCAGTCGATCCCGGAGGCTCGGGAGGGCTTGCGGGAATATTTTGATTTCTACAACATGGAGCGGTCACATCAATCGTTGGGCTACAAAACCCCTTGGGAAATGTATTCTGGGCTTGAGATCGTCGAGCCTAGGGGCATTGCAGCTCAAAAAATTTAACAGGAGAAAAAATGAGCAGAAAAATTTCAGTGGGTTTAAAATTCTATTTATTTCTCATGACGTTGTTTATATCCAATGCCTTTGCTTTAAACGAATATTATAATAATGAAAAGATCGCACATGATAAAAGGAATGTTTTTGCAGATGAACTGTTGAGTACAGAAAATCATGCCGTTAAATATATTTTTCCTACCCAAGAAGGACAAGACATTGCTTTATCTTTCGACTACCCCGATTGTTCAGATTGCCCTCCACAAAGCGTTCTTATAGCATTTCCGAACCGGGAGAGACCATTTGTAGGAGAAAAGACGTATCATTTAGTAGCTACAGGAGGCGAAGTCTTGGGGGTAAGATTCAGGTTTTCTGAGGATCCCCGGCTTGACACGATAACATGCGATCCTCCTCCGAGGGCAGGAAACGTTCAGGAAGTATTCTCAATCGAGAGTAAGGGGGGTTTTATTCTCAATATTTCAGTTTCGTGGAGCGGTGGGGAACTAACCTCATTCCATGTGGAACCTAAGATTCATCCTTTTTCGGAGTGGTAATTAATCCACTCTTTATTAAAAACATTGGTCTAGACAAATGGGAGCACCTCACTACGGCGAGTGGGATAGAAATACGAATTTCGCGCCACCTCAAGTTTCAAGCAGAGAAGAAGTAGTCGCTTCACTAAACGAGATTAGACGAAGACGGAGAACAAACCAGCCTTAGGCTTGCCAGCATCGTAGAGCGGGCTCGACACCCGCTCCTGAAACGCTGCTTCTTGCAGCATCTTGGCGTTAATTTACTCCCCTCCGACGCCCTTCTGTGCCTTTCCTTCCCAATAGGTTTCCTCTCGCCGAATACGAGCAGAAAAGGCAAATGGGGGCCCACCGTGGTGGGGTACAGCAGGTGGTTCGGGGGACCCTGACGAAGTGGGCTGCAGACCCACGGCATCCATGCCGTTGACAAGGGCGGGGGAATATGATATTTTACTAATCGAGTAAATTCACCATATAGTGAATTAACCACAATAGTGTATCAAGATGAACGAGGCCAAACTCCAAGAAGAAGTCCCTCAGCTGCTCAGATCTGCTCTGCCGCAGGCTCGCATCCAGCTTCGGCGCAGGCCTCATCGGCCGACGAATGGCGGGCTCAGCGGCCCGGATCTCATCGCGGAGTTTACCGTAGGGGGCAAGACGAAGCGGCTGTTGATTGAGGTCAAAGTCCCTGGCTACCCTTCCAGCCTTCTCCAGGTGTTTCAGACGTTGCAGTTGGCTGCCAAGCATCAACGGGGCTACCCTGTCGTGGTGACCGATGCGCTCTCCGAGCGGGGCGCCCAACTCGCCAAAGAGGCCGGCGTCGGCTTCCTCGATCTGGCGGGCAACTGCTGGCTGAATCTAGGGAACATCTATATTGACAAGACGGCTCACGTGCGCCGGAGTCGTCCACCGACAGAGCTGCGCCGGCTCTTTAGCCCGAAAGCAACCCGCGTAATCCGTACCATGCTCGAGACGCCTTCAAAGCCCTGGGAGATCGTCAAGTTGGCGGCCGTCTCCCAAGTGAGCATCGGACATGCCTACAAGGTGACCCAGAAGCTGCTCCAGCAGGGATTCCTCGTGCAAGAGCAGCGACGGGTTCACCTACGAGAGCCTGGAACACTCCTGGATACCTGGGCGCAGCAGTATCGGATTGACCCGGCCACGATGCAGAGTTTCTATACGACGGAAGCGAAAGACCCCGCTGCGGTAATAGCCCACATGGTCCAGGTCGCCAAAGACCGCAACCTGATATGCGCCTTCACGCTGCATGCCGGGGCCTCACTCATCGCCCCCTTTACCCGATTTACTGATGTCCATGTCTACTTGAAAGAGTCACTCTCCGATAATCTGCTGAAAGCGCTCAAGCTCGAGCGGATTGAGTTCGGGGGAACCGTCCATGTGCTCCAACCCTACGAGGAGGGAGTCTTACACCATCTCCAGCGCCTCAATGACACGCCGGTGGTATGCAAGACACAACTCTACCTCGACCTGTTCCAACACCCCACCCGCGGACGAGAAGCTGCCGACTTCCTCCGGCGCGAGCACATGAAGATCTAATGGAACCTCGCACTGTCAGTCAGTTTGTCCCAGGGGTGGTCGAAGCCTCTCGCGCGGTGCTGGGGGAACTCGGGATGATCCTGCGGCCCTACCTACCGGATCTGGCGCTCATCGGCGGCTGGGCGCCCTATTTCCTGCTGTAAGCTCATGAGCGGCAGGAGGTCGATCATGTCGACTCGATCGACATCGATCTCGCGGTGCACCCGCGCATCGCCGAGAGGGTGGCTATGCCTCGATCGCCCAACTGATTACCGCCCGCGGCTATCAGCCACCGGAGGATGAGTTGGCTGATATCTTTGAATGCCGCTACGACCGGCGCCACAGCTCGAGAGGTCGAAGAGACGATGAAAGGGTATATCTTGGCCACGACCCAACTCATGGGCACGTACCGTCGCAAAGGTCACTAAACACAGGAGGCTGCATGTCCCATTCGGCTTCTTTCCAAGTGAAGGTACTGAGTTCTCCCGCATTCATCGATTTCCTCCGAAGGGAGTGGGCTACCTCTCCTTCCCAGCAAGTGCAGGTAATCAGTAGTGGTCCCGAGCGCGATCCGACGTTTCTGGCATTCGATCTCTCTGAGGTGGCCGCCTTGGTGGGTATTCTCGAAGGTAGCCTTTTCATCGGCATGTTTGTCCATCAGGTATTTGCAGGTCTTCAATCGGGAAA
The DNA here is from genome assembly GCA_023247255.1 of Candidatus Omnitrophota bacterium. Classification (GTDB taxonomy): domain Bacteria; phylum Omnitrophota; class Gorgyraeia; order Aquiviventales; family Aquiviventaceae; genus JAHFGV01. Next base: position 3,513 of record JAHFGV010000043.1, on the reverse strand, counting down.
GACCAAACGGGTTGTGATCCAAACGCCTATGCGACGGGTAGAGGTGGTTGCTACCAAAGATCTGACGGAAGCCCATGTCCGTGAGATCCTTCAAGGATCGCTGAAAATTGCTGCATGAGTCTCGAGCCTATCCAACACGACTATGGGGGATTCGATTCGCGGTTCTTGGGAATCACCCTGCGCTATGAGAGCCTATCGGCGTTAAAAACCTATCTGGATGTCTGCTGGGCCGATTGCGATCCCGAGCGGTTCAAGCGTTTAGCCAGCCAGTGCCTTCAGGCATCCAAGGAGCGCGCCTTTGACTTGTACACGCAAGGAACGCTCCTGACGCATGAGTTGCGCCACTTTCATGATTCCCTCCTCAGTCCCTATGGGAGTTATCTCTTTCGTCTGCGTGCCCGAGCCGCCTTCAATGGGCTTCAAGGTTTTCACCAGTGCCGGCGCAATCGCAGCATCTTACCCGTTCCCATTCCACTCTGGCGTCGGAAAACGGCCATTGAATTGGACCAATTGGGAGGGCAGTGGCGAGGCTTGCTGGATGTGGATCGCGTAGACCTATCCTTGAGCCTGGATCCGGTGCAGACGAAGCTTATCGACACGGTCGAATTGCAATACCGTTTGATCCGGGGTCTAGTCACCAGTCAGCAAGAAATCACTGAAGTGCAGCCCTACCAGATATTCGAGGCATCCGCACTCCTCGCGCAGACCCAAGATGTTTGTAATGTTTTCGGTCCCCAATCGGCCGCGTTGTTCTTACAACGGATCCTCTCCGGGGATGTGCCCAAGAGCTATGCGCTGCCTTTACAGTTGCTGTTTAATTTGTACGCGGCCCATAAGATCACGGCGGTGTCGCTCGCTGCGGTGAGCCGGATAATCGCCTGGTGTCTCTTCGGGGATTATGATAACGATTTCAAGAAAGCCTGCCCTGCCATGCGCTTCTCGATACTCTATAATTTTCTGAGTCGGGAGGGACTGCCTTCTAAGAAATGTTCCGTTCAGGATCAATTTGGCCATTGGTCCAAACGCTTGGGGTGCAGTCCGATCATTTCAGGGATTCGTAATACCTTAAAGTACAACGAGCGATTCATCCGGGAGTTCAGGAGGATGTCCCCTGGGCATCGGGAGGCATTCCGGGCATTGAGTCGGGCTGTAGAGCTTCGCCACGCAGCCTGCAAACACATGTTCAAGCAATGGCTGAGGGAGCCTGATCGGTATGTGCATCCCGACGAGTATTGCCGCAATACTCATCTTTGGGTTGCCGCTCCCTTGCGGGCAGAGTTCGCTGCGAGCGTGCTGCAAGATTGGGATGCGCAGATGAAAGTCAACGCGGATAGGGAGTCGATCCCCTCAGACGATCGCGCGATGCATGCGTGGATTCGGTTACTTCTGCAGGGAGAAGCACCGAGCGTGGGTGTTGAAATGATCGATCCAAAGGTTGCCCGGCATGCCTCGATGGACATGATCATGACCGATTTTCTGTTCGCCGATTTCCATAGGGACGATCCCAGCTTTGAGATGGTCAGGGACCTGTTAGAGACGGAAGGGTTGATCCCGATGGAGATTCTGGCTTGAGGATTGACCCTGGTTTAGGGATGACTTTCGCAGTGAAAGAGACGGAGTGCTTTTGATGGCCAAGATTGAGTTAAAGAATGTCAGTAAGGTCTATGGCAATGAGATCGCCGCCGTCAAGAATGTCACTCTGGCTGTTGAGGCTGGAGAGTTCATGGTGTTGGTCGGAACGACGGGTTGTGGAAAGACGACGATTCTGCGGCTGATCGCCGGATTAGATGAGCTGACGACTGGCAGCATTTCGATTGGGGGTCGCCGCATGGTTTATGTTCCTATCAGGTCCAGAGAGATCGCAATGGTTTTCCAGCATAATACACTGCACTACTATCTTACCGTAGCTGAGAACATGGCCTTCGGCCTGTTGCTACGGCGCTATCCTCGGAGTGAGACTGAGCGTCGAGTCGCTGAGGCAGCGGAACTGCTGGAGATCACGCACCTATTGTCACGGTATCCCACGCAGCTCTCCGGTGGTGAGCGTCAGAAGGTTACCCTCGGGCGTGCGCTCGTAAGACGGCCGCAGGTTTTCCTTCTAGATGAGCCGCTCAACCACCTCGATATGGGAATTCGCAACCAAATTCGCTCGGTCATCAGGACGTTGCGTAGACATCTGCGGAATACGACCTTTCTCTATGTTACCCACGACTCGCTGGAAGCCATGACGATGGGTGAGCGCATTGCCGTTATGAGAGAGGGGGGCATTGTTCAGGTAGGGGAGCCCCCGACGTTGTATGACCACCCCATCAATACCTATGTGGCCAGGTTTGTTGGGACCTATCCCATCAATTTCCTCAACGGCAAGATCATCAAAGGTGAAGACCGCTATTATTTTGATCAGGGAAGGTTCAAGGTGGGGATTGTCGATGAGATGACTAAGCTCCTGATGCCCTACGAAGGTAAGACAGTGATTCTAGGTATTCGGCCAGAAGATATCTACGATAAACTTTTTATCACCGACGCCCCTCCTTATAGCCTCGTCACAGGCGTCTGTGACCACGTCGAATTCATAGGACCGACGGTGTTTCTCCATTTGGAAGTGGGAGGGCATAGGTTCATGGCCAGTGTTGGACCCCACGACCGGCCCCAACCGGGTCAGGATGTGGATTTGGCGTTCGATATGGGTAAGGTCCATTTCTTCGATCCGGTAACGCAGTGTAGCATCCTAGGATGATCATCCGCCCTGCGCGTGTGATGTTCTGGAAGCTTTTGCTCTGGCGTGGGATTGGGGATGGCAGCCCTCTGATTCTCAGTTATCTGCCCGCGTTGTTGGTACGTCTTCTGGCGTTTGTGGTTTTTTTCTTACTCTATCTCCGTCGGGATTTCTTGATGTTGCAGCTGCTCGACAAGGACGCTTCCGTTCGATTTTCCCCGGTGTTCTCTTCTGCTTTGGCTTATCTGCTGTCCCTTCTGATGCACTGGGCCTTACCCATTGTGGAGATAACGGCTCTCATGGCCATCTTTATGGCCGGTGCCGATTCCAAAATGCGACCCATCGCTCCTGTACGTTGGCTGGTGGAAGGACTGGCGCGTATCCGGAGGGTAGGATATAAATTGACGTTCTTGGAACGTCAAGAGGAGACTCCACCTACCGATTATGGATTCGGCTGGAGGTGGTTAAGCGCTTTCTCGCTCAGCCTAGGGATGTTCGTCGGCTCCCTCGTTGTCCTCACGGCTCTTTACGCGGCGACCCTCAGTGGGATTGTTAATGGCCTGCGAGGATTGCGTCTAGCGCGTTTCTTACCCCTGGAACGCTTTGAGGTTCAAGAGCTGATCGTCCTGAGTCTTCTCGCCTTGTACGCGATCTTTCTTGAGGGGATGTTTCTCTACTACAAGTTCCGAGAGCTCTTCATCACTGATCGCATCTATTCCAGGGAATGCTGGCTGTATTGATAGACAGATAGACGCAGTCGAATACAGCCCTCAGCCGCTTTCTTCCCATCTGCATAG
>JAHFGV010000009.1 GCA_023247255.1 Candidatus Omnitrophota bacterium | reverse complement strand
GATCAAGCATGTGCAAGCCCTCTTGAATGGACGGCCTCGCAAGGTGCTGAACTGGCACTTCCCCTGTGAGGCTCTTCGTGATCATCTTGTTGCGTTAGAAACTTGAAACCACCATTCCTTGAGAGGAGAGAAGTTATCAGTACCACAGGCTCATCCTTTGGAATTGTCGATTGTCGATTGAACGGCCGTCTTCCAATCGAAAATCCAAAATCGAAAATTCCCAGGTGTGGGAGTGCGGTGCCACGGGCTCATCCTGTGGGGCTCCTCCCCGCCATCGGGCCACAGCCTTCGGCCGTTGGCCCAGTTGGTTCGCTTGAACGATTTGGGTGGGCGGGATGTCGCCCCACGTGGAGCGTGTTCTTGGGTCTCACAGGCTCATCCTGTGGGGCTCCACAAAACAGTGGGGGAAGGAACGTGCGTCGTCTGCCACGCCATTTCTACCAATCGTTCACACAACTGATCATAAGAAATCCCCACGCAGGCGGCGGCCTTCGGCAATAGACTGGTCGGTGTGAAACCAGGAATGGTGTTGATCTCCAAAACCACTGGGATGTTTTCGCGATTGAGAATCAAATCGGTTCGTGAAAAGTGCCGACATCCAATCAAACCATGCGCGCGCAGGGCCGTTTCCTGAACGACGGCAGCCAGGTTCGGATCCAACCGCGCCGGCACTTGATACTCGGTCAATCCTACCGTGTATTTCGCTGCAAAATCGAAAAAAGACGAGCGCGGAAGAATCTCCACCACAGGCAAGGATTCGTTTCCGATCACTCCAACGGTCAGTTCCCTTCCGGCAATGAACTCTTCCACCAACACCCAACGGCTGTACCCTGCCGCCTGAGTGAGGGCTTGCGGCAACTGATCCGGATGACTGACTAGAGAGATCCCGATGCTTGAGCCTTGATCCGAAGGCTTGACCACCAGAGGATACTGCAAATCTGAGGCTGTAGTGCCAAGATCGAAAACCCTGCCTGCAGGAATCCGCCAGCCTCGCGGAGTCACAAGGTCCCCTTCAAGGAACCGCTCTCGTGAAGCCCATTTGTCCATACCTAGACGGCTAGCCGATGCGTCCGATCCTGTATACGCAAGGCCGAGCTCTTCACAGATCCGTTGAACCGTCCCATCCTCACCGAATGTCCCGTGCAGGGCAATGAACACGACATCCGGATCCATGCGCCGCAGCGCTGTTTGCACCCACTCACCCGAAGCCTCAAGCCCTAAGGCCTGCGGAATCACGCAGGGCTCGACAGTCCATCTCCGACTGGAGAGGGCTTCCGTAATCCCATGCCCGCTCTTCAGAGAAATCGCGTGTTCCTCTGAAGGCCCGCCCATCAGCACAACCACTCTACGAGGATCACCCGTCGTCACCGAAGTCATCGCCTCACCCATCGCTTAGCAGTCTGCGGAAAAACCCTTCGTGGTTCTGGGTTGAGGGTTCAGGGTTCGGGGCAAATACACCACCGCTCGTCGGTGAGACGGGGCCTGGCCCCCAACCCCGAACCCTGAACCGACTGGCATTTTTCAGCATCCTGTTAAGCCTGTCTCCATAATCATGCTAGACTCAAACCCTCTCCCAATACACGGAGTTCTGGCTCAAGCGATACCCCGGACATTCGCCACACGTGCCGACGGACGTATTCCATCAACGCCAGCACATCTTCACAGCGTGCCTGTCCCAGATTGACGATAAAATTGGCATGTCGTGATGAAACCTGAGCATCGCCGATACGAACGCCTTTAAGCCCCGCTTGATCAATGAGCCTGCCGGCACTGATTCCTCCAGGAGGATTACGAAACGCGCATCCGGCTGATGGCAGACGCAACTCCTGCGTGGTGTTGCGGTAATTCAATGCACGCTTAATCCGCGAAGCCGCCTCTGCCGCTGGGACACGGGGAAGTCCCAACACCACTTCTGTCACGACCCCAGCAGGCAGGACGGCGTCTCGATAATTGAATTGCAACTCATCCTGAGTCAATTCCTGCACAGTCCCCGAAGAAGAAACCATGCGGACTCGCTGCACCCACCGACCGATACCCTGGGCGTTCATGGCCACTGCCCCTGCGATCTGTCCCGGAAGACCGGCCAGGGCCTCAAGATCACCCCAGCCTTGCTGGACGGCGAGGCTGACGAGCCTCTGGGTGAGCAGGGCGGCTCCACACGATAAAATCACTGTCTGCTCTGCTGCGTCACTGAGCTGACGGATGGTTCGAAATTCACAGCCCAGATGAATCACCAAACCGCGAACGCCACGATCCGCAGCAAGGGTATTGGTGCCTCCACCAAGAACCGATACCGGTATCCCGATGCGGGAGGCTTCGCGTAATAACTGAACCAATTCATCCAACGTGGAGGGTTCTGCATACCATTCTGCAGGTCCGCCGATTCGAAAACTGGTATGGTTAGCCAGTGATTCGTTGTGGCGAATGCAACCGGTCGGCCAATTCATGACACCGATCTCCAATGTCTCCGGCACCGAGGAAAAACACCGTGTCTCCCGAGCGGACGACTCGTGAAACGTAGTCTATGACTTCTGAATTGGGCACATACCGCACCCAGGGATGTCCATGGGCCTTAATGAGCCCGGCGAGGCGTTCCCCGGATACCCCAGCAATGGGCTGCTCAAAAGCAGGATAGATATCCGTTACAATCAGGCCATCGGCATAATCGAAACAATTGATAAATTCTTTCTCCAACGATTGGGTCCGGGAAAACCGGTGGGGTTGAAACACAACCAAACGATGACGTCCCATGCCCCTGCCCGCACAAAGCGTCGCGTGAATCTCCGCAGGATGGTGGGCGTAATCTTCCACAAACCAGATGTCCCCGGGCAGTTGGAGAACCTGAAAGCGTCGCTGGGTCCCTTGAAAGGAGGCCAGGGCTTCCTTCGCCGTGACCATGGGGATGTCCAGTATCAAAGCGAGGCTGATCGTAGCCAGGGCGTTCAGGACGTTGTGTCGACCGGGCACTTGGAGCCGAAAAGTCCCCAATGCCCGGCCTTTGTACCAAGCCTCAAAGCGACTGCCGGTGCCTTGCCAGCACACACGATCCGCCCACACGTCGGCCTCGGAACTTAGACCATAACTCAACGGGGAAGGATGCGAAAGGGTGGATCGAACGACGGGATCGTCTACACAGCGAATCAGGCTGCCACCGGCGGCGATCTGCCCAACGAACTGTTGAAAGGCGACCCTGAGGTTCTCAAAACTGCCATAGTGATTCAAGTGCTCGCGGTCTATGTTCGTCACGATGGCTACCAGAGGCGTCAGGTGCAAGAACGAACCGTCCGACTCATCGGTCTCAGCCACCATGTAGGTGCCTTTTCCTAGATGGGCGTTGGTATTCAGCGAACGCACCAAGCCCCCAATCGAAATCGTCGGATCCCAACCGGCCGCGGATAACAAACCCGCCGCCATCGCCGAGGTCGTCGTCTTACCGTGCGCCCCAGCCACAGCGATGAGCCGACGTTCCTTTGCCAAAGCGGCCAGAAGCTCGCCACGGCTGATCACCGCTATTCCATGGCTGCGCGCTTGACACAATTCAGATTCCTGAGACGAGACAGCCGAGCTGTAGATAACAACGTCTGGGGTTTCCTTGAGATGGGAGGCGTCGTGGCCTTCCCAGATCCGAACGCCCTGCTCATGCAAACGGTGACTCAAAGCGTTAGCCTTTACGTCGCATCCGGAAACCACACAGCCTGTATTCTTACACAACTGCGCCAGGCCGCTCATCCCGATGCCTCCGACGCCCATAAAATGCAAACGCATACCCGGCTCAATGATCACTGTGCTATCCCTGGACATTTTCAAAATCGAAAATCGTCAATCGACAATGTCTCTGATTATCATTGTGATAGGATCGCCGTCTCCACGATAAGATCTGCTAACCGCTGCGTGGCATCCGTCACGGCCAGGCGTTGCATGTTCTGGCCCATGCAGGTTCGTAACTGTGGATCATGCAATAACCACCGAATGGCCTCGAGCAGGCGTCTGGAGGCGGTAGCCTCGTGCTCTTCCACGACGAACGCCCCTCCGACCGATTCCGCCAGACGCGCATTGGCATGCTGATGCGCCCGGGCATAAGGATAAGGGATCAGTACGGCCGGCCGGCCACAACTCGCTAACTCTGCAAGGGTGGAAGCACCCGCCCGGGCGATGACCACATCCGCCTGTGCATAGGCGCTTTCCATATCCACCAGAAAAGGCGATACCCACGCCTGGATGCCAGCCGAGGAGTAAAGTTCACGAACGTCCGGTTCATCCTCCATCCCTGTAACATGAAGAAATTGCCACTGGCGTCGTTCTTGCTCCGAGCAAAGGGATAGCCCTTGGCTCACTAATCGGTTGAGGGCACGCGATCCCTGGCTGCCTCCCAAAACAAGTACCGTGGGTTTCTCGGGACTGAACCCAAATCGTGCGGCGTCTGTCGATTGACGCATCCTTCCAATCCCTGAGCGGATCGGCATTCCTGTCCTCACCCAAGATGGAGGATTTTTGAACGTTTGGGCTTTCTCAAATGAAAGAGCCACCCGGTTGACCCAGTAGGCTAAGAGTCGATTGGCCCGTCCCATGACGACGTTTTGCTCATGCACCATCGTGCGAACGCGATTCGGAAACCCCTCGGGATAACTCGCGTCCTTTGCCTGATGCCACTGGATATGCGGATAGGCAAGACGTGCCGCCAGCATCACTGGTGCACAGATCCATCCGCCAAAACCCACAATGATATGTGGGCCAAAAGCTTTGAAACACTGATGCGTCCGCAGCCAGAGATCACCACAGGCTTTGACTCGATTCAATACATGGGAAGAACTCGGTAGGGGAATCGCCTCAACCGACAAACGATCGCTGAGCATTTGTTGGGACAAGGCTTGGAGCAATCGCGCACTGCGCGGACGCTGGGCATACCACACCTTGGCTAGAACCCCTTGGTTGGCCAATCGCTGGGCCACCTCCAAGGCGGGAATCAGATGTCCGCCGCTTCCTTCAGCGACCAAGAGCACTTTCAAGCGTGTATCGTTGATCATGACGACTAGCGTGCAGGATGAGCGCACAAGCGATGAGATTGACCACCATGGCACTGCCGCCATAGGAAACCAGGGGCAGGGGTAGACCTTTGGTGGGCATCAAGCCGGTAACCACAGCGATGTTGATCATCGCCTCAAGCCCCATCATCCCCACCAATCCGCACACGAGATATTTGCTAAACCAATTCTGGAGCGACAAGGCGATTCGAAATCCGCAACTCAACAACAAAGCCAGCAGTGCCAAAACAGCAGTCGTGCCCAGCCATCCCAGCTCCTCCCCAACCATGGCGAAGATAAAATCCGTATGCGCGCTGGGCAGATAAAAAAGCTTCTGCGACGATCCCCCCAGGCCTTGTCCCAACCACCCTCCCGAGGCTAGCGCGAAATAAGATTGCAAGATCTGGTAGCCACTGCCCTGCGGATCTTTCCAAGGATCAAGAAACGCAAAGATTCTCCTTCGCCGGTATTCCTCGCCGGCTATGAGTATTCCAACAGCCACTAAAGCGATGACGCTGACACACACCAGGTCTGACCAGCGAGCCTTTGCCATCCACAACAACAGCAAGGCAATCGATCCGATGGCCACCGCTGTTCCCAAATCCGGTTGCAGAAGAATAACGCCAGCCACAAGGCCGCTCACCAAAAGGGGAGCCCAAAGCCCCTGCCAACCCTGTCGAATCTTTCCCCGGGTCCGCGCAAGCAGATCCGCCAAGTAGATCACTACGGACAATTGTGCAAACTCAGAGGGTTGAAAGCTCAACCGTCCCAGGCGCAGCCAGCGTCTTGCACCACCGATCTCTTGCCCCCACACGAAAGCTAAAAACAAAAGCACAAGGCTAATCAAAAATAGCCAACGAGCCTGGCCGCGCACTGCAGGATAAGGAACCATCAGACATCCCAATCCCAGACTCAATCCCACCACAATCGCCGCAAGATGACGTTTGACAAACCACAAGCTATCTCCATACGCCATGTGGGACATCAAGGACGTTGCGGAATAGACCTCGATGATCCCTAGCCCGAGGAGGGTAAAGACGATCATCAGAAAAATCCGGCGCAACTGTCGTGGGGTCATATCAGTGTTGTGTCATGTTCCAAGAGAAGTAATAAGGGCTGTGTCATGGTTCATGTGTCATGAAAAAAGCAGAAAATAAACAGGCATCTCAAGCACGGCCAAAGTACGCCTTTTGCTTTCCATGACTCATGACACATGAAACATGAAACAGTCTTTCATGACACCAGCTTCTGCACGATTGCCTTGAAACGCTGGCCTCGTTGTTCGAAATCCTGGAACATGTCAAAGCTGGCGCACGCGGGAGAAAACAGCACCGTGGTCCCCGGATGAGCCAGAGAAATCGCAGCCTCAAGGGCCTGTTCCAACGAGTCGCATTCGCGCACTTGCCAAACAGAACGAGAGGATGCGCCAACGGATCGACCATGAGAGACAAACTCAGCGAGGAGAGCCTCATCCAGTAACTGACGAAGTCTGCGACGGGATTCTCCGATCAACACCAGTCCCTTGATGCGCGGCTCTTTAAGCGCGGCAATCAACGGCTGGAAGTTTAAACCCTTGTCCCTTCCTCCGATGATCAACACCAGTTCCCCGGAAAGACGTTTCAAGGCATACAGCAGGCTTTCCGGTGTGGTCGATTTAGAATCGTTGATGAATCGAATCCCGCGGATCGTCGCCACAGGCTCCAATCGATGTTCCAATCCCCGAAACGAACGAATCACCTGCCAGGTCAACGGATCCGGGATATCGAGAATCCGCGCCACCTGAAGGACCGCCTGTGCCGTCTCAGATAAACTGGCCTGGGTCTTGGGACTCAGAAACCAATCGGGGCCATTGGACCGATTCTGACCGAACCACACGCGCTGAGCGAGCAGTCCCTCACCCAACGCCACGACCGAGGTATCGGTCCCGTTGAGCACCGCCCAATCCTTTTGGGTTTGCGCTTGGAACAGCCGCCGTTTGGCTTCACAATAGGTTTGCCAATTCGGATGGCGGTCAAGGTGGTTGGTACCCAGATTTAACAGGACTCCAATACGGGGTCGAAAGCGCTCACAATGAAGAAGCTGAAAAGAACTAACCTCTACCACTGCAATACCCTTGGGACCGAATCGTCCGATCACGGCTGAAAAAGGAAGGCCTAAGTTGCCGCAGGCGATCGCTTGCCTGCCACAACTGCGCAGAACTTCGGCAATGAGCGTCACCACGGTACTCTTTCCGTTAGTGCCGGTGACAGCGACGACTGGTACCGGACAGAAATGAAAGGCCAGCTCAATCTCGCTTAAGACCGGCAATCCCAGCTCACGGGCCCACACAACAGGCTCGGCAGTCTCCGAAATCCCAGGGCTGACCACCACGAGATCCGATGCGGTAATGAGCTCTCGAGAGTGCCCCCCGAGTTCTACAACCTCTATGCCTCGTTCTCGCAGTATCGCCTGCGCCGAGCGTGTGGCCGGCGTATCCCGAAGCTCCGAAAGCCCCACCCGACAACCGATTCGACAAAGCAACTCAGCCGCAGCAACGCCACTTCTGGCCAACCCCAAGACGGTGACTCGACGTCCGGCCCAGCTATCTCCAAACACATCAGACACAGATTTCTGAGACGCCCAACCCTCCAGCGTATGGACCGATCCTGAGAGCGCAACAGCAACCGTCATCCCACCACCAAACCCGCCGCCGCCAAAAGCAGCCCCATGATCCAGAAACGCATGACCACCTTGGGCTCGCTCAAGCCACCCAAATGAAAATGGTGATGTAAGGGAGCGACTCGAAAGATCCGTCGCTTACCGCGCCATTTGTACGACGCCACCTGCAGCATCACCGATAGCGCCTCTAGAACAAACACGCCTCCAATCACAAGCAACCACAGAGCCTTGTGGCTCAACAGGCTAAGCGCCGCCAGAGCTGCCCCCAGCCCGAGGGCCCCAACATCTCCAAGAAAAACAGACCCAGGAAACCCGTTGAACCACAAAAACCCTACGCACGCTCCTGCTAGACTGACACACCAAAACACCATCGCTGGACCCTGAGAAGGATCGCGCAGGAGCAACAGTCCAAATGCCGAGAAAGCGATAGCCATGCAGCCGGCGGCCAAACCATCCATCCCATCGGTAAGGTTTACGGCATGCGCACAGCCCGCCATCACGCACATGGCAAAGGGAATAGACAGCCATCCCAATTCTATACTCTGATTAATCACAGGGATCTCCAGCTTGCTGAAGCCCCCTTGAACAACACGACCCGAACCCATCGCGACTGCTAAAAACCCTCCAATGCCCAAAGCGATCAGGAGCTTAGGAAATGCGCCTAGGCCAGTACCTTTCCGGGAACGACATTTCAGCCAATCATCCCAAAACCCAACTGCGGCCAGACCAAGGATGGACCCTAATATCCCCCAACCACTGGAATGCTCTAAGGCTCCAGCGGTGATGGCCACCAGAATGCCCACACCCAAAACAAACACCCCTCCCATAGTTGGAACTCGGGGCTTGGTCTGTTGGTAGGCGAGCAGGGGGGCGCAATCTTCGTACCGATCCGGTTGCATGCACTGAGTGCGACTGAGTAGCCTAACGGCCACACGTCCGACTAACATACATAAGCTGGCGCTGATCAAAAAAACGACCGCCGCCTCAGACAGCAGCAGTCCCATCCTCATGGTCGCGACGGTGGAGTAAAAATTCCGTGACTTGTTCCAGGTTGAGTCGCCGAGATCCCTTCACCAAAACACCATCCCCGGGCTGCACAATGTCTCGAAGGTTTACCATCAGCTCTTGCACTGTCCGATAGGTCATCACACAACTGGATTGCGCTTCCTCAACCCCACGAGCCACGCAATCCGCATATTGTCCGACTGCCATCACCATTTCCACTCCGGTTTGAGCAGCCAGCCGTCCAATCGCCTGATGCGCCAAGGGAGCATAATCCCCCAGTTCCAGCATATCGCCCAGAATCGCCAATCGTCGGTGAACAGGCATGTCCTTGAGCGTTTCCAGCGCCCGGGCGCATGAAAGCGGATTGGCGTTGTAACAGTCATTGAGGATGGTCAAGCCATTACCCCTTAAGACTTGTGAACGAAGCGGGAGGCTGCTAAAAGACCTCAAGGTTTCTTTTGCCGATGACAAAGAAAATCCCAAAGCCCACACACAGGCTAAGGCCGCCAAAGCGTTCTCCACATTGTGGTAACCCACCAACGGAATCGTCCACTGACCGAGATGATCCCTCAGATGCAAGCTCATCCCATCCGCGGTCCGTTGAATATCCATCGCCTGAAGGTCGCAACGATCACTGGTCCCGAAACTGGCGAATCGAACCCTCGGGTGAAGTCGCCGCGATGCTTCCAGGCATACTTCCAACTGATCCCCAGGAATCACAGCCGTTCCCTCTGGCTGCAAAGCCTCTAAAAGGGAAAGCTTCTCTCGAAGCACTTCTGTCAATGATCCGAAAAACTCAAGGTGCGCTGGCCCGATATTGGTGATCACCGCGACGTCCGGCTGCACGATAGAAGCCAAGTACGCGATCTCCCCCGGATGATTGCTTCCCACCTCCACCACCGCCACTTGATGATCCGGCCTGATCCGCAGCAAACTCAGTGGAACTCCGATGTGGTTGTTTTGATTGCCTTCGGTCTTAAGCACAGAACCAAACGCCCCTAACAGATGCGCAATGAGATCTTTCGTCGTTGTCTTTCCACAAGAACCGGTCACCGCCACTACGGACAATCCAATTCGCCGACGATGATACCGGGCTAATTCGCCCAATGCTTGAGTCGTGTCGGCAACCCGGATGGCCGGCATACCGTTCAACGAATGCTTCTGCAACACCGAGCTCTCGGAAACCAGAAGGCAAGAAGCCCCTTGTTGGACGGCCTCTTTGATAAAATCATGCCCATCCAAGCGGCGGCCCTGAATCGCCACGAAGGCTTCCCCGGCGACGAGGCGTCGGGAATCGATCGCGATACCGGCAATGGAATCATTGCAGCCGCCCTGTATCAGCTCTCCCTGAGTCGCTTCAAGAAGCTGCGTCACCGTCCACATCATCGATCCCGTTTCAAAACCGACGATACCGCGGATTCGAATTCTCGATTGCAAATCGATTGCGTCTTTCAATCCGAAATCCGAGATCTACAATCCCCCATTCACAATGTCCTGTCGGTCTCATGAGGAAAGAACCACGCTGTGCCGAGACCAAGCCCATCGTTCAGCAACTTCCCGATCCAGAAAGGGCACCGAGACATGGTGAAAGATTTGAAAAGATTCATGCCCCTTGCCTGCAATCAATACCGTATCGTTCGACCGGGCCATCGCCAAGGCTGTGGCAATGGCCTGCTCGCGATCCGAGACTTCGTGGAAATTAGAAAAACCAGGAACAAATCCTGAACGAATCTGACGGATGATCTCAAGCGGATCTTCACCCCGAGGGTTGTCGGACGTCAGGACCACCGCATCGGCCAACAGGCTTGCGATCTTCCCCATCATCGGACGTTTAGCCTGATCGCGATCGCCGCCACATCCAAACACGACAATCAAGCGTCCACGAGTCAGTTCCCGCAACGACAGAAGAACCAGACGCATGGCCTCTGCGGTATGGGCGTAATCGATCACGACATGGACGCCTGTATCGTTCGACACACGCTCAAAGCGTCCCGGCACTTGATCGAAGGAAGCCAAAGCATCCTGAATGGCTGCGGGGGCGATTCCCAGAGCCAGCAAGGTGGTGACGGCAGCAGCGATATTCATCACGTTGTGTCTTCCCAAAAGCGGCGTGGTGATCGGAATGACCGCCCAGGGACTTTCCAACAAAAGCCGGGTCCCTTCCCATGAACAAAAAATCTCGCGCGCCATGACTCTTGCGGGACGCTGCATACCATAAGTAATCACCGCATGCGGAATCGTCTGTGCCAGGATACGGCCATAGGAATCATCCCCATTGACCACGGCGTGGCCATGAGGCCTTAAATAGTCGAAGAGCCTCCGTTTGGCTGCTGCGTAGGCCTCGATGGTCTTGTGGTAATCCAGATGATCCGAACCTAGGTTGGTGAAGATTCCCGCCTCAAACTCCAGACCATCGATTCGCCCTTGCGCCAGGCCATGCGATGATACTTCCATCACGCACCACTCCAGCCCCTCGGATGCCATCTGCGCAATGTAGCGCTGCAACTCCAACGGCCCCGGGGTCGTGTTCGTCGAAGGAACCATGCGTTCTCCGATTTGATACACGATTGTCCCCAGCAACCCCACATGGGCCCCGGCAGATTCCAGTATGGCTTTAAGCAGATAGGTCGTGGTCGTCTTACCATTTGTCCCGGTGACACCCACCAATCGCAGCTTGCGGGACGGATGCCTAAAGAACCGGGCAGCAATCACCGATAGGGCTTTGTGCGTATCCGCAACCACGACGCAAGGACAGGCACGCAGTTGGGGAACGATCCTTGCACTCGATCGATAGATCGCCGGCAAAGACTGCGCCAAGATAGCCGCGGCTCCTCGCGCAATGGCTTCTTCAATAAAAGCGTGTCCGTCGCTTCTTGGCCCTCGAATGGCGATAAACAAATCTCCCGGACGCACCTGCTTCGAATGGCAACAGATCCCTGTAATCGACACCGGGGCGATGGATTCCGCCGTCAGGCCGTACAACAACTCTCGAAGGGTCATCATCGTCGTCATTAGGAAAATCCGCGTGTTATGTCTTTCGTGTGACAGGATCAGATTGTTGCGTCAATGTGGGAGCCGATGGAACCTGCCGCAGGTCCCAGTAGTCGGCTAACGGGTTCACGATCCGCTTGAAGATCGGCGCTGCCACCACTCCTCCAAAATAGAGTGGCCGGGGTTCATCGATAGAAACCACGATTACAAATCGAGAGTCAGGCACCGGCCCAAAGCCAACAAACGAAGCGAAGAAACGGCTGTGGGAGTAGCTGCCGGTCGGCTCAAGTTTTTGAGCCGTCCCGGTTTTACCGGCAACTTGGAGGCCGTCGACGCTCGCCAGTTGACCGGTGCCCGACTCTACGACGCTGGACAACATTCCCTGCAAAATCTTGGCGGTTGACTCTCGGATAATACGTACCGGAGGCTCCGTGGATGGAACACGTATCACCGAGCCATCGGAACTTTGAATACGCTCCACAACATACGGCCGCACACGCATCCCTCCATTGGCCACGACGGCAGTCATGACCGCCAGTTGAATCGGCGTGGCTGCGATTTCCTGTCCGATGGGAATAATGAATGGAGAAAGTTTTGACCATCGAGTGGGCGGTTGGATGATTCCGTTGACCTCTCCGGGCACATCTATCGCCGTCTTCTGCCCAAAGCCAAACATCCGGATATACCGGTAGAGTTCCTCTGGGCTAAGACGCTGAGCCATCTTGGCCACGCCGATATTGGAGGAGAATTTGATCACATCATGGAAGGAGAGCATGCCATGCGGTTTGTGATCGTGAAGAATATGCCCTGCCACGGTTCGGTACGTCCCTTGCTCACAGAAAACGTTTTCTTCTGGACTGACTTTGCCTTCTTCCAGTAAGGCCGCTGCCGAAACAATCTTGAAAATACTCCCTGGCTCGAACAGATCAGTCACCGCTCGATTGCGTCGATGCTCGGCTAGAGAACGGCCGGGTTCGTTCGGATCATAAACCGGCCAGTTGGCCATGGCGAAGATAGCGCCGGTATACGGATCCATCACTACAACCGATCCGCCTTTGGCGTGGTAGGTTTTCACCCCCCATGCCAGGGCTTCTTCGGTCAATTGTTGCACCACACTGTCAATGGTTAATACAATGTCCAGCCCATTTACCGGAGGACTTTGTGCGGTCCATGGACCTATCAGGATGTTTCCTTTCGCATCTCGTAGCGTGGAGCGCCATCCATTCTGACCGTGGAGCAAACTGTTGAAGGTCATCTCCAGTCCTTCCAGCCCGCGCCCATCAATATTCACGACCCCAACAACATGTCCAGCCAGATGGCCGTGTGGATAGCGTCGTTTCGGCTCTTCCATCATGCCCAAACCAACCATCTTCAAATCTAAAACCTGACTGGCCACTTCCGGCTCCAGTTGACGGGCAATCCAGACAAAACCCTTGTCGCGTTCCAGTCGCCGCTGGATCCTTGTAACATCCCGGGGCACAATCGCAGCCAACCGCTCAGCTGTCTGACGCTTGGCAACAATCTGACGTGCGTTGGCAAACACCGAAGGGGCAAGCACACTCAAGGCCAGGGGCCTTCCGGAACGATCGTAAATCGTCCCCCGCTGAGCAGGCAGAACAGTGCGCAAGCGATGTTGAGCGCTCAACACGGCTGTGTATCGACGCGAAGCCACCCCTTGAATCCAGAAGCAGCGCATCCACAACCCCATCAGCAGCCCCAGACTCACCAGCCATATGTTGAGGATCCGTTCGTTAGTCGTTCGTGCCATCACCGCGACCGCGTATCGATACTACGCGTAAACCCTGGGGGGAAGCGATCGATCCTCGTTGTTTGTGTGAGGCCAACCGCCCAGCCTCATCTAATAATCGCCTGGGCGAAACCAAGGAAATGGTTTGTGCCTTCAACCACAACACCTCGGTTTCCTGAGCATGAATCTGATTTGACCGTTCGCCTAAACCGTAGCCTTTCAGGAACACAGCGGTTCGCTGAGCGACCTGTAAGCACCCCACGATCACCACAATGCCAATCAAAACCAACCAGCGATACACCGACACGGCTTCCTCCTATGCACAACGCTGTGCGGCTCGCAGCTTTGCTGAGCGCGCACGAGGATTACTCGTCACTTCTTCGGCAGAGGGCCGCACGGGCTTTTTCGTCAAGGGCGTCCACCAACCGGCATGGATCCCATGGACGAGAGCCCGCTTTACCATCCGGTCTTCAATCGAATGAAAACTAATCACGACCAATCTTCCTTTCGGGCGCAGCAAAGACGGAATACACTCCAGCACCGCTTGCAGAGCGGCGCCTTCGTCATTCACGGCCATGCGCAGAGCCTGAAACGTCCTTGTCGCAGGATGCAGCCGTTGGTACCGTGCGCTTTTGGGAACCGCGCGGCTGATCAACTGTGCTAATTGAGTAGTCGTCTCGATGGGATTCTGTCCGCGCTCTTGGATGATCCGCGATACGATGCGTCTGGCGAAACGTTCCTCCCCAAACGTCCTTAAGATCAGGTGGAGTTCTGCGGCAGACAGCTTATGGATCAATGCGGCGGCGGTAGTGGACTGTTTGGAATCCATCCGCATATCGAGTGGGCCTTCCTTTAAAAAACTGAATCCTCGCTCGGCGCAGTCCAATTGAAAACTGGACATGCCTAAATCGAAGAGTATCCCATCGACTTGCGAGAGGCCTTGCTGCTTAAGAATCTCAGATAACTGTCGGAAGTCACCGTGCACCATCGTAACAACTGACTGAAATTCACCGAGTCGTTGCTGGGCTACCTCGAGCGCTTGACAATCGCGATCGATGGCAATCAGCTTGCCGTTGGGGATCAACTGAGGCACCAGCTGCAAGCTGTGTCCCGCCGTTCCGACGGTGGCATCTACGATCACAGACGTGGCAGCCGGGTTCAGGAAGTGGAGAACTTCCTTTGCCATCACCGGTTGATGCACCGCCGCTATCATAAAACTACAGACAAGAAACATCCGGGGTTGAGAACTACCACACCCTGAGTTCTGATTTCTGATTACTCCACCATCACGCGCTCAGCGACTTCTTCAAAGCTCTGTCGCGAGCTTTCGTAAAACACCTGCCAATTCTCTTTCGACCAAACTTCCATTCGGTTGGAAACTCCGACGACCACCACATCTTGTTTGATCCCGGCAAACTCCTTCAGGGTCTTGGGCACATGGAGCCGCCCGAGGGAATCGATGGTCACCTCCATCGCACCGGAAAACAGAAGCCGGGTAAACTTGCGCCCTTCCCCTTTGGTAAAAGGGATCTGCTTGAATCGATTCTCAGCGATGCGCCATTCTGCTTCCGGAAACAGAAAAAGACATCCATCCAAGCCACGCGTGATGAACAAGGAATGAATCTGCTGCTCTTTCAGCACTTGCCGAAACTTGGCCGGCACAATGATGCGGCCCTTGCGATCAATGGTGTGTGCGTACTCTCCATAAAACATGACACAACACTAACCTCCCCCACTTCCTCTGAAGTGGGAAACCACTTCCTTCCACTTCCTGCCACAATAGTGGCAAAACTATACCCTTAACTCACCCTCGCTGTCAAGGTCTAATAACGATTATTTTGAATCGGATTTTTTGTTGCCAGTTGGCATCAAACATGCTATGCTTATTCTTTTCTCCACATCCGTCCGTTATCCCTTTGCACCCTTTAACTGGATTCTCGCAAAATGACTGGACTACAAACCACACAAACGACACAACAGCAATTGCAACTGGCACCTCACCTTGCTTTAGCGCTTGAAGTCCTGCGCATGCCAATCATGGAACTCCAGACTTTTCTGCAACAACAGGCGCAAGAAAATCCTCTACTAGAAGTCTATGAACCGGCGGAGGAACGTGATTCTAGGGATTCCCCTGAAAATGCCCAAATGACGCACAGCGACAGTCCGGATGGGCCAGATGATAGGGACCAAGAGTGGGAAGATCCCTCAGAAAGGCAGGAATTATCGTCGAGTAGCCAAGCGGATTTCCAAAGTATCGAGCGCTACCATTGGACAGGGGAATCGCTTCATGCGTGGTTGATGAAGCAGTTGGGTTGCCAAAAACTATCCGCGCATGACTATAGCCTTGCAGAAGCGCTCGTCTATCACCTGAATGAAAGCGGGTATCTGGAAGTCGAACTGACACAGCTTACTCAGGAACTGCACGTGGAGGCCCAGCAGCTCGAAGGCATTCTGCAAACGATTCAAGGATTGGATCCTGCGGGAGTGGGATCAAGAAACCTCCAGGAATGTCTCATGATTCAGCTCCAGCACCGTCATGCGCAAGACAGTCTCTCTTACCGAATGCTCCGGGACCATTTCCCGCTTGTGGTGCAACAACGTGTCAGCGCCTTAGCCAAGGCTATGCGGGTTCCCATTTCACAGGTAGCCTCTGCCCTGGAGCAGATAAAACAATTGAACCCTAAACCAGGCAGTTACTTCGCACACCCAATATCATCGGCCTGCCTGGTACCCGACCTAATCATCATCCGACGAGAAAACTACTATGACGTGGAACTCAACGACGAGCGAATGCCAAGCCTCTGGCTCAACCGAGCTTACCAGAAAATGCTCCGCGACCCACATACCCCATCGGAGGCTAAGGAATTTTTAGCCACTAAATTCCGCCAGGCGCAGTGGGTGATTCGCGCGATTGACGAGCGCCAGACTACTTTACTATCCATTGGGCGTTGCTTGTTAAGTCTTCAGCGGGACTTCCTCGATCAAGGGCCGCAAGCCCTGAAACCCCTCACCCAAGCTCAGGTGGCCAAACTCATCGGTCGCCATCCCTCCACGGTGAGCCGGGCGATCGCGGATAAGAGTATCTCCAGCCCTTGGGGGGTTTTGCGTCTGGAGGAGTGGTTTCCGAGTTACGTTCCACAGAATCACTCGGATGAACACGTGTCAGAAACAACCATTAAAGCCCAGATGCAACGTCTGGTCGGTGATGAAGATGCCCGACATCCGCTCAGCGACGAAGCTTTGGTCAAGAAACTGGCAGAGCGCCACATCCGTGTCGCCCGTAGAACGATTGCCAAGTATCGTACCAGCCTTAAAATCCTCCCCGCCTATCTGCGTAAACAACGTTTCTAATCACTCCTAAAATTATCTGCAAGCCGCACACCCACCCGATATTCCTGACGCTTTGCTTCTGTCCGTGAATGGTAAATCAGCAATCGAAAATTCCTTACGAGGATTTCTTATCAGTTCCCGTGCCCCATATCGTCAGCTTTGAGCACAGGGATTAGCCTTGCTGGAGGAAAGCGGGGAAAGACTACTCAGGGCCGTGCTGGCTAGATCGAGTAACCGACGCAAAAGCTCTACATGATCTTGCGTAAAACGCGACTCGAGACGGCTGGTTCGAAGGTTTAATACCCCAATCGGTTCCTGGTTTGCTTCAGGAATCAGGCTGGCTACCAGAGAAGACACAAGCTCAGGACGCTGCATCAGACTTTTGAAGCGCTCCTGTGCGTGAGTTTTATCAATAATACGAATCGAACATTCTCTGGCTACGACACCTGCGATTCCTTCCCCCCGTCTGGAGCACGTTTGAGCCACCACCTGATCGCTTAAGCCAACCGCTGCGGCGATTGTCAAGCGGTCACCCGCAGGGGTATAAAGCATCACGGAGCCACCGTCGGCGCCGGTACACTTGACGGCTGCATCCAGAAGCACCTTTAGCAGTCGATCCCGTCGAGTCACATGCCTTGCCTCAACGGCTAGGGTACTAGAAGCCAATGCTAGATGGGATGGGTGCAGTTGATAAGCGAATTCGATCAGGGAAGATCCTACTTCATCCAACAACTCAATGGCCTGACGGAAACCGCTATGGGTATAGGACCTCAGGAAAAGCAAAAGCGGCCATATCCGATCCGCATTCAATCCCAGTGCCTCTGCTCGCTTGCAAAATTGTGATTCGTTTTCACGAACTCCCACAATCGCTGGCCCGATGATGAAGTAGGCCACGAGCCTTTCGACACCCGTGCGCAGATGGATGGGAACTAAGGCGTAGGTCAATCCAAGCGGAACGGTAAGGATGGAAACTGTCTTCGGAGGATTCTGGAAAGGTAAAAGACTTTCAAGCTCATCGCCGATACGAAGCCCATCGATGAGTGACTCGGTCGGCTGTCTTAATGAACCCCAACTCGGCTCAACCAAAAGATCCCGGGAGGCGCTGACAGTACGCACTAGCATTCCCAAGACATTTGCAAAGCAATCCTGTAAACGCAGCCATCGTTTTTCCTCAACTACATCCGTCAACCTTAAGGACTTCTCAGCACCTGCAGATGCCATCGACTCGGATAATCAATGAAAAAACGATAGGTAATGAAGTCAATGATACAACCGCTGACCGAGTCAATGTAGCGAACCTACAATCCCGAGTTGTCGTATTTTGTGGTAGAGTGTCGACCGATGAATCCCTAGGCGTTTAGCTGCCTCGGATCGGTTCCAACGCACCTCAGCCAACACTTGAGTGATGAGGTCGCGTTCCGAGGGTTTTAAAGCATCCCGCAATGTCCGACGAGCAGAGGAATCATCCAAAGTCTCCTCGGCAGTATCTGGCGTAGGACCTACACGGGATACACTGACCGTCTCTTTTGAAAAATGGCGCAATTCGTCTGGCAAATCTGCCGGTTGTAACTTGGAATGTCGAGCCAAAATCACCGCACGTTCAATGACGTTTTCCAATTCCCGCACGTTGCCTGGCCACGGATAGCGATTGAGCAACCCCAAGGCTTCATCCGTCAAGCCTTCAACCGCTTTGCCCATCCGAGTCGCGTAACGACTGATGAAATGCTGTGCCAGAGGCTGGATATCCCTGCCGCGTTCGCGCAGCGGTGGCAGGCAAATGGCAAAAACATTCAGACGATAATACAGGTCTTCACGGAACTTACCTTGCCGGACACAATCAATCAGGCGGCGGTTACTGGCCGCGATGATGCGCACATCCACTTGCATCGTCTTGGAATCGCCCACACGCTCAAAACGCCGGTCTTGAATGATGCGCAGCAGCTTTACCTGAAGGGCACCGGGAATGGTATCGACCTCATCGAGCAATAGAGTGCCGCCATGGGCGATTTCAAAACGTCCTTGTTTATCACGAATCGCCCCTGTAAAAGCCCCTTTCACATGGCCGAAGAGCTCGCTTTCCAACAGGGTATCGGACAAAGCCCCGCAACTAATCTCGATGAATGGCTGCTGGGCCCGATGACCATCGGAGCGATGGATCGCCTGTGCAATGACGCGTTTGCCGGTTCCGCTTTCTCCTTCAAGCAACACCGTTGAGGGAGTGCTGGCTACGGCCCTGACCATGGCAAACACCTGCTGTATTTTAACATCATCACCGATGACCCCTTCAAAGGGATCGCCCGTTAAGCTCATGCCGAACGCATCCTGGCGGCTGAGGGCCCGCTCGACGGTAGTTTGCAACTCACCCGGCTGAATGGGTTTGGTTAGATAGTCAAAAGCCCCATGACGAATAGCTTCGACCGCAGAACCGATGGTGCCAAAACCGGTGAGAATAACCACGTTGACGTGGCCATGATTGTCCTTGATATGGTTTAACAAATGGAGCCCATCCACTTGAGTCATCTTCCAGTCAGTAATGACCAAATCGAATGCATGCCGTGTCATCTGATTGATTGCCTCAAGACCATCCGCGGCCATCTCCACTTCGTAGCGCTGGCCACGCAGGTACTCATATAACGATCCGCGAATCAAAGGATCGTCGTCAACCACTAGAATACGGTTACGCGCCATTTTCTCCTGGCTGCTGTTGAGCAATCGGAAGACGAACGCAGAACCGACTTCCCACTCCGGCATGACTGGTAAACTCGATCGTGCCGCCTGAGCGTTCCACCACTTCCTTCGCAATGACCAACCCCAAACCACTGCCTTGGTGAATCGGCTTGGTGGAGAAGAAAGGCTCGAAAATGCGCGGGTGAATCGATTCAGGAATACCCATTCCGGTATCCTCCACCTCCACATAGATCGAGTCTCCATTCAGGCGTGTGGTAATCGTCAGGAGACCTCCGCGCGGCATCGCATCGAACGCATTCTTCACGAGGTTGAGAACGACATGTTGAATCCCGCTATCCAACACAGCAGGCAGGGAGGGATCGAAATGTTTCACGATCTGGACATGCTGAAAGCGGGCACGGGGCTGGAGCAATATCAGGGCGTCTTCAATCAATCGATTCAGATCAGCCACTCGATGGGCAGGAGTGGTGACCTGTCGGGAGAATTCCAAGAAAGTCCGTACGGCTCGGACCATCCGATCCAGGCCTTGCTTGACGTGAACCAGGTATTCACGAATTGAGGAATCCTCCGTAAGCTGTTCCAAAGCCAAGTGGGTATACCGCAATACGCCATCCAAAGGACTGTTCAACTCATGGGCGATGCCTCTGGCCAATTTTCCGATAGAGGCTTGGTATTCCGCACGGTGGAGCCGTCGCTTCAGGCTGTCGGTATCTCCCTGCTCGGTGATGGTCAAAAGCAAGCCGCGTGGCTTTGTCGTCCCGTTGGGAACGCAGGCTACCGAAAGACGTAAAGGCTGCTGGTCTACACCAAAAACAGTGAAATCTATGGCCTCCGAGGAACTGGCAAAGAGGCTAGCAAGCGTTGAGGCAAAAATCGTGTCTTTCCAGCCTGTTAACGCATCCAGAAGCACATGTCCGAGAACAGTACTGGAATCCAAACCCAAAAGCGTGGCCGCCGCAGGATTCATGAAACGGATGATCCCCTGGCTATCCACAAGAATCAGCCCGCAAGGAGCCACCATGCACAACTGTTGCCAGGATTCAACTGTTTGGAACGTGTCTTCCATCCAAGGAGTGGTTAAGCTGTCCTGTTGGCAAGAAAGCACAAGAGGATGAGAATACCACGAGTCCTTCCGGGAGTCAAGAAGCTTTATGCGATGATGGGAAATGACTGGGGGAGAATGGGAGATGGGAGAAACTGTCCTGTCATAGGCCAACGGCCTTCGGCCATCCGCCCAGTTGGTTTGCTTCAGCGAACGGGTGGGCGGGATGTCTCGGCTACGAAGCATCGGTTGCTGTGAAGGGCTGACCGGCATACTTTTCATAAGAACTGACAAACGCCAATAGCCGTCGGTGAGTACTCCTTGCATCCGTGAATGGAGTGGAAATCCTAACCAAGGTTCCTGAAGCTGTCTGACGACGGATGTTCTGCCCAACCAGCCAAAGCTGTTGTTGATAGTAGTTCGGGGTCACCCTGCCGTTGACTGAAAACCAGTACCACGCTTCAAAGCGATCTTTTCCCTGCCCGATCAAAAGCCGCATCAGGCGTTGGGGCTTCCCATTGACTATCACCGATACAGGCTGTCGCTCCAACACCTCAAAATGACTGCCCACATAGCACAACTCGGGTGGATGAAACGCGGCTCGATGTCCAAATCCAGCTACCTGAGCGAACCAAACCGGCGGCTCCTGGCCCATCTGGTACTCCATTAACGTCACATCATCCGTCTCAAGAATATCTAAGGTGCGCTGATCTACGGCAAGAGACTTGCCCGTCCACAGGCCTAGGGTCTGAGGAACAGAAAACGGATGAAAAGTCCCTCTGGCCGGTGTCTGTCCCGCCCACAACACCCACGAAGCCAAAACCACCACCCCTAAAGCCGCCAAGGCCGGCTCGACGGCATAAACCGGGTGCCGGTGTTTGGAATCTTTGGCATCTGAGGTATGACGCGCGCAGCGTGGAGTCATCGGGACAGCGATTCTTAAGACAACATGCCGGAGGCAGGTTCCGGTTTGATCATACACTGACTGAGCCATACCAAAGCCAACAAGGCAAGACCGAACACCACCAGCCCAGAGCCATAATGAATGAATCCCTCCGCGATCTTGGGACCATAGATGGCAGTGAGAAACACTAACACCAGAATGCGCGTCATGTTGGCCGCCAGGGCAATCGGGATGGACGATGCCAAAAGTACTGCCTTGTGCCACCGTTTAAAGGAAGGCCCAACCAGACAAGTCCACAAACTAGTCAACGCCACCAGGCTGATGAGAGAACGCAGACCACTGCAGGCATCATCGACTATCACTGACGCTCCCGGCACGTGAATCGTGGATCCTGCCTGATGCGCGGGCATTCCTAGCAACGTCAGCAGGTTCGTAGCCAGCATCGCAGCGATCAGCTTCAACTTGAAGCTGATGGAAATAAGCAAAATACTAGGCAGCGGGACCATGAAGAGCAAGAACAACAAACCCACGCGTAACACCCACAACGTCTGGAATCCCCAGAGCGTCCACACCGTTGCCCAGACAGCCGCCATCATCGTAAATCCTGAAACAAAGTGAAGATCCCACCAAGTGGCTATCACATGAACCGCCACCGATGGAACTAACAACAGCAGTCCCCAGAGACTGCCCTGACGCTTCGTCGCTGCCAGAGCAACACGGCTGCGCCAGATCAACCAACCACTGGCCACAGGAATCAACCAACCATGAGAATAAAAAGAATCGTGCGCTTCAAACCGCTGGGCCATCCAGACCAAAGTAGGCCAGAATAAGAGCAACAAGGCTGACGAAAAGAAAACACCTAACAAACAGGAACGCATAGAGAATCGGAGCATTTTCCTCAGTAGAAGTCAATGAACCGCTAGATTAGAAATTATGGATAAACGACCCCCTCAGTGTCAGGGTGCTGCAGACGCCCCTGGCTGCGGAACTTGAGGAACCATAGGACCCAAGCCGGTAACAGAAGCAGGTTGTTCGGAAGAATAACCGTTTTGCTCCAGTTGACGTTTGGCTACCGCGGCTAATGCATGATCTGGAAACTCAGCGATCAGTGTGGCATAAGCTTGATTCGCCTTTTCGCGGTTATGTAACTTAATCTCGTAAATCCTGCCCATCATCAGCAGGATAACAGGACGATTCACAGAAATATTCTTTCCGTCTGCCAGAAGTTCCTCGAAAAGATCAATAGCCTGTTGCCCTTCGCCCACATTTAGATAGGCGCTCGCCAGGTACCCTTTTACTTGCAACTCCTTTTGACGACTGGGAGCTGTCGGGATCAGTCTTAGGTATCGGCGGATGGCGCGCTCATAAGCCCGGGTGGCCTTATCCGATTCCTTGCGCTCGGCATAGGTCTTGGCGATATAAAGCGGCGTTTCTAAACCCATTTGGGTCCAAGGGTGTTGGTCAGGAATTTCCTCATATACCTTGACGGCTTTTTCCCAGTCTTTCTCCATTTCATAGGTCTTGGCAATAGACACACGACACGCCAGAACCAGCGCTCGGTGCTGGTGATAATTCTCGAGAACTAAGAAATAGGCTTCCCGCGCTTTGTCAAACTCGCGTTGAGTCACATAAAGAGATCCTATCGCGGCATGCGCCCGAGCAGCCCAAATCGTATCCGGCGTGTGTTTCACCACTTTCTGAAACGCTGCCACGGCTTTGGAAAGCTGACCCGCAGTCACGTCAGTCGGATTCTTGAGAATGGGAATAGCCAGACGCTGGGCATGCCAGAATAACCGTTCCCCTTGGTAGGATGAGCTGCATCCTGAGATAAGCAATGGGATACATAGAAGGGCGAAGTAAGTGAGTGGGTTGGCGGGTTTGCGAGTTGGCAGGTTTGTGAGTTTGCGGGTTTGCGGGTTGGTAAGTGGAAAACGCTCAGTTCGCAAACTGGCTAACGCGCAAGTAGTTCTTACGAGTTCACGCAACCACAGCATTCTCTTTGAGATCACCCGATGAGGCGGCAACAGCGCTTGACAGGGACTTCGCATGAGAACAGGCAACCGGTTCCAAGGATGGACCGCGATGGAACCACCACAGATGACACACGGAAACTGTCACTACAGCGTCGACAACAGTCCACAGGATTAAACGACCGAGCATACACACCAGCATGAATTCGGGAGATATTTGAACCATCCATTGAGTCGCACGCCCAGGGCTGACGACGATGGCAAACAAAACTAGCAACGTGCTCGGAAGCACCACCACCAAGATCGTGCTCACAGGATGACGGAGCGTCTCTTTCACGCTGTACCCCATAGCCTTTAGCCATGAGCATCGATGAAAAATCACCACTGGGATTGCGTAGATGAGCGCGCTTTGTAGCAACAGAATCAAGCCAAGCCCTACCCAGAATCGGCCTATGGGATCAGGGATAAAACGCGCAACGACTACACCGGCTACTCTAGCCATTCCCCAGATAACGGCCCATAGGATACATACCCTCACATAGCGTACCTCTCGATGAACCAGCACGTCCCGAATGGAAAGTATGCCGCCCTGATGCCATTGACGCACCAGGGCGCAAGCTACACCCGTCATGAATGCCCCTACCGTAATCGATGCCATTACCTGGGTGTGCTTCATTGCGTAATACAGAAACCAAAGGTGCCAAGGATAGTGAAGCATGCGGTCACCGAAGAAGTAACGGATGGGTGGAGCAAAAAGTTTTGAAAAGGGCGGGTGGGGCGCTAACCAGATCATTCCCAACAAACAGGCTTCCACGCAAGCAGTGACTAAAAATGGGAGCCAGAGCTTGCGATGGGAACTAAAAAGACGAGTGGTTTCACGAATCGCCTTTATGAGCGCTGTCGCTAGGATAGACTGACGCATGTGTTGGGATCCTTTCACGAGGCGCGCTAACTTCCTTCCGGTGAGGTCGATGAAGACGTTGACTTACGCCTAGAGATTCTTTTCCGATTCAAAGAGATCAGACCGACCAGCCCTCCTCCAAATAACGCAAGGCTAGCAGGCTCAGGATTGTGAAGAGTAGCCACAGGAACGGCGCTGTTTGACAATTCTATTCCAGAAAAACTACTACTCTCTCCACTACTATTCTCTCCATCCGTTGAACTCGCTTCAAGCAAAAGCTCAGCTTCTTCAGAAATGGCACTTTCAGAATTAAAGATAGCCCACGCCTCTGAATCAGAATCTGCTCCACTACCGAATAGGCTCGAAATAAAATTATCAACCAGGCTCGAAATAAGGCTATTTACTAGTCCTGACAACCACTCGTGAAAAGGAACCCACTTCCTATGACGAATAGCACAAGAAGGAATCTAAGCTTTCCCATTTTTCCTCTCACCGGCTGTCGTTGGTCACTGACCACTACTCCCTCACATATCTAAGTTGATATTGAGCAGTTTTTGTACCAAACTGAGATTTTTTACGACATCTGTTTACAAAAACAGACACGTAACTCTTTGATATATTAGGGCTTATATAAATAGCTATTCCAAACTTTCTATGAGTGAAGAACGATCACGAAAGCGAGAGATCACGTGCTTACACTATGATGATTTATTTCAACATAACGTTTATTAAAAAAAGCAGGCAGCCTTTACAAAGCTGCCTGCTGGAGAAGAAGAGAAGGTGTGAATTCACTTAAAATCGATCAACCGCTCAAGAAAATAGCCCCCTTCGGCGTTGGATAATACCACCCAATAGCCCAAGCCCCATCAAAAGCATGCTGGAAGGTTCTGGAACGGGCGTGAAGAATCCAAGATTCGGCATACGGTCATCCGGAGCATCGCCACCATTGTCGTAGACAGCAAAGCTCGCAAAACTACTGGGTAGAGGCACTATGCCAGCGATGACCGAGGATGGAATGAAATACTCAATGACCGAACCAAAAGCATAATGGGTTCCGGCTACACCGTCTAAAAGAAGCCCTGCCGTTGGACTGAAGACATCGAATCCGCTCGCTAGGGTATGGACCGTGAAAATATCGCCTGCATCGGCAAAGTCCAAGTCTCCATTGTAGTCGGTAATGACGCTCACAGATGCGGGAGGCGGACCCACACCTGAATCGACTAAACTCGGTGCTGCGTAGGTCGTAATCAAAATGTACAACCCGTCATCTGCGGCAGCTCCCCCCATCTCTTGGATCATGACGATGCCTGACAAGTCATAACTGTTAGGAATCAAGGCTTCGTTGGGATCGGTCCCGCTGAGAATCGCTCCGCTCCATTCCCCCACACCCAATAACCCATCAATGGCTGGGACCGCCCCAACCGCCTCGGTACCAAACAGCATAAGCCCAATTACCAAAACGATACTTGCTGCTGTTTTTCGCATTGCCGTCCTCCTCTTCTCTCCTGTATCTGCGTAACACGTAATACGTACGGCAAACACGCCTAACGAATTCCACGCCCGGTTACCACAACCAAGAATGTCCACGCAAGGATGCGCAGGTCAAGCATTAGACACATACGCTTGATATAAAACAGGTCAAATCGCAACTTACGCTTGACATCATCCACGGTCTGGTCATACCGATAATGAACCTGTGCCAATCCCGTAAGACCGGGCTTAACCAACAGACGCCTATCGTAGCGGGGAATCTGACGATCCAATCTTTCTACGAAGCAAGGTCGCTCGGGCCGTGGCCCTACCAAACTCATTTGTCCCGTCAAAACATTCAAAAGCTGCGGTAACTCATCGAGGTGGGTCTGTCTTAGAAAATTGCCCAGTGGCGTGACGCGCGGATCTCTCTGCTGATCTGCCCAAACCGGACCATTGACTTCAGCGTCCACTATCATCGTACGGAATTTATACATGGTAAAACGCTCACCAAAATGCCCCACCCGTTCTTGATTATAAAAGATCGGTCCTTTGGAAGTAAGCTTCACCGCCAAGGCGATACATGCCAAAAGCGGCATCAGAAAAAGAAGCCCTAAGGCAGAAGCAATCACATCCACTGCGCGCTTCAGAACCAATCGCCATGCCAACGTAAAAGGAGGCACGGGATGCTGGTAGCTCCAGAGCAACCAGAACCGTTGAAGCTCAACAACCAGTCCTTGATGGGCCGTTAGTAATTTAGCGACAAGAACACTCATCGTATCTAAATAAATTCCTGGGTTAAGGATTGGCTCACCGGTGGGGAAATGACTCACAGCCACAACCCTTCAGAGCCTTCAATCACTTCACACTTCAATCATGCGACAAACAGACTTAAAACCATAAAACCGATGACACTTCTTTTACTAAGCAGAGAGCATGCCAATTTATTTCCTAACTCTCTAAATTTTTAATACTTCCTTGGTCCTTCATGACCATAACTCTATGGGTATCACTCAGTCAGTGGCCAGTGATCAGTGAATAGTGGAACGTTCGACGAGAAACGCGAAGAAATATATCAAGATATTTTTGTCCACATACTTAGATCTTTAAAAAACTAACACCCCGATGCCTGAACAACTTCCAAAAGCCAGTAAATTAGGGGATAAGTGTTGTTTTCAAACAACAAAGTGTCTGTAAAAAACAGTTAGGACTGAGTCGAGCATGGCCGCTGCCACCGCCTTCCTCGATACTGGGAAGCCAGAAGACCAAGCCCGCCACTCATTAACCATAAAGAAGCAGGTTCCGGAATAACAGGCTCTTCTCCCGGACCACCCCCCCCTAGCTTAATTGGCATACGATCATCCGGAGCATCTCCTCCATTGTCATAAATGGCAAATCCTGAAAAAGAACTCGGTAGAGGTACAACACTGGAAATGACCGAAGAAGGGATAAAATACTCGATCACCGAACCCATTGCGTAATGAACACCAGCCACCCCATCTAGCAACAGGCCAGCGGTTGGGCTAAACACGTCAAAACCGGTGAATAGGGTATGTACGGTAAACAAATCTCCTGCATCCGCAAAATCTGAATCTCCATCGTAGTCGGTAGCGATATTGACTGATGCTGGCGGTGGCCCTACATCTGCATCTACCAGTGACGGTACGGCATAAGTCGTTAAGAGAACGTACAAACCGTCGTCTCCTGGAGAGCCTCCCAATTCTTTGATCATAACAACCCCAGAAAGATCATAGCTGTCCGGGATTAGAGGTTCGTTGGGATCACTCCCACTGAGTACTCCTCCGGTCCATTCTCCAACACCGAGAAACCCATCAATCACAGGAACTGCTCCAACCGAACCGGCACCAAGCAGGATAAGTCCTCCTGCTAAAAAAATGATTGCTGCTCCCTTTTGCATTACTAATCTCCTCGTTAAAGGTTACCAAAAAAATAAGTTAAAAAAACACCTCGGGCTCTGAACAGATAAAAAACCTAGACTGCTCTGTCTTTGGACATCATAGTCGTCGTTTATTTTAAAATGTCGAAGGCATCTACGAACGACATCCTCGCAACTTACTTTCACGTTTTTTGTAGTAACTTAGAGCGACGTCCTGAGACAGCCAACCCCGCTAGCCCTGTAGTCATCAAGAAAAGCGATGTCGGCTCTGGAACAACCGGAGGTCCCTCAGTCCCTCTACCCTTATCATCATCGATATGGAGGTTATCGATGCCAATATGTCTGGGCCAATCAATAAATTCCAATTTCGTCACCCCATCGGGGAAGAGCCATAAACTACTCATACCAAGAAATTGAGGAGCGCGTTCATTGCGAATCGGACCGCTGCGCGGAGAATGCGCATAGGTGCCTTCGGTACCCGGCACGATCCCCAAGGTACGAAATTGCAGAACGTCATCGGCTTCAAAGGAAAAATCCGGCCAGTTAGCTTCTGCACAAGTCTCTCGTGGACAGGTTCCATCGGGAAAGATTTCATAGTCGAACGACCCAAGATAAATAGGGAAAGAAAAGGTCATGGTGATTTGCGTTGCGCTACCCCCATTGATGAGAAAAGCGTCGAAGGGTAAGTCATGGTGGACGTTAAGATCAGAGGTACCCAAGGTTTCGGATGTTACCACACTCCCTGAAACTGGGCCGACGACATGTCGATCGCCGTTGTAGTTTTTCTCCGCCCTAGCTCCCTGCACTGCTACGGTCTCTCCTGGTCGCTCCACATCAAGGACACCCTGCATGTAATCCTTGACCGCCGCATTGTTGGCCCCATCTGCAAGGGTGTTGAAGTCAAAATCAATCACAGCCGATTGTACCGGTGTGGCCAGTAGAACTAGAGTGACAAGAGTCCCAAACAAGTGGATTATATGCCTTACGAACTTGGATAAAGTCATAGAACCCCTATATTTATATAAAGCACGTTTCATACCATATTTCTGTATTAACGCGCCCTTTCCCAGATTAATCTTTTTCTACCTAAGAAATATCGTATCAAACCGGCCAGAGTAGCTAAATTACCCAGACAAAAATACAGTGATGGCGATAACCACTTAACCGGATAACCCCGTTTTTGACAGTAATACCCCACCCATGCGCTCGCATAGAATAGGGACTGAAAAGCAAGGGACAGAAACCGCCAGGGATTTGGTAATCCGAAGCTCGATAGGATAAGAATACCCAGAAACACTGGAGCAAAGGACCTCAGGACTTTGTGGGAGAAGAAACAAAAAACCACCCACCCGTGTCGGAGTGACAAAAGGGAGCGCAAAGCGACAATCTGTTGACAGTTCCCGGCAGCGATGCGTCGACGTCGGGAAAACTCTCCTTCCATTGAAGTCGACTCTTCTTCCCACGCCATGGCCTCGGGCTCATACACGGCTCGGTATCCCTGGGCCACAATTCGCATGGGAATGAGGTAATCGTCGTTGATTGAAGCGTTCTCCAAAGGTTGAAACAGTCGCTTGCGGATAGCATAACAGGCTCCATGGGCACCTAGAATCGAATGGAGTCGACTCTCCTGTTCCTTGATGAACGTTTCGTAGCGCCAATACAACCCTTCCCCCTGTGAACGCAGGTCTTTCACTTGCTTGAGATGATATTTCCCTGAGACGCAACCTACTTTAGGGTCTGCGAAAGAACGCATCAAAAAACGGATGGCATTCGCAGCGAGCTCAGTGGAAGCATCGGAGAAAACGACGATTTCTCCACTCAAGAAACCCATCACTCGATTGAGCATGGCAGATTTCCCAATGTTCTGCACCATCGATACCAACCGCACGCCAAAAGGACGAAATCGCTTGACGATCGCTTCCGTCTCATCCGTCGATCCATCAGAGGCCACGACAACCTCCAAACGATCCTTCGGATAGTCAAGATTTAAACTATTACGCAACTTCCCCTCGATATACAGGGCTTCGTTATAGGCTGGAATCACCAGAGATACCAATGGCAGAATGGATGATCGCTGCGGCAAACGCCCCCACACACGCGCGCAGATCCACACCAAAAGCGGGTAGCCGATGTAGATGTAGATCAGTACCGTCAGTGAAACCCAGAAGATGAGAGTCATGGTACCTAATGTTAGCGTGTTTGCCCCGTTAGTCCGTTAGCGCGAAAACGTGCTAACACTCTTACGCATTCGGCACGAGTCGACGTTTGAGCTGCTCATACCGGTAGACTCCTAATAGACGCTTGAGCAATTGAATCGTATGCTGCTGGCTCGACGCCCACCAGAATGCGGGTTGCCAACCTTCGACCATCGATACAATACGCTCGGCAGAGAATGGCCGACGCACCACAACCCGGCGCAAGGCTAGGGGGTTTGTCTGAGGGCCGTTGGTGCCAATCGTTGAAACCCAAGCCGCCTCATAACCGGCACGTCGAACAGCCTCGGCCACAGAGGCGCTCCAAAACCCTCCTGGAGCAGCGATGGCGCGGATGGGTATTCCGAGATTATCTTCCAACAAGCGCTTGGACCCTGTCAGTTCCAGGTCGAGTTGCTGGCGAGATAGCTGCGTAAAGGGCCTGTGGGAGAGCCCGTGCGATCCGATTTCCATACCCAGGAAAACCAGTTTGCGCAATTGGTCCCAACTCATATAACCCGATCGTCCAACCAAGGCCGCGGGAACAAAAAATGTCCCACTGAAGCGATAGCGCAAAAGCAAGGGGGCAACGGATTCAAAATGGCTGGCATATCCATCGTCGAATGTCAGCACCACAACCCTCTTAGAAAGATTGGATCTTGCCTCTTGCCAAACCCGGAATTCTTTTGAATTGGCAGCTTGATAGCCGAGTCGACGTAGTTGAGAGAGCACGGTTTCCAACTCACCGGTGGTGATGCGGTAGAACACGTCGGCCTGAGAAGAAGCGCTCTCTTCCTTCGTCACCACATCATGAAACGTCAGTGCCACAATTCTCATGAGGATACCTTAAAAAGCTGGCGCTTCCGGGATTACCATGGGCATTCTTTCCCCTCTCCCTGAAAAGGGAGAGGGTTAGGGCGAGGGGGGGTTGGTGGAGGGAAATGTGCCAATCGGATCGGCTTCACTCATACTGAGCGCAGCAAATGAAAGGTTGCCCCTTGCGCTGAGTGCAGCGTCGAATCGGCATGGCGGTAATGCAACCTATTCTCCGCTCTCCTGAGTATCTTCCCCTCACCCGATCCCTCTCCCCTTTGGGGAGAGGGAAGTATTGTTCCTTTTAACCACTGCAAAGCCGGAAGAACCAAAAAAGTTAGCGCGTTTGCGGGTTTAAGATTTTAACGGGCTAACGCGCAAACCTAATTTATCCCTTGTCACTCATTGCTTATCGAACACAACCACATCTTCTAACGGTTCACCATCCAGATAGCGCTGAACCTGAGATTCAAAGAAACGCTCCAGCGCTGCAGCGCGATTCGGTTCGTGCGCAGCCACATAGGGAGTGATCAACAGACGCGGCGCTTGCCAGAGAGAATCGTCGGAGTGCAAGGGCTGTTTCTCCACCACATCCAGAGCAACACCTCCCAAATGGCCATCGTTGAGGACACGGATGAGTGCCTCGGTATCCAGAACCTCTCCGCGCCCCACATTTACCAAAACCGCGTGAGCGGGTAGCGCACGCATGACGGTCTCGTCGACGAAATGTCGGGTAGTTTCCGTCAGAGGCAAAGCTACGAAACACCAGTCCACTTCTGGCAAAGCGCTCTGCCATGTTTGTGTATCGCGCAAATCATCACACCAAGCCCTGACACTTTCATCGAGGGTGCGTTTGACCCCAATCACACGCAATCCCTCGGAGCGTAGCTGAGCGGCAAGGGTGC
Organism: Candidatus Omnitrophota bacterium; assembly: GCA_023247255.1. GTDB lineage: Bacteria > Omnitrophota > Gorgyraeia > Aquiviventales > Aquiviventaceae > JAHFGV01. The sequence goes on along the minus strand of JAHFGV010000009.1, from coordinate 38,794 downwards.
GTCCGATACACCCCATTCCGAGAACCAAAGCCTGTCGCGGCATGCTCAGGAAAGACACTCCCGCAGGATCCCATCGTCTACTGGCTTGAAGTTTAAAAGCCTGTGGCAAACCCCGAGTCAGGGCCCAAGCTAAAGTGATGGCATGCCGTGCAATCACCGATGACGATAACGTGGTTCGCGTCAACAGAATGCCGCGTGAAGCAAGCCCCTCACAGGGAAGTTGATCCACCCCACCGGCGGAGCTTTGAACCCAACGCAACCGTCTGGCAACCGCAAGACACTGACGCAGATATCGATGCCCCAAGATAATCTCAACCTCAGGGGCCATGGCCTTTGCCTCTTCTTCGGTAGTGGCGACGATGACTTTTAAAGAATCACGTAACGCCTTCAACCGACAGAGGTGTTCCCCACTCGGCTTGTGAGTGCTGTACATGACGAGCAAAGTCATTATTCCTTCGCAGGGTTAATAGCTCCTCCACGAATCTTTGATGATCCCAGATAATTGCCTGCTCTCCTCGATGAGCACTGGCTTCGCAAAAGCCCCGAACGGCCCGAATCTCCGCGTTGAAATCGCGATCCATGAGTTCCTTTTTGAACGTACGCCGCAAGAAACTCAATTGGCAACCGAGTCGGACCATTTCATGCAGGAGCAGAGCGAACCGGACAGGAAGTCCTCCCCCCACCACGGTTACCCCACCCAATCCGACGGCGCGGTCAGCGAGGGCTTGAAAAAGCCGCTCCACCGTCCCATCAAGTACAGCATCCCACAGGAACCAACCCCCGCGGGATACCATGAGATCGTTCAGCCCGATATAAGCGTAATCCCACGCAAAATCTCGAAGCGCGCAGGCCTGTTCAACCAAAGCCTGCGTTTCAATCTGAACGATCGTTTTCACCCGATGGCGGACCTGTTTCAGGAATCCCTCAACCTCATCGGGCTGCTGCGCCATGGGCAGCATCAGAATGCGCGCTCCGTGATCCAAGGCACATTCAATCTCATCCGCCGTGTGTAGCCCGAAACCGTTGACGCGAACCGTCACCGGAATCGTCAGCCGCTGCGCCAGACGCGAGACATCTTCCGGAGTATCCTGGTTGACCTCGAGAGGATACCGGCTCTGCCTTTGCCTCTTACCCCTCGACTCCCAGTCGACGATCACGCTGTCGACCCCCGCTTCCTGTGCGCGCAAGGCAAAAGCGTTGTCAGTTGTGAAGAGGAATAGTTTCATTATCATTGGCTAGCGCGTTGGTGCGTTAAAATCCTAAACCCGCAAACCCGCCAATTCGCAAACGCGCTAACGGGCTAACACTCTTTGTAGTTTCTCAATCGTCTCGGCAACGGCCTTTCGATAAGCCAACAGCCTTTCGGGATCCTTGCTGTAGCTGCGCAGGGAATCCACGATATCCGATCCAACGCCTACGAGCTTGCGTCCCTGCTCGAATAGAGTCGGATCAGAATCCTCCATGCCTTTCGCACTTTCTAAGAGCGTATTCAAGAGAGTGAGATATTCATAGTCTTCAATGCCATCCCTCAAAGCCTCCATGCGGATCGAAGGTACCGGCCCTTCGGCGCTGGGGTAGTACAAGGCACCGTTTCCGTTCTGATCTTTGCTGAAGTTTGCCGGATCCTGCCAAGGATCTCCGTTCCAGAAGTCGACGCACCAATAGAGCAGTCCTGTCGCCCCATACTTCCAGGCCATCCACGGCAGAATACGATGGGCGATGGCCGGATAATCAATGACAAGCGCCGGAAAAGGATGCGCCGGTGATGAGACGTACATCCACACTTCCTTACCCATCCCTTTGAGCTGCTGTGCCTGTGCAGGATCAAAGCTTGCGATACGCAAGCAAATGATGTCGGCATCCTTAAGCCAATCCGCATGCTGCACAGGATCCGGGGCATAGTGCATCACCAGAAGATTCTTAAGCGCCGGATCGACTTGGTGAATCGCTGCCATCACCCGCGCAACCTTCGGATCTCCGGGCTGAGGCTCATCATAGGTATAGACGTAGGCTAAATCCAATAGCTGTTGAAAACGCAAGGACTCAGCCGCCTTGCGATACCAGCTCATGACCTGCTCCAGTTGCCCAGGATCCTTCGGCCAATTGTTGCCGTTGCTGCCTCCTCTGGAGCCAATTCCTAATGCGCTCAGTCCACGGTTAAGATATTCGGCAATCTCTTGCTGGAACCGAGCATTGGAAGGATCCGCTTGCAGAATGGGAGAAACGCGGTGCTTAAGCATATCCAAGTAATAGAGCCGCTGCAATTCTTCTAAGCGAGTCTCCCAAACGGATCCGCCTAGAACGAACTCCTGATAGGTCTTTCTGAGTCGCGAGGGATAGAAATCAAAAGCTGTCTTAAGACTTGCTGTCCGGGGAAGGGTGAAGTCCCATAGCGTGACGATCAGCTCCATTTGCTCGATACGGCCATCCGAACCGCGGAGGGTGATGGTCGCGTTGTATTGACCGGCCACAAGGTGCGTCGGCGCACCCACCGTGATCCAGATAGGCTGAACCTGACCGGCGGGGACGTCGATCGTATCCGCACTCGGCAAGGGATCCGGCCAATCCCCGACGAAGGTTACGGGATAGTAAGGCTGCTTCGTCGTTACGTAATCGACTCGACGGATCTCGACGACGCCATTGGGAAACTGGGTCTGTCCATCGCTATGCGTGAGTGGCCCAACGGAAACTTTCACTTGAACGGGCTGCTCTCCTCCAATGACAAGGATTTGTACACTCTCGTATTCCCCCTTGGAGAGCGCTAGACGAAGAGGTGGTGTTGCCGCCTGCTCCAAAAGCGCGGGATCGCGAAACACCTTCGTCAGACCCGAAACCCACTTCACTTGCCAAGACTCCTGCGGAGTCACAGCCGCAGAGACGGGAATCACTGATGAACCCGATGAGCCCGTCGTATCCGATTCGGGTATTCTCTGTGCAGCGGGAGTCAGGCACACGGCATCCAGATAAAACGTCGCCTCCTTGCGCGGTTTCCATCGAAACAGGTTGAGTTGGATGACGTGCGAAAGATCGAGGTAACCCTGAACGTCTTCCAGACGCACGCGGATATGTTGCGATGCGCCTGAATTGACGAAGATATCCTCGCTGTAGCCGCGGCCATCCTGATCTTTCAGTTTTAGGATCATCCGCTCCTGGCTGGGATTTGCGTTGGTGAGATCAAACTCCAGGGCTTCATAGCCCCGCCAATCGCCGTGTCCACTATCCAGGTAGTTCTCCATCATAAAAGCGGGAGCCGTAGCCATCTGATAGGTCAACCGCGCGGCGGAGAGTCCATGGCTGGCATGGAGTTTATCTACCTTGGCTACGACACTGCGAGTCTTCCAACGTCTATCGATCTCTTCCGAAGACTCAAAACTGCTTAACCAGAAGACCGCGTTTTTCGCAGAAGCAGAAGAGGATGGGGGTTGCGGTTTTAACCCCTCCTTCAACGCATCACCGGGGCTTGATATCAAATGCGAAAGGGCCTTCATGGGACGAAGCAACGCCTGCACAGGCCCTCCCGATGCTGCGACGCCATACCCCAAACTCATACCTATCACCAAGACGAGAATCGTCGGCACATATCGTTGCATCACTCACCTCACTCGTTTAATCAGTACTTCATTCCTCCGTTGAAAACCACCCGCTGGTTAGCGAGTTTGCCCGTTGGCGCGTTGGTGAACTCGCGGGTTGGGTTTGTTCAAGTTGAACGCGAAAATGCGCTAACGCGTTAACGGGCCAACACGACATAGCAGTGCGTCATACAAAGCCATCGTCTGATCGATCATGCGCTTCAGATTAAACCGGGACTCTACGATACGCCGCGCCTGCTGCCCGAAGTACTGCGCGCGAGAGCGCTGCTGCAAGAGTCGCTCGATAGCCTCAGCCATCGCTTGGGGCTCCCCGGGCGGAATCAAAAATCCCGTTTCTTCGTGACTCACCAACTCCGGATTTCCTCCTACGTCTGTGGCGATAACGGGCTTGCCCATCGCCATAGCCTCTAGAATGACGTTGCAGCAGCCTTCGTAGCGCGAGCTGACGACAACCATATCGAGGGCGGCGAAGATCGGAGTGATCGGCTGCTGACTCTCCAGCATGTGGACATGAGCCTGTAGTTTCAGCTTGCGGATCATCGCATCGAGCTCGGATCGCAGCGGACCATTGCCGACGATGAGGAAACGAACATCCGGATGACGCTCTACCACCAACCTTGCGGAGTGCAGAAACGTCTGATGATCCTTCTCCGGAGCCAGACGTCCGACGATACCCACAAGCCGAACGACTCTATCCAGTCCAAGATGACGCCGGAGCGCTCCATCCTGAATCGAAGGATCGAACGCCGAAAGATCCACCCCGTTATAGATCGTATGGAGTTTGGAGGGCTCAACGCCCTCTCGCTTACGAAGCACCTCGCCGATAGCCTGCGCATTGACAGTAAAAGCGCTCGTCACATTGCACAAGAGCCGATCCGCAAAAATGTAATGTCTCGGCTTCCAAGGATCCACGCTGCGGACGGCACTGACGATCACCGGCACGCGCGTCAGCCAAGCCGCCAGGCGTCCATAGAGATCGGCGGTGAAAAGCCACGTGTGCACGACGGTAGGCCGCACCCTTTGCAGCAAGCGAAGGATCTGCCAAAGGGTTCGCCAAGACCATATCCCTTCATGCTCAATCAGCGTCAAGGGAATCTCAAGCTCACGAATATTCTTAGCGTAAGCCAAGCGCTGGGTTGAAAGACTCACCACGTAAGGCTGATACCGGCTGCGGTCGATCGCCCTAACGAGCTCGGTCAGTTGCCTCTGCGCCCCTCCCAGGCCCAAATCGTCAATCACGTAGACCACCTTTATGGGGCAAGGTGCGGGGGACGTGGTTCGTTGCTCGTCGCTCGTCGCTCGGTTCATCTTGTACCATCTGCTCTATGTGCTACTTGCTGATTGATACCTCTTCTCTCATACTCAAACGTTACGATTCCTTCTCCTGTCGTGGCGAGAGTAAGCCCTGTATCTTCATCCGTGGGCTCAATCACGATGTCAGACGCATCGCCAGAAACGTCAACGACGCGCGCATGCAATCGCATACTTACACGACTGCTGGGTGGCGTCAGCAACCGCACCCACAACTTCTCTTCGTCAGCGCTGATGAGCTCATAGGGTACGGAGGCTATGAGGGTCCGGTTCGCGTAGGGAGGGATAACGAAATCACGGAACGCATTGGGATCCCCAGATTTACCCACCTCCGCAGCCTTGGCGATGTTGTAGGCCTCGCGGGCCGTGACGTAGTGCAGGACGTAACGCTCACCATCGTTGTAATGACCTTCCAGGTATTCATGCATCCGGTCGCTCCAGCGTCCTAGGACTGCCTCATGGTCTCGCGCAATGGCCCCATGCGTGTAGACTTTGATAAAAACCCACTCGGGACGTCCCTCGACGTGAATACCGGTTCGCACCCAGGCATCGACGCGCTCGGAGGTCGGAAGATCTACCTGCGTCACATCCCCATGGTCATAGACGGGTTTGATACCGCGCAAGCGCACCACACTGGGCCCTTCGAAAATGAGCAGGTCCCCGATAGGTAAGCGTCCCACCTGCATGACCGGACCTCGGTCATAGGACTTAGGACGCATCGGATCGTCCGTCGCGTAGTAAAGCCGATTGACCATCCGCGGATGCATAGGCCCCCATGAGGGGTGCGTAAAATCCGCATAGCAGCCTAAACGTGCCAGCAGCGTCAACTCATTATTGACACCGCAGGTCTTACCCCCGCGTGAATTGTCCAGCGCCCATAATCCGTGAATGAATCCAAAATGCGTCTGTGGCCTTGTCTCGGCCGTCACCATCGAACCCGTCCATCGTGAAAGTTGCAGGCGCTTGCGCATGAGCTCTAAAAAGCTCTCTTCGGAATCGGGCCCATGGTGCAGGTGCAGCTCCACCTCTCCGAATCCTTGATAAGAAAGCTCGGCCAGCTGCTTCAGGTACGACAAGGTCTCGAATCCATCGGCATAGCTGAAATGCCAAAACCACGAGTGTTGCGGAAAACGTCCATCGGCATCGCGATGGCGCGCAGCCATCTGGGGATAAGCGCTCATCCACCGATCCATGGTCGCTTGGTCGTGCGGTTCAAAATGGTCGACGAAAGTGAACAGGACGTGGGTCGGGCCTGCGGATGCTTGCACCGTCTGAGGTCTGATCTGATCCAGCAGGTAAGCCCACAGCCAGGGATAGCGCGTATCGACGAGCTTAGCCACGTAACCGATGATGAGCAATAAGCTCAGCCCCATGACAACCTTACGCTTGAAACGTGGGAGAGCAGACAAGGCAGAGGAGACACGTCGTGCATCCGTGCCTACGTGCCTACGTGGCTGGGAAGCAGTTTTCGGTTTGCGGTCTGCCATATGCTATGTGCTGTGTACTAATTGCTGTGTGCTAATTATTGTTTCTTTGACGAGTTCTTCCTCGTAAACCCTCTCCACTATCCCCACCATCTGGCGCTCGGAGTAATCACGCTGCACAAGCGCGCGGGCCGCCTCTACTAAAGTTCCTTGCTGATCCCGTTGATCGAGAACCTGCTTGAGCTTAGCCGATAAGACCTCCGGTTGCTGAGCAGGCACTAGGTATCCTGTCATTCCATCGGTAATGACACGTGCCGTATCCCCTACATGGGTCGCGATGACGGGAAGCCCGAAGGCCATCGCCTCAAGAACGGCCAGTGACAAACCTTCCCGCCTCGAAGGCTGAACGTAGACGTCGGCAGCAGCGAGCCACGGACGCACGTCGTCCTGCACTCCCGCGAAGGTCACTTCACCGTTAAGTCCACAGCGTGCTTGAAGCGCCTGGAGCGTGTCTCGCTCTATCCCGTCTCCTACCAATACCAAACGCGCCTGAGGCACCTGTTGCCTCAGTTGAGCGAAGGCAAGCAACAAATCTTCATGCCCTTTCTCTGGTGAGAGTCGGCCGACACTGATCACGACGCGATCTTCATCGGAAAAACCCAATCGTGCTCGCAAACGGGTACGATCCAATCCTTGCGGCCTCCCGTCGATTCCATTGGGAACCCACAGGCAACGCCTTTGTGCCATCCCCGTCTTTGCACCATACTTCTGCATGACTTCCGAGGATGCAAAGAGAATCCGGCTCGTTCTTCGTCCCAGCCAACGGTCGATTCGGAAATGCCAGGTTCCTCGCCAAGGCTGCATCCCGTGTTCGTGGACAATGACGACCGGTACCCTTGCCATCATGGCAGCGATACGCGCCCACAGATTCGCTCCCCATAGATGCGCGTGCACAACTTGCACGCCATGCTGCCTCATCAACCACGCCAGACGCACCAGCATCCCCAAATCGACTCCCGGACGCTTGTTCAGGGCAATCACAGTAATCCCTTGCTGTTTAAGCATGGCCGCCATACGTCCTTCCTGATTGAGACACACCACGATCGGAGAAAACCGCTTACGGTCCAGGCCACTGGCGAGCGTCATCACAACACGCTCTGCCCCACCGACCTCCAGCGACCAAATGACGTACATGACGTTAACGGGTCTAACAGATTTCTCTAACAACCCCCTCATCCGAACCACGAGTTGTTGCATATGCTCGCGGGCGTCAAACGTACACTCCGCCCACATTCGCCCGTGGTCACCCAATACACGGGCAAAACTCGGCCGCTGCAGCAAAAGTTTCAAGGCGCGAGCGAGCTCTTCCCCATCGTTGGGTGGAACCAACAATCCGCTGCGGCGATCCTGCACGGCTTCTGGGATTCCCGAGATCTGTGTCGAGACTATCGGCAAACTACAAGCCATGGCCTCGAGAATGACATTCGGAATCCCATCGCGGTCCCCGTCTTCAGCAACGGTGCAAGGCAGGACAAAGGCGAAGGCATCCCGATAGAGCTTGCGTAGTGCCTCCTGCCCCATCGCGTTTCTCAACTCGACGACATCGGCCAGATGGTTCACACGAATCTGATGTTCCAGCCTATCACGCAGGCAACCTTCCCCAACGATCACCGCGTGAAACGCCATGCCCTCCGACTTCAGCCGTCGGTAGGCTTCCAAAAGAACAGGATAGCCTTTGGTCTCAACGAGCCGACCCACCGATAGAAAAACGGGACAGGAGACGGGAGACGGGAGACGGGAGATAGGAGACACAAAACATGTCCCCTGTCCCCTGTTTCTTGTCTCTTGTTGTAGTTGTTGAAACTTCCCGAGGTCCACGCCGTGATAGTTCACGATGATCTTCTCTCGCTCTCCCGGACACAAGTGCTGGAGAAACCGCCGGTTGTAATCCGTGCAGGTCATCACCCTAGCTGAAAGTCGTATCTTCTCTTTCAGGGATGGATTCCGAACAAAGATATCCCACGCGTGCGCCGTGAAGCTAAAGGGAATACCCAGCCAATCGGAAGCGATCACAGCCGCCGTCGTCGGCACCGTTGCCCAATGCGCATGGATATGCGTAATCCCCTCCTCGCGCATCTTCTCGGCGATTACAATCGCCTGTGCCCATACCACGAGCGCCTTTGCCAAAAGGAAAGCCCTCCCAGAATGATGGCGAACCACCCAGCCGAGTATCGAGAACGCCCGCATCGGACGCCGGAGAACTAACCCGGCCGCACGTACCCAAACAACGGCATCGTTCCATACCACATAGCGAGTCAACCCGAGAAGTTTTTGCGCTTGCGGATGTACGATAGGATCGCGGCAGCGTTTCAATGAATAGATACGCAGAGGAATTCCTGCATCGCGCAACGCGCTCAGTTCCCGCATGATGAACGTCTCGTGCATCTCTGGGAATTGGGAAACGATCATACCCAGGCTGGGATATAGGACATGTTTCCCAGTTCGGGATTCGGAATTCGGAGTTTGGAGTTCGGAGTGGGATCCCTTCATTCCGTTGTGTCTGCCATGTGCTGTGTGCTATTTGCTGTGTGCTAATTCCTGCCGCTCAATCAACACGCCGCGCATAATAAGGCCACAAATAATCCAGAAGTATCCGGATACCTCTGCGTGGTCCATGCGTGAACCGAAGAGATTCGCCACCCACAGCCCGGCCAACCCCGCCAAGAATCCCAGGGCGATAGCCTTCAACGCCTTGTCCTGGGCATGCCGATAGAGCCAGTGGGTATAGTATCCAATCATTAAAAGAACGAGTAGAAAGACACCGAGAGTCGGTAAACCCATCTCTGCAGCGATTAAGAGATAGCTATTATGGGCGTCCATGTATCCGATCTTTCCCTCGGTATAACTTGGCATGAACCGAGGAAAGGCTTCGTAACCGACCCCCCACCAAGGATGATCCTGGATCATCTTGAGCGCTCCGCGCCATATCTCAATACGCGAGGCCGAGCTGCCCTCGAGGTTCTGCGTGATGTCCTCTTGAACCACACCCGTATCATGATGAATTATCGTCATTCCCATCCGGTAGCGAATCCCTGAAGGCAACAACGTCGGATTGAGAATCGCAAACACCAGTGCGACTACGGCGGTAACGAACAAGAGCTTATGTCGAAACCAACAGGCTGCCAGAGATCCTATCGCGAATGCCAGGTAAGCCCCGCGGGAGAATGTCACCATGATTCCCCGGAAGCAAAGCAGAAACGGAATCAATAAAAGCCACGCTCGAGGCCTCGAAGTGTGGGTGAGGAAGAAACCTAGATGTAAAAACATGTAGTAGACGAAGAAAGCCCCCAAGGTATTGGAATGTTCGGCGATCCCTCCGATGCGCGAGGCTTCAAAGCCGCTTCCCTCGACATTCATGTAATCCCGAATCGCCATGAGGGCAACCAGAGTCACGACGATCATGATGAGGATCGCTGAAGTCTTCAGCACTCTTTTATCTCGCACCACCCAAAGCGTGAGGAAGTAAAGAAACATCGGGGTAAGCCAACGCTTGAGGGGAATGAGATAGTGCCAGGCATACCAGGAACCATAATCCCAACCCGCCCGTATCAAAGCGGCCGCCCCTAAGGCGCAGAACAACGAGATCATACGATTCAACGGTGTGGATTGAAATGGGGCTTGTCCACGCGCTCCTTGCCGAAACACATGAGCGATGAACACCCCTAAGGTGAAGATGTTGGTAAGATTCAGCGCCGTCGCCTGGGTACCGAAATCACCGACGAGTAGACGGCTAAACGGGAGGTAAGCAACCAGCACGTAGAACGGAATCTCCGGACTCTGGAGGCCGACTGCAAACAAAGCGAAGAGTCCCAGCCCCCCAAAAACTAAGATGAGGGATGAAGGCAATGCGACCTCCTTCATCACCAAGACCGCAAACCCACAGGCCAAAACCGCCATGAGCCATATGCGCCGGTCAATGGTGGGGAGCGCTCGCCGCGTCTGCAGCGCAACCGGAATCGCCGTGTTAAAGGACTTGAAAGCCATCTACATCCTTTTCAGTTGGATATATCTTCGTGGTTCTGGGTGGATACCTTGGCAAAAGCCGAGCATCGGAGTCGCAGTGAACGCGTGCGCGAGGCCATCCGCATGTACCTGACCAATCATCCTTTGACGCCCACAGCGAGTCGACGAGAAACTATGCAACGCGCTGCCCAACGTATTCTCAGCGCTCGCCTTAAACTCCCCAAAGACCAGACTGCTGTTTCTATCATCTTTCGCGAAACATTCACTGCAAGCGGCGCTGCAATCGATAGAGGCAACCGACGCATACGTTTGTCCAACTAAGAACTCATGAGCTCCCGCGCACGGTGGATAGCCGGACGGGGATCGTCCCACTGCCACAAGGAAGTCTCCCGCTCTGCCCGAAAACCCTCAGTCCACTCCTGCCAATTCACTCGACGCTGACGCGCGATTTGGCGCAGCGAGAACCAATCCAGTTCTGCCGCAATCCATCGGATGTTCTCTTTCTGTCGTGGCAATGGCTTGGGTTCCAAACCGATCGTTGCCAGGTAGAGGACATAGGCCAGGTTCACCCCACATCGAGCAGCAAGCGTGTGCTGAATCCAAAGACGAGGATTGACTTCGATCAACTTCCATTTTCCGTCCTGTGCATCCTGCTTGAACTCCACCTCTGCTACCCCGCGGAAACCCACTCCTTGTAGGAACCGAATCGCTTGCTCAGCCAAAACACTCTCCCAAGCGCTTTCACAGATCGTCGCAATCCCGTAGCCTGGTGGATACTGACGCAACTTCCTACTGGTGAAAACTCCCAACACTTCTCCCTGATGCCCCAAACACACAGCGCAGGATCCATGAGAGCGATCCTCTCCCGGGATCAACTCCTGGACCACCCATTGCTCAGGTCGACTGCCCAGACCTGCGATCACCCTTTGGATCTCCTCGCGAGCCTTCGGCAGAAATACCTTCTCTCCATTAAGGCCGGAAATCGCTCGTCTATCGATGGGCTTTAAAACGCATGGATAAATGAAGCCCTGACCCTCTCTCTCATGCAAAGCCTCATCCGCACGAAATGTTTTGGGCGTGTGGACCCCTAAAGCAGCAGCAGCCTCCAGGCAGCGTTTTTTGTCCATGAGCATGTCCCAGACAGAGAGCTCTGGAGCCAAGCACTGCATGGATGATGCCAGAACATCCCAATCCTTCATCAACCATCGCACCGTATCATCCGATGTGGGAATCAGAACGGGTTTGACATCCGTGCCTCGACGCAGGTCCTTGCAAAGTTGCAACAGCGTCTGAGTCTCTCCCCATGAGATTTGCTGCGGGGTGACGTAACGGGAACGAAATCCCAAGGCTTGTCCATCGGCATCGACGCCGACTACCCGAATGCCCAGACGCCCCAAGAGCCGATTCACGCCGAGCCCTGTTCTTCCCTGCCCTAAGACCACAGCGACTGGGAGGTGATGACGCAACAGGGGTTTGAGCGACGAATGGCTAGAATGACGGGATGATTCCACATCTGTGATTTTAACGATCCGACGCTTCATGAAACCCCATTGCCGCCTCAACGATAGGCTGCCACTGGTAAACATCCCGAAGCGCTTGAGGGTCCGTAAGGAAACGCTGTTTCTGGAATCCACAACACCGAGTAAAGAAGTGACCCCCTCTTCAAGGAGTGCCTGCCGGGCAGCTTCCACACATTGAGGAAACACACCCAAGCCTCGAGCGGAGGGGATAGTAAAGGCGTTATAGCTGTAGCATTGGTGAGGAAGCAAAGGAATCTCGCCTCTGAAATACCAAACATCCCATGCTGCTCGGCCGATCCACATGAAGGTTACGATCTTTGTCTCTCTCCGTCCTACCCAACAGCGATCCCCATGCTCATAGCGCTTGCGAATCACCTGAGGGTTAAGGCTCGGGAATACATTCGGTAAGTTCTTTAGGTCATCTTCACTCGCCCAGGCGTAGTTGCAGAAAATCTTAGCTCGTGGAATGCGCAGCGGCTGATTGAGAAGAAGTGTCATTAAAATCCCTTCTCGATCCATCCACAGTCGTTCCTTCATCCAATCCCACAGCGCACGGAGTCCCCCACGTAGAACCAATCGCTTCAGCTTCGAGATCGAAAAGAGACATCCCTCACGAAGCGCGTGCAGACAACGACGAGGAGCAAAGAGCGATTCCAACCCGCAGGCAAAGACAGCCAGAGAAAGCTCTGAAGTTACCAGGCGCTTCATCTGCCAAGGGGACGTTGTGTCATCGTTCCAGCCTTCCTCAGCGGTGCAGGCTGCCGAGAAGCCAGACGCTTCTACGATCTGAATGACTGCTGGATTGTAGTCGTCAGACTTTCCGTTCGGATAACAAAACACGCTCACCGGTTCCTTCAACTGTTCCTCAAGCCAACGTTTGGAACCTTCGATCTCTCCGCGAAGCTGATCCAACGAGAGGCGACTGAGAATCGGATGAGTCACGGTGTGCGCACCCACATTCCAACCGGACTTTTGCAGCGTCAGGAGTCCCTGACGATCCACGATGGGCGCTTGCTCCCATGTCAAGCGTTTCCAGTCAGGGCATTGCGCTTTCAAGAACGCTAAAGCGCGCTCAAACGACTGGCTGTCCAAACGCTTGAGCTGTTCCTTGATCGTCTCAGCAACCAGACCGCGTTCGGCATCGTTTCTCCATGAGTAACGTCGGGTTTCAGAGTCCAAGGGAACCGATACCTCGTTTGCTGGAAGATGCTCACACACCGTCGTGACCACATGCGTCCACAAGGGCTGCGCATCCTTAATCCCTGAGACCACGGGAAACACCGTCGCTGGCAAACCAAGCGATGAAAGAATCGGCTGCGCCACTTCAAGACAATCTCGGTAGCCGTCGTCAAAGGTGATGGCCATTGCCCCGCGTGGCATGGGTTCTTTGTGAACGTGCCGCCTGACCAATTCTTCCAGCGGAAGCAATCGATAGTGTTTTGAGACGTAGCGCATCTGATGCGCGAACACCTCTTGAGGAAGTCCTTGGGGACCTAGCCGGTGATACATCAGGATGGCAAAGCGATCCTGACGCTGCCCGGATATCCAACGGATCAAAGCCAAGAGCCCACTCGCCAGAGCGAGATGTGCCAGCAGTCGTTTGATCCCTCGCTTAAGTCTTAGGAAGCGATTCTTCATCCTTGCACACATTCTTCATACAGGCTTTCCAGACGTTTCACGGTGATCTGTATATCGAATTGCCGAACGCGCTCTAGCGCTGCATGAGCGAATGATTGCCGCAGAGTCGGTTGACTCAGAAGCATCCCGACAGCCTCCGCCAATCGATGGGGATCCTTAGGCGGCACCAGAAAACCGGTCGAGCCATGAGCGACTACGTCGGGAATGCCTCCGATGTCTGAAGCGACCACCGGAATGCCACTCGCCATCGCTTCAAGAATCGTCGAGGGAAGCCCCTCGGCTACTTGCGAAGGCATCGTCAACACATCGAGTGCCGCATACACTTCTTCCGTATGTGTTCGCCATCCCAGCCATCGCACCGACGATGTCAAGCCGAGAGAGTCGACGAGTCGATGCAATCGTTGTTCAAACCCGTTAGTCTCGGGAACGAACCCGCCAGCGACGACGAAACGTAAACCCGGATGTCGCTTTGCCAAAAGGGCCCCGGCGCGGAAGAAATCTTCATGGCCTTTAAAGGGAATCAAGCGACCAACGATCCCGATAACGGGACCTTCTGCGTCCAATCCCAACGCTTCTCGCGCCATCAATCGGCTAGTCGCCTGTGACTCAGAAATCTCCACGCCATCGGGGATCACGCAGAACTTTGCATCCGTCAACCCCTCGGCTCTGCAAAGATGCGCCATCGGCTGGCTCAGAACGATCAGTCGACGGATCCCTGGCATCAACCGTTTTTCAAGCCGGCTGAGGCCACGCGTCGTTCGCAGATGAGAAACCACTGGAATGCCAAGCATCCGGGCAACCACGATGGCAGCGAGGCCTACTTGTGGGCTGTTGTTGAGATGAATCAACGCTGGACGCGTGCCCCTGAAGAGCTTCCATAATTCGAGCGCCAGCGGCAGATGAAAACCAACCAGGTTCTTCCCAAATCCGCCTGAGCTGGGCCGATCCTCATCCATCTTCGGACGCAATCGTCTGACATGAACCTCAATGCCCATCTCCCGGATGCGCGATACAATCGGGGCGGTCTCATGCATGATGACGATCGGCTGCCATCGCCTCCGGTTAAGGTGGGTTAAGAGCCGATACAGGGATTTCGCCGATCCTCCCGTACCTGAGCCTGCCTCCACATAGACAATCCGATGGGCCATTGGGGTCATCGCGGAATTGCCCGGTTTTCCTGAAAAAAACAACTGCGGTTCCTGCCTTTGCCATCGGCGACGGAGAACGTCCAAAACCGGTCGAGGAGCCCACGTGAGCCCACACAAACCTAGGGCACGTAAAGAGTCGTTCAAGGAGGAGTTTCCCTCAAGTTTCAGGAGGCTCTGGAATTGGCAGCGGGCTTCGGGAAGTTGGTGATTAAAAATGAGATGTCTCCCATAAAGGTAGCGCAGGTGACGGAGTCGACGCTCTACGCGTACACGATCCTCCACAGCGAGGGGCAATCGCTGGATGCGCTCGAATATCTCCACCGCCTTCTGCAATCGCTTCCAAGCGGCCTGACTGGAAAAATTCGTCTGATGTCTTCGGTAGTGAACCAAGGACTGCTCCAGATAAGCAATCGGATAGAGTCGGCTGATGCGCAGCCACAAGTAGTAGTCCTCAGAAGGGCTGATGTATCCATCAAACCCACCGACTTTCTCAAAAGAAGAGCGACGCACCAGGGCTGAGGAAAGAACGATGGCGTTACGCTCGATCAAGTCTTGAAACGTTCGCGTCGCAGGCCCTGAAGGTTTCTCCCCACAAGACTTGTTTTGTCCATCAATCACGATCGCCTTCGTGTAGAGTAGTGCCACCTCAGGATGCTGATTGAAATACCCCATCTGGATGTCGAGCTTATCCGGAAGCCACACATCATCGTCATCGAGAAAAGCAAGATACTCCCCAGAGATCTGTTGGGAGGCGATCTTTCGCGCCATGCCAGGTCCTTTGCCTTGGGCTCGCAGATACCGAATCCGCGGGTCGTTATGCGCAAAAAGAGCGACCACAGAAGCGGTATTATCCGTCGAGGCATCGTCCACGACGAACATCTCCCAATTCGCGTAGGTCTGTGCGACGACAGAGCGAATCGCCTGAGGCAAAAACGTCTCGGCCCGATTGCGCGTTGGGATAATGATGCTGACTAGAGGTTTCATGATGCGTTAGCGAAAAGAGTGGCTTTTGCTCGCAGAACCACCTGCGCTGTCTGAATCTGAAGCCCCAGCCCTTTGAAGGAGTTCACCAACCAGTGTGAGCTTTTCTTTGTGGAGCCTGCCGCTCGCCCAAGACGTAGCCACCAAGTACCTTCGCAGCCAATTCGAGGAAATCGATGGGACTCTAAAAACTCCAAATACGCCTGCTGCACCCTCACGCGTCGGCCAAGCACTGACTTGGATAACTCGCTCAGTTGCGTTGAAGGATGAGGTTTATCGGTACCGAGACACTGAACCAAAAGGTCCCTAAAGGATCCGGAAGCATAAGCCGTCATTTCGATGGCCTGCGCGTAGAAAGTCTTCGGAAGGCACACCACGTTCCAACCCTGGCATCGTGCCGCAAGCCGCGAGAGTATACGATCCTGCTCTGCTTCGGAATCGATGAAACAGAGAAGATCCCGATGAGGAGTGGGACAGAGGACGAATCGCGTATTCCCAGACCCCACCAAACCCTCAGCCTTGAAGATCGCGTCTAACTTCCAGCAGGTACGCATCGAAAGCAGGTATCCTAACTGTGTCAGTCCCACCAATTCTTCATAGCGCTCGTGTCCCAACGAGAACCAATGGTGTCGTAATCGACTCACGCGCATCCACCAATCTTGAAACTCCTCCGGCCAACCTTCAATAGGGCCTAAGGCGTTAAGGGCGTTATGCATGACCCCCTTCAAGTTTCCGAGTGTCCCCAAAACGTTCCAACGCCGATCGTGCAGACGCTGCATCAACGAAATCGTCGCTCGACCAGCCTGCTCCGCTGCTGCAAACACACGCGTCATGGTACCCTCGGCTTCGGAGAAAGTTTGCACCTGCTGGGTAGAGCCTGCCAAAAGACAAAGATGGGAGAGGGCTTGTCGGGTAGGATCCTGAAATACGCTCAAAGGAATAGCACTCACAGCCGCCCGAAGCAACTTAACGATCTCGGGATCCTTAGAAAGGGCTCTTAATACCTGACAGGTCTTCTCTGGAAGTCTCTCCTCGGTAACCACTGCGGGGTCAATGTCTGAGATACCCAGATCGTAGGCATCTCCCTTTTTCCTGTGCTCGTAGACGGCAAGAACCCCTTCCAAACCCATCACGCGCTGGATGAGTGTGGCCTTCGCCTGAACGTAGTCGTCTAGCCTTAAAGGCTGCGGTTCATTGACCCACTGTATCGTTGGCATGTTCGTCGTGTGATTGCGCTGCCTAACACCCCTGTGGGGTCAGGAATCAACGTCTCCGTTGGGCGTTACATGTTACGTGCCACTTGAAACAGTTATGTTGGATGCGTCATTAGGTAAAGCGATCGACGAAGAGCGGGTGCTGTGACGCAAGTGTCGAAGAATCCGATTGCGGCATTTACGATCGCTGGGCGCTCGATCCTTCGGTAGGCCTGAGGTGTTGTGTTGGAGAGCTCACGCATGTCATAGATAGGAGGCCATAGCGTTTGCAGGCCTACCGAGCGGAACTTGCGTCGTGTCAGAGCACCCCTGTGGTCTGGCTGCATGGGGCGTTCTCGATCTTTTCTGAGAGCGCCGTTAACCAACAGGATGCCTCCCGGTTTGAGGGCGTTTCGCAACTGTCTCATGGTCGCCACAGGATCCTCGACGTGCTGAAGAACGTGGAAGGAAGTGATCATATCGAAAGCGTTTTCGGGAAGTGAGTCCTGCTTTAAATCCAAATAATTAGCCTGAAGCCCACGTCGCTCGAAACGCCAGCGGGTAAAAGAGAGCATCCTGCTGGAAATATCCGCGAGGGTCGTTGCGATTCCCTGCCTCGCAAAAAACATCGCACCGGAGCCCGTCCCTGATCCGTAATCTAAATAGCTGCGCACCCCCATCCGCTTGGCCCAATCGGCGGCGTAGACATACAAAAGCGGACTGCTCAGCTCGGTGTTCAGGGCACTGTTGTGCATCACAAAGAAGATGTGCGTGAAAGATTCGTCATAGAACTTAATGCGCGCGTTGGGATCATTCTGATACTTCTCTCGCCACTCTTTGGCGTATTCCTCGGTACCGTTATAAAAGAGGCGCGAGGCTTCTTCTCTGGGTAACCCGGAGTATGTCTCCAATTCATCCAGAAAATTCTGGGGAATGTCTTTCTGCGGGTCTAGACAAATACCCTCCCGCCAGCGTTTACGGTAGGAATCCACGTCAATCGTCATCACCTACTCCTTGTTTGTTTTTACCCTTGGACTAATGGTTGCCACAATGCGTCCTGCCTGGGACCAAAACGCCAGCTCTCGGGCAATACCCATGAATCGTGATCCTCGCACATAGGCCGCGCAGGCGCCCAGGCCATTGCTGAGGCACTCGCGCATGAGCCATGCCGGCACCAAACGGGAAGGTTGCGGATGAATCCGAGCGCTCGTCAGACCGACGTTAAACTTCCAACGTCGCAGGTAGCCTATATGCAATCGCTCAGGTGATACCTTGTGGTAGACGATGGCCTGCGGGCTGTAGACGACGCGTTTTCGAGACATCAAAGCCCGTCGCAGCATCTCTGTATCGTCACCGCTGAATAGATTCTCCCCTGAGCGTCCCAGGGCCGGGTTAAAAAAACCCACTTCCTCAAATACGCTCTTGCGAAAGGCCATGTTCGCGCCGAAAAGAAAGCTGCCATTTAAGGTCTCGGCCACAAGCATCTCTTCTCCACGATCGAGCAGCGCAAGGACTGCCCACAGTTGCGCTCGGACTTCCTCCGCCAGACACCAATCCGGGGGCGACTCGGTCCACTTCGGAAGAATCTTTCCACCCGCGCAATCAGCGGAGTGATCGATGAATGCTTCGTACAACGCTTGAACCCATCCGCGATCAGGCAGCACATCGTCATCGGTGAAGGCCAGAAACTCTCCGTGAGATTCTCGGATGCCGCGATTCCTTGCATGGCTGAGTCCCTGAGTCTTCTCAAAAACGTAGCGCATCGGCCAGGGTGAATCCTTCGCCGCCTCCTCCACGACCTGCGGGGTTCGATCGGAACTGTTGTTATCCACGACGATGATCTCCAGTTCCAAACCTTCCTTGAGTATCTGCTCACCGAGAGAGGACAACGTATCCCGCAAACTCTCGCATCGATTGAAAGTGCAAACCACAACGCTGGTCATTTGAAGAGAGGCCGAAGCTTTCTGAGTATTCTTTCTGACCCATTCCTTACGATTCGGGAGTACCGGCCGTTTAAGGCCTTGCGAAGGGCCTTGGCCAACGAGACGTCGTTAGACTCTTCGGCCGCCTTTAGGTTTTCCTGGATAAAGATTCGCGTCGTAGGGTTGGAGCCGTCCAAACGGGACACCAAGCTCAGGTCTAAAGCACGATTGAAAGTAGGCATGTCAGAAACGCCCAGCGCGCGCAGGCTCGTCATCGTGCGTAGACATTTCTCACAGCGACCGCAGTTATAGGCCCTATCCCAATTCAGCCAGCACACCCGCAAAGATTTCCGCACCATGTCATAGGAAGCGATCTGGGCAATCTTCTCAATCCTCGATGCCTCGCAGCCATCATGAACAATCTCCATCGTCTCGGTGCTCCATAAAGGATCGAGGAGCGGGTGAGAGCCCCAGGGATGAAGGTGCTCATAGGTGTGTGAACTGGGCAGATAGACTTTCTTTAGCTGGCACGATAGGAGTAAGGCTGTGCTTGCGAGCGCTGCCCCAAAATAGTGTTCCCCCCACTTCACATAGCGGTCGCCAAAATCGCGCAGGTTCGTGCGTATCTCGATAACCTCCTTGCCAAGCGCCTCGGCTACCTCATGCACAGCCTTCAAAGAGGCCTGGTAAATTTTCTGATCATCCAGCCGAATGTCGAATCCGTGTATGAATAAAAGATGCGTGATTTCCTCTTTGTGTTTCAGGATGGAATAGAACGAATCCACACCTCCTGAAAAGAAACAGCCGACTGCATGAGTGGCTATTGGCCGCTCTTTTTTACTGCTATCGCTGAGCCTTGACTCAATGGATACCTTACGCAAATCCGGGTACCAAACGTGGAAGATGTCTTGGAGGCGAGAGGCGCCTTGCAGCAATTGGTTATCCAATAAGCCTTCCAATCGAAGCGTTTCTCCCAGTTTCATTGCAGGGAATAAACTAGCGGCTAACCACGCATTGGCATCATCGGCGATGGCCGATCCTTTCACCTCATAGCTGATCTCATAACGTGCAGCCGCAGCCTCAATCAATGCCTGGGTTCTACACTGAGTCTCGGTGTCCGACCTCGTTATGCGACTGACCACAACCGACATTTTAGCTAACCTCTCCAGCCTCAAAACTCTCCAGACGTTGTCTCAATATCAAGATTAATCCTAAAAGCGACTTAAGCCCTGCAGATTCCACCAGCGGGTCGGCGTATTGAAGGATCGTCTGCGGTGATGGCAATGCACGCTCATAGACCTCTTTATTCACTAAGGAAGACAGAACTCCTCTCTTGGAATCGGCCAGTTCTCTGACACGCATCCACCCCGGACCATTGATGTCAAAAAGACGGTAGAAATAGCGCCGCTCAGATTTCGGTTCGACCCTTCCATGACCATTACCGTTAGCGAGATGCTGGCGCAGAGAAAAAACACGCTGTTTCAGAGAATCACCCAGCATGTGACGAAGACGGGGTTGAAGCGGCCGCGTGTTTCTTGAATTCCGATCCAAGGGTAATGCGGCCAGTTCAGGAAATTTTGCTTTCAATAAGGCATCCTGCCCATGCCGACCCGCCAGAAAGGACGCCGGCATTCCAGTGAGATGATCGAGTAGCCGATGATCGACGGCCGGTAGAATCGGCCATGCCCCAAACGAGCATATCCAGGGAATGCTTCCTATAAAAAAGCGTTGTCTGTGGTAAAGATCGAAGCATAAGGCTTTCTGGCTTTCCAATCGGCCATAGCCGTTGTAAATCTCTTGCATGCGAGTGATCCTTTGCTGCACGAGATCGTTGAGGGAAGGATTAAGGAGTTGTTCAACGAAAGGAACCGGGAGACCATAGCGATTCACATTCCCAAAGAACGTCTGAAAAGACGGCTCTCCCCTTTCAGGATCGAAAGCCCAAGGGATGTGGCTGCCTCCCACAATGGAGTCCATCACGTGTCCTGTAACCAGGCGCGGTGGCAGGTCTCGCAGATGGGCGGGCAGCCCCCAAAACATGATGCCTTGAAAACCCGCTGATCCGTGCATCCACCGGGCGTGCGACGCTGCGTACTGGGGGTAATCCTCCTGTGGAATGTCCACCCATCGATGTTTTAAGTGCAGCATCCGCGCCACTCGACGGGCACAACTCAGCTCGTAATCTTTCAATGAATGGCCTAACGTGAGGGCTTCTATCTCCTTAAGATGCGCTCGCTTCATAAAGCCTGCGAGCATCCGCGAATCGCGACCGCCGGAGAGCAGCATGCTGTGTGCTTTATCCCTCTGAACGTGTCGCGCGATGGCGTCGTTCAGCACGTCATCAAGCTTATTCACCAAAGCGCCGTGAGGAAGATCGAAATACCTATCCGAAGGGCGAAGCTCATATTGCTTCAGCTCTTGAGGAGCTGAGCCCTTATTCCAAAGAAGCAGATGGCCTGCTTGAACGCGGCGGACGTCTCGGAAGATCGTCATGCCATCCACAGGATGCGTGATCAAAAGAATGTCAACGAGAGCATCTTTCGACAATTTTCCAGAGAAGCTCGGATGATACTGGAACAACTCAACGCTCGAGCCAACCAGCAGGATGTCATTGGCAGCATGGTAATACAGGGGAAACAATCCCAGTGGATCGGCACCGATCACTAAACGGGATCCCGGCGTATAACGGATCGCCGCATGGAACCCATCCAAGGCTTCTGGCATACGTTGGAGAGGGTCTTTCCAGTAGTCCTTAAGCTCGGAAGCACTCAGCCGCTTTGGCCCCGGTCCTTGAATCGCCTCTCCCCATAGGATGGCAGCGCCGCTTTCGTCAACGCATTGGCTCATAGGCGCTTGAGGATTGATTGCCCAAAGAACGGAACAGTCACCGACGTCAAGACGCGAAGAGGTCAGTCCTTCCAGTGGCGCTATGCGCGTCTTGACTCCTCCGATAAACGCCTCGCGCCGCGTTTGGTCTGGGTCGATCACGAGCAAAAAGTTCGCCATTCGCTCAATCCGTGGTCAGCTTTGCCTAAGAAGCTTTTCTGCGAGGGTCCTTGCTTGTTCCGGTGAGGTTGCCCAAAATGTGAGGCTGCTCTGGGATGTCCAGGTTTCATAGAACCGCCGAAGCTTCCCGTAATTATTGTCGAGCAACACATGCGGAATGCCCAAGAGCAGGCTGAGGATGTGGCCATGAAGACGATCCGTAATCACCACGCGGCCTCTACTCAAAGCACGGTATCCCCGCTCTAAGCGCTGATTCGCAATCCAGTCGTAGCCCTGGGATAAGAACCCCGAACACCAGCCCAGATACGTGGGACGTCGCTCGATCCGTTCTTTGACGAAAGTGTAGAGCTTATGCGTTAACGTGGGCCGCTCGCCGAGCCAATCGGTTTTATTCAGGGGTGCTCCCTTTAAATGTGGCGAGGTATCGCCTAAAGCAAAACCCATCGATTCCTTATCGGTGCGTGAAAGCCACACCATTTCGCTCTCCGGTAGCGAAGGTCGAGATGGCCGATCGAGCGCAAACGCTAGATCAGGACAGAGAATGCTCTTTGCGGAAAATTCATTCTTTGCCATCTCAAAGCTGTGCGTGTCACGCACCAGAATGGTCAAATCAGGATGCGCGTTGAAGACAACCTTTGCCTGTTTGAGATTCTCCGACTTAGCAAAGTGGATGGACTGGGGAAGCTGGATGATCTTGTGATCCGTGAAATCCTGAATGATCTTTTCTCGAAACTGCTCTCTCGCCGGCCAGAGATCACCGAGATTACCTCCTCCATGAATCAAAATGATCCCTTCTCGACCCAACCGTTTTGTCAGATGCTTACGTGCATAAGTCCGCCCATCACAGACATAGACAACGGTAACACCGCGACGGCGTAGAACCTTTTTTTCACCAAGCCAAATCGCGCTGTCTCCGACGTTCGAGTGACTGGGAAAATCGACCAATGCGCAAGGAGCCCCCTCGGGAATCAATCCGGCTATGACCTGATCAATCGAATGGATGAGCGAGCGGATAAGAACCTGAGGATCAAGACTCTCTGCGACTTGTGCATCCGCTATATCCTGCATGTGGAGCCTTTCCTTCGATTTCCCAGTCCGTGTCAGACTACCCTAAGCGGGGCGTGCCGAGACCTTCGCGCTGGATGAGAGACCACACATCCGGACGAGTTCTTCTCCCAATGCTTCAGGTTGATCCTTCCTCAGAAAGATCCGTCCCCACAGCTCTACCCCAACCATAGTCAGGGCGATTCCCGGATGCTTAGCCAGTTGTTCCCGCAAGAGAGGCATGGAAGAGCTGCGCCACTTAAAGATCTCCTGCACGATAGCTCCGGGCTGGAACAGAACCTTCGCTGCAATTCGCCATGAGTTGCCATCCACCCCAAAGCCGATCTTTGGGGCATGGACGATCTCGCGAGGAAGGTATTGTTCGGCCGTAGCCTTGACAGCCCATTTCGTGATACCCCGGTGATACTTGGCTCGGCGCGGTAAATGGATGGCAAAATCGATGAGTCGATTTTCAAGAAAGGGCACCCGCGATTCAATGGACGAAGCCATCCCCATCCGGTCGTTACGCTGAAGCAAGAGTTGCAGAACGCTGTACAAATCGTCCAGGCAATAGGAAAGAAACGCCCGATCTTCCACGCAAGACACCGGGGAGAGTTTTTTGAACAAGGCCGCCTGACGCAGGGGGTACTGATCGACGTCGGCAACACACAAGCGCCGCAGGCGCTCATCGGGGGTGCCTCGTTGCCGGATGCGAGAAAATGGGGTCTCGCTCAAAGCGTCAAGATCCAGCGGATTTAGAGGTGGAAGAAACCTCCCAATAGCCTTCCAGAACGGTATATCCGGAAACAGCGTGGCATGGCGGCGTCGTTGTCTCCACATCCGATAAACATTCGGATACCAGGAATAACCGCCGAAGAGTTCATCCGAGCCTTCCCCCGTCAAGACCACCTTGAATCCATCCCGCCGGCAGGCATTCGCCACAGCAAAAAACGGCGCGTCATTGACGAGAAAATTAGGCTGGTCGTTGTGCCAAATGGTAAGCGGCCATAGCCGCAGGTAGTCGTCTTGATCTACATCGACCTGTCGTATCTGAATGCCTAGATGACGAGCGACGATCTTGGCCTTTCGCCCTTCGCTCACCCGTGCACCTTTCACGTCCGCCACATACGCCACGATGTCGCGTTTGTGGGGTACCGTAATCGCTGTCATGAGGCTGGAATCGACGCCACCGCTGCACATCGCAGCCAGTGGAACGTCGCTTACCAGATGCATGGAGACGCTTTCGCAAAAGAGGCGCTTGAACTCCGAGGCCAACTGCAGGGGATCATCCTCGGCCGCAGCCAACAGCCGAGCAAGATCGAGGTCTCGCAGCACATCAAAATACGTTAGGGTTTCGCTTGCAGAAGGACTGATCTCTAGGATCGTCCCCGGTTGAATCGATTGGATTCCCTCGAAAGGAGTCACTGTGCCTTCAAGACGCCGGCAGAGCACATGTCCCGTCAAAGCATGGATGTCCGGTCGGCCTGAGACATCGGGATGCGCCAACAAGGCTTTGATTTCAGAGCCAAAGACAACGCCTGACGAAGAACGGGTGATGTAGAGTGGTTTAATCCCTAGTCGATCCCGAGCCAACCACAGCTTCTGTGTCCGGCGATCAAAGTAGGCCAGGGCAAACATGCCATTAAAGCGCGGGATGGCTCGTTCAGGACCCCAGCGGTGGAGGGCATACAGAACTACCTCAGTATCTGACGTGCTGATTAAGGAAACGCCTTCCTGCTTGAGTTCGGAGCCTAACTCTTGATAGTTGTACACTTCCCCGTTGTACACAAGAACACCTTGACCATCAGCACTCAGAAAGGGTTGCCGGGCTCGCGTGCTCAAATCCAAAATGCTCAGACGGCAGTGCCCCAAGCCAATGGAGTTATCCACCCAGACGTCGCTGTCATCGGGTCCGCGGTAGCGAATGGTCGAGAGCATCGCAGAAAGGACGTTTTCGCCCACTCGTCCACCACTTAAGTTCCACACCCCTACGATGCCACACATCGTTAATGGACTTTGTCTCTTGCAGGAATCACCTTTGTGTCCCAGTGATGATCGAGATGCACAGCCCCAATCTCAGGACTGTCTGAGGTCAAGGTGAAATAGAGTTGATAGCTGGATGCGGACAAGGGAACGGGATTGTTATGTTCGAAGAGGGCTGCCTGAATCCGATACGTGTTTGGCAACAGGTTCAAAGCGTCGTATTCCAACATCAGGCTAGCGTCGCCTTCGGAGATAGTGAATGCATCTATGGCATGTGCGGTTGAGGTGGTGTGGCAGACGAGTCCATCGAGGCGTTCGATCGTAACCACAATCCTGGGCTGCTCGATATTCCGCTTAGCGTGGTAGCTCAGGTGCAATCTGACGGTATCTCCCGTAGAGAATGCGTCTGAGATATTGCCAGAGGCGTCTGTGAGAAAAGCCTGCGTGAATGCCACCTCATCGAGAGACCGTTCCTCGATGACATTGCCATGCGGCAGGCGCATCTTGGAACGGTATGTCTGGAGGACCTTGTTGCGATAGCCCGCGATGACCTCGGCCGGATTTCCTTCCTGGATGAGGAGCCCCTTGTCCAGGAGAACAACGCGGTCACAGAGCCGTTGAATCGCCTCCAGGTTGTGCGAGATAAACACGATTGTCGTCCCAGCCGCCTTTAGATCCTGCAGGCGTTGGTAACATTTCTGCTGAAAAACGAGATCCCCGACGGCAAGCACCTCATCGATCAGCAAAACCTCCGGGTTGACGTGAGCGGCGACCGAAAATCCCAGACGCACCGCCATTCCCGAAGAGTAACGCTTCACGGGCATCTCGAGGAAGTCTTTAAGTTCCGAGAACTCCACGATCGAATCAAAGAGTCGGTCGATCTCTTTGCGGCGCAGACCCATGATGGTCCCGTTGAGATAAATATTTTCGCGGCCGGTCAGATCAGGATGAAAACCGGCACCCACTTCAATCAACGCGGCCAGGCGGCCGATCACTTGTATCTGTCCTTTCGTTTGCTTGCAGATTTTGGAGAGCAGTTTCAAAGCGGTACTCTTGCCCGCCCCATTGGGTCCGATGATGCCCACGGTCTCGGCATGTTTGACTTCAAAAGTCACGTCCTGAATCGCCCAGAACTCGCCTTCGTGCAATGATTGTCCATTGAGTCCGGCCTCTTGCTTAAAGAATCGAGGAATCGCATCGCGGAGGCTGTCATGTTTGGAGCCTATGCGGTAGCGTTTCCAGACGTGATCGAACGTAATGGGACATGGCGCAGGAGACAGGAGACAGGAGACAGGAGACATGGCAAGCTACCTCAAATGACGCAAGAAGGCTAAGGTCTTAAAACGTAAGACCGCTATGGACGATTCAAG
Source organism: Candidatus Omnitrophota bacterium (assembly GCA_023247255.1). Classification (GTDB taxonomy): domain Bacteria; phylum Omnitrophota; class Gorgyraeia; order Aquiviventales; family Aquiviventaceae; genus JAHFGV01. The sequence goes on along the minus strand of JAHFGV010000009.1, from coordinate 12,641 downwards.
CTCTCTTGAGAGACAGGCCTGATCAATATAACTAACTTGACAAGCCACAATGCTAAGCGTTTCTAATTCAGCTAATGACCCAAGTGCAACATAGAGGAATTGGCGTAATTCCGCCCGGTGGTTGCGAGCATACCCCTCCGCTATATTGACTGGAACAGAAACAGCCGCACGCCTCATCTGGCTAATGAGTCCGTAACTCTCCTCTTTGGGAAAGGTACTGGTAAGTTTGTAGATGGTATTCACAAGACGTATTCCCTCTTGCCAGGTTTCAAGATCCCTGTAACTTTTAATTGGCTTCATCACTTGTCTCCTGTCTCCTGTCTCGCTTTTAGATGAGGTCTGCAAAACGTACTTCGACGCGCTTGAAGTAACCATAGGCGAGACCAACGAAGAGACCGACAAGCGCCGTGCTAAGCACGAGAGGCCCAAGCTCAGGGGGTTGTCCGTGCAAGACTACACGACGCACCCCATCGACAACAACAGCCATGGGATTGAGGAGAAAGTAGCGCCGCAGAGGCTCAGGCACCATCGAGGTGGGATAGATAACCGGGGTGGTGAACATCAAGAGCTGCACCGCCAGGGGAACGATGTATTTAACGTCTCGAAAGAAAACGTTCAGGCTAGAGACAAGCAGACTGATACCGATCAAAAAAACGATTTCAAGACCGATGAGCCACGGAATCCAGATTATCTGCACGTTGACCGGAAACCGGTAGAACATTAAAAGCCCCCCTACCAGACTCGAGGCGATGAGGAAATCCACGAAGCATGCCAGAACCACACCGATGGGAAAAACCTCTTTGGGGAAATAGACTTTCTTGACAAGGCTCATGTTGCCTGCAATCGAGTTGACGGCAAGCCCAAGGCTGGTCGAGAAAAAGGTCCACGGAACAAGGCCCGTATAAGAGAATAAGGGATAGGGGGTTCCATCGGAGCTGACCTTGCCGAATTTCTGAAACACCAGGGTGAAGATGAACATAAAAGCCAGAGGCTGCATAACCGCCCATGCGACTCCGAGCAGCGTCTGGCGGTAGCGCACCTTAATGTCACGCGCCGTTAGGCTGAAGAGGAGGTCCCGGTAGCGATAGAGTTCACGTAGATACGTCAACATTCTCATAAAGTATGGGGCAAGGGACGTGGGGCGAGGGAGTCAAAACTAGGGGCAGGGGATGAGAGGCGGGGGGCGGGGGAACTGATAAGAGATCCCCACAAATCTTGAAAGTTAGACATCGCCCGTCCTTTTTTAAAACCGGTCCTAGTATTTTTCATCTCTTATCTTGTAATCTTTTAACCTGTATTCCTTTGTACTTTTTGTCTTCCCTCGCCCCCTGTCTCTTGCCCCGTGCCCCCGTCTTTAACTCCCTTGCCACTTGTCTGCTCTTTCGAGCCATACCGATACTGGTAGTAGCGGTAATAGCCGGGAAGGTAGTACTCCACATGCGTCAAGACACAACCCAAGAAGGTTGCCTTCATCTGCTTGAGGAGATTTTGGGCCTGTATCACCGTCTTTCGCTGGGTCCTGCCGGCTCGAACAACGAACAACACCCCGTCCACCTGAGAGGCCAGAATACCGGGATCGGAAACCGGAAGCACAGGAGGAGAGTCGATCAGAACCAAGTCGAACTGAGCCTTCAGCGTACCAATCAGCCGCTTCATACTGGAAGATTCCAGAAGCTCAGCAGGATGTTCCGGAGCAAGACCAGCCGGAAGAATCGTCAGGGGTGGCTGATGCAATCGCACCAATGAACCGTTAAGCTGGCCGCCACTTTGCAGCACACTCGCAAGACCGTCGCTACGCTCAGGCAGACCTAACCATTTCCAAATCGTACCCTTGCGCAGATCCCCATCGACGAGCACTACGCGGAGATTTTCTTGACGGGAAAAAGCCAAGGCCAGATTGAGGGCAGTCACGGACTTGCCTTCCCCATGCACGGAGCTTGTGATGACGATGGCCTTTGGACTCGACTGAAAGCGCAAGGACTGGAGATTAGTGCGCAGGATGCGGTATTGCTCAGCGATAGGAGACTGCGAATCGGTAGCTCCCACAATGTGGGAATCGATCTGGATCTCTCCCGCAGAGGCGATATCGGAAAGAGCCGAAGCGGCCAAGGGAATCGTGGTTTCCTTGGCAGCGACTGTAACTTGTTCCTTCTCGCGCTGGAGCCTCTCCCGCGCCGCCTTCTCAAGGGCCTGAGTGATTTTGCTCATTCGTTACTCCCGTAACACGTAACAAGTGACAGAGGTTTTGCAAAATGCATCGAGATTAGTGGCAGCGCTCACGTCTGTTTCATGAGTCATGTGTTATGTGTCATGGAAAGCAAAAGGCGTACTTTGGCCGTGCTTGATATGCCTGTTTATTTTCTGCTTTTTTCATGACACATGACTCATGAAACATGACACAATCCTCATTACCTTCTCTTGGGAAATGACACAACACTCGGTCAACGCGTTGGCTATTTTTGCAAAAGCCCAGTTCTAAGAGATACTCGACTTCTGCCAACGAACCGAGCGCCATAGCGACGAACCGTCTCAGCTCTCGTTTTCCAGCACGAGCATGGCCTTCAACTAAATGTGTAGGCACAGAAAGCGCAGCCCATCTTACATTGGGCAACTATTCCAAACCGTTCTTCTTGGGGGAAGTTTCTGGTAACTCGATAAACCTCATGTGCCAGACGATGGCAGCTTGCCACCCCTGGAGTTTCCGATAGCCAGGGGTATTTTTCTGTTCCTCGCTACGTGTTACGTGAACATGTCACGTGTTACGTTTATTACGTTCATGCGGTGGGTTGCTCCATCAGTGCTGGAAGCTCGCGCGCGACTTCGTCAATGACGTCGGAGCCGATGGTCTTGGTCTCGTTGATGTAACCGGTCAGAAGCGCCCGATCACATATCGCGTTAATGAGACGGGGAACCCCTTGAGTGTGGTGAAAGATCTGCGGGAAGGTATCACAGCGGAAGATGGGTAATCCATTGGCGCCGGCGACATGAAGCCGATGGCCAATGTAAATCGCCATCTCCGCTTGACCCAAAGGCGCCAGGTGATAATGGAGCGTAATGCGCTGACGCAATTGCGTGAGCGACTTTAACCACAGAGTCGATTTAAGCTCCGGCTGACCCATGAGGATAATCTGAATGAGCTTTTCCCTCTCCGTCTCTAGGTTGGAAAGCATGCGGACCTCTTCCAAGACTGCGGGCTTGAGATTTTGTGCTTCATCAATCAAAAGCACGACGTTGGCATTGTCCTTAAGCTGTTGGATGAGAAACTCGTTTAACAGGCCGATCAATTGCATCTTCGTTCTGCCGGGGGCATACGGAATTTCCAACTCGTCTAACGTCATGGCTACCAAATCCTTGGCCGTCAGTTGCGTGTTGCGTATGACCGCTGTCTGAGTGCCCGGATCCAGCTTCTGGAAGAGAACGCGCGAGAGGGTCGTTTTGCCGGAACCGATGTCCCCGGTGACGACGACAAATCCGCGGCGCTCCTGGATCGCGTAGACCATATGGTTTAACGCATCCTGGTGCTTAGCCGAAGGATAGAAATACCGCGGATCCGGCGTCATACTGAAAGGCTTTTCTTTAAGACCGTAGAAGGATTCGTACATTTGCATTACAATCCCAAACGCACAAGAACACGGTCGATGCGAGACCAGATGGGACTAACCACGTGATCTTGAAATCGTTTCCGTTGAATCTTCCAAGACACCCACGTTTTCAGGCGCGTCCGCCTGGCCTCGATATCCCCTTCGGTCACGATGGTGGAAATACTCCCCAGAACGGGTACGGCCAAGGCCGCTTCCAGTTCTTCCGCAGATTGAAAAGACTGGTCCAGATATTCGGCGATAAAAGCCACTCCCGCTCCAATACTCATACCCAAAAAGAGCGCGAGGAAAAAGAGTTTTATAAAATTCGGGCGTATCGGTTTAAGCGGTAGACGGGCCGGTTCCAGCACCTTGAACTTCGTGCCTTCATCCGACTCACCCAGCCTCTGAGTAATCTTGGCACGCTCCAAGCGTTGCGACAGATTGTTGTAGTTCCACTGGTTCACCTGATAATCACGGGTCAAACGCGCCAGTTCTTGCTCCTGGCGGGGACCTAAAGAAACGGAGGCAGCTCCGTTACCGCCGATCACTTCGAACGAAGGCTGCTCCCCTTCTTTAGGGGTAGAAGCAATGACTTGCACAGGCGTAACGGAAGACTGGGGAATCGTCGAGGGACTGTCCAAGCGCTCGACCCAAGCTCGATAAGCTTCTCGTGCCGTGCGGACCGTAGGGCTTAAAGCGGATTCGTCGGCAACCGGATCCTCCAACGATTGAGCCATCTGCTGATAAAATTCGGAATCCCCACCCCCCACGACCGCTTGAGCGACCACCCGACGGATTTCGGAGTTTCGTTTTTCCCTCAGCTCCTGAATGCGCCGTTTCGTCTGAACCACGGTGGGATGCTGTTCGGTGTTATCCACCAAAAGCCCAGCCAGGAAAATCTCCAGTTGAATGATCTGTTGATTTAATTCATTCGCCACCGGCATCTGTGTGATGTAAAGCTCTTTGAAATCCCGCAAGTTCTTCTCCGAATCCTCCAGCTTCTTCCGATAGATCGCCAATTCCTTTTCAATAAAGCTGATCGCCGTCTCCGCCTCGGTGCTCTGCGATTGGATGTTGCGCTCCATATAGAGGTTAGTGATGGTGTTGACCAATTTCTGGGCAAGGTGAGGATTCTGCTCTTCGTAGGAAACGGTGACCAGATCATGCCCGCGCATTTTCACGGTGATGTCTTTTTGCAGCCGCTTGATGAGACGTTCAAAAGCCAAGGGACTTTTGACGCCTTTGTCCAAACCGAGTTCCGTCACCAAACGGCTGAGGCTCGTCCAGCTAAGCAATTCCTCACGCAGGATACGCATCCGCTGATCGACCGATGTGGAAACGACAAGCCCTTGAATGAGGGGGTTCATCACCTGCCGTTCCTCGACAAGCAACAGCGTCTCCGCCCGGTAGATCTTGGGAAGGAAAAACCCGACGATCAGAATCGCTATAACGATAAGAGCGCAGGGAATCAGGAAGTACCACCGACGACGAAAGACGATCGTCAGATAATCCTGCCAGCCAATTGACGTCTCAGTTTGAACCATCATCTCCTCAGCAATAAACAACAGAGTGGTTTACGAGTCAGTAGGTTTGCGTGTGAGCGAGTTGTCGCGTTTGCGTGTTAACGGGCTAACGCGCTCACTCGCCGACCCGCTAACCCTCCCTCACATCCCCTGTCACATAGCCGCCAGGGCAGCCACCGATGCGGCCCGGGTCACAGGACTCAGTAGCGCCGCCAGAAAATCGTTCACCTTGCTGAGCACGGTGGATGGCACAACAACAATCTCCCCGGCACTCAGATCAATGTCATACTTGAGATTACCCTTGTAGAGAATTCTTTTAACGTTGATGACGCGCACGCGTGGCTTCTCCAAATCGGGTTGGATCACATGAACCCGTTGCAGGGCTGCCCGGCTGTTGGGAAGGCCAGCCGCCAGAATCGCCTCACGCAACTTGATTTGGTCACCCCGCATGATGAACTTCCCCGGCTGGTGCACCTCGCCAATGACATAGACGACTTTCGAGTTATAGGCGACAATCATGATGTTTACCACCGGAACACGGACGTATTGCTCGAGCAATTGCTCCAGCACTTGTTTCACTTCGTACTTCGTCATTCCCGCAATGGGAATATCGCCCAGGTAGTTGTACTGAATGCGCCCATCAAATCCGATCATGAAATCTCCGGAAAACTCCGGCTGGTTCTGGACGCCGATCCGGATCACGTCATCGCGGCCCAATGTGTAAAACCCCTCTCCCACCACGCCAGTCTGATAAACCACTGGCAATGGGGAAACGCTTGGACTCGGCTGGACGGTGGATGCGGAAGTTACCGCTGCTACAGAACTCCTAAGCTGCGGCGTCGCAGGACTCGAAGATGCAGCAACCTGAGCATTTGCAGGGATGACCACGCTCAGCGCGCTTTCGGGAATAGGTTTGTAGCCAATAATGGGCCCGGAGGTAGTGGTAGATGAGGCACTCTTCGATTGATCAGAATTGGATGGATAGAGTGGATTTTCGTCCTGCTCGGCTGAAACCGGGGCGTTTGTGACCGTAACCAACAACAGCCCACAGGATGCCTCTAACAAGCGTAACCATAAGCGATGTTTGATCATAGCTTCCTCACTTTTTAATAAACTGTTTCGACAAAACTCTTCATCTCTTGGAGTTCTTCATGGGAGTAAATCCGCCAACCTTTCCAATCCCGCTTAGCCCGCTTGATCTTTCCTGATTTTTCCCAGCGCATGATTGTCTTTGGCGTAACCCCTAGCTGTTGTGCTACTTCTGTAATTGTAAGCCGACCATCGAGCATACTTCTATAGCCTCCTTCTACTAGGACAGTCTGTGACAGTCTATGTAAGCAGGTTACGTACCAGAACTCAGACAAGAAACTTAATAAATACATTTCTTGATGTATAACTACTTGAAAACAGATGGGTTAAAAAACTAACCCGTGAAAAGCATGGAAGATCTTTGGGATGAGGATTGAGCACTAACAGGATGCTGAAAAATACCAGTCGGTTCAGGGTTAAGGGTTCTTCCTCAGTCTGTTAATGGCTTTCTTCTCTTAAATCTTCTCTGAAAGCTGTCTGATAAAATCAACACTTATCTGGAATACGACAACAGTATCCGGTTCCACATCCCTTAAGCCTAATAGAATGCCGAGAAACTCGTCTTCGCTTAAGGCGTGAGTGCACGGGGCGAGGGAGTTAAAACTAGAGGCAAGGGGAATTAAAGACAGGGGCAGGGGGCGGGAGACGTGGGGCGTGGGAGAACAGATTACAAGAGGCGGTATCAAGTTTCTAGCGCAATAATAGGAATAACTCAGGAACAGGCAAAGGAGTATACTCTTTGCTATGGTAACCCTTCGATTGCGGCATAGGGTTATTACCCTGTTTGTCATCCTCTGGACGCTCGTGTTCCATTACCAGACTTTTCGGCTCAATTATCTCAGTCCATTTTTTAAACGCGAACTACCCAGAATACCTCTTTTATTTCCTCCGGCAGGTTGGATCATGTTCTTTCACGTGGGAAAGTCTTATGGATTCGCAGAGGTTTATGGAATCAGAGACAACACCGGTATTCCCTTGGATCCTCATGAGATTTTTCCTACCCGCGCTATCGGCTACGATAACATTCGGCGTAACGTTCTTATCGGTGTGCTCTCGAACGAAGACGCTCCCAGATTCTGCCGTTATTTGAATTGGAAGTTTCCATCCTTCAAATCGTTTGCAGTAGTGTACGCCCAGTATCCGGACCTCATCGAGAGTCCGGATGACGTTCGCCGGCAACTCGCGTATCGTTGTGACTATTAGCAGGCTGCGGAAAACAGTAACTCCTCGATGCTGGCCGAGGGCCAGGTCGCCTGGCAGCTCTACCGCATCTGGTATGAAGCGGAGCGGCTCCATGAATCGCTGGACTATCAGACGCCACGCCAACGCCTGGCGACTGTTCCCAGCCCCTCGAACGCTCGGGGAGCTAACACGCTGAGGATGAAAACCGGAGGGTACTCATGAACATAAGGAATCGGCTGAGGAGTGTCGAAGAGAATCCGCAGTGGCTGAGCGTTTTGTTTACAGTCGCAGCCGTTCTGTCGACGCCAACTCAGGCATGAGCGCAGGACGAGCCATCGCTCGTGATCCATGAATGGGGCACGATCACCAGCCAACACTACAATAACGGGTTTGTCGCTGGCGGTATGAATGTCATCGAAGCCACGGAAGCCGTTCCCGATTTTGTCCACCGCATCAAAGATGACGTGTTAAGGGACGTCGATAAAGGGCTTCATCCAACCAATCGCAACGAGAGTGTTACCATGCGGCTTGAGACCCCGGTGCTGTACTTCCATCCCTCGGCCTCGTTCGATCAGACGCAGCCAGTCAACGTGAGCGTGGAATTTCGAGGCGGCCTCCTGAATGAGTTCTACCCCGATGCGAACACCTCCTACGAGGGCATCCGATTCCACCAATCCAAAGGCGCAGAACGAGCAGAGACGACGGAGCTCTCAGAACGGACAGTGGGCAAACTCCAATGGTGGAATCTCTCGCTGGGAGGCCCGTGGCCTGGACCAAAGACGGATCACGTGCAATGGACGGCGCCAAGACAAGTTCAGGCCGTTGACGTCCGTGCCCACAACGGGGAGAGCGAACGCTACCTGTTCTAGCGCGGTGTCGCACACCTTAACTCGCTGTTACGAACCAAACACACCATGCAGACCCGGCAAGTGACCTTGCTGAGTCCAACGGATTCTTCTGGGGCTGGATTGACGCTCCCAAGCGTGTGGCTAGTGCGGGTGGGTCCGAATGGTCGGTTAGCCTTCAAGGAACTTGGAGCCTTGACGCTCACCGCCGACCCAGAAGCGGTCTTAGCAGAAGTCTCAGCGGACTTTCCTGATCAGACCCTGAGCGCCGAAAACGTCGGACGACTGCGTGGGTCGCTCCGAGAGGCCCTTGTTGCTAACGGCCTATTTCCTGATGAGGCCGAAGCGATGCTCAACACATGGCAGCATGCCTATTTCCAGCGTGAGGGCACGCGTCTGATGTTCATCGTGCCGAGAGCATGGGTGGATGCGCATCTTCCGCTGACCATCTCTGCACCGGCCGAGATTGTTCGAGTATTCATCGGAAGAATCGATCTGTACGGAATCTAATTCCACCTGCGGCATGGAGACGGACGGCAAGGCTTTCCTTATCACAGGCCGGAAAACCTCAAGACGGGGTGCACCTCGTGATTGACGAGCTCATCCACAATCTAAAATAGGCCTATGCACTTGACGCCACCTTGCCTCATGCACATGTTGAGCGAGCCGCTTGCGAGTTGCGTGAAGTGCATAGGCCTAATCTAAAATCTGAAACCCGCAATACCGTGGGTTTTGAAATGGAGTACAGATGATCCGCACCCTTTGGCATCGGGCTTTCCTGGTGGAACGGCCATCCATCAGTCTGTCTTTGTTTCGACTGGCCATGGCCTTCACCGTAGGGGCACACGTCATCCCTTCCCTGCTTCGTCTGGATGAGAATTACTTGTCCAGCGCTTTTAAAACCAAGAATTTTTCTTTCTTTCCCATAGCAATACTGCGGGTTGTGGAAGCTAGCCCTGATTGGGTAGTGGGATTATTCGTCGTGGCTTTCTACGTCACCCTCACACTGTTTACGCTTGGCCTATGGTCGCAGATTAGCTGTATCCTGATGACGTTGGTTTGCTATTACTTTTACGCGCTCAATGACTACCATATCGGGACGTTGAGCTTCGACATCTTGCTGGTGAGCCTTTTTCTGATGAGTGTCACGAACTATCATGGGGATTTCTTGTCTTTGGACAGCTTGCGGCGCACGGACACACAAGCCCACCGGCGTCTACGCCCCATCTTCATCCAACGCATGCTCCAGCTTCAATTGGCTTGGACCTTCGTGTATACCGCACTCAGCAAAATAACCGGTGGGGGTAACTGGTTGACGGGGAATCCTTACTACACCTTGATTCATTATCCTGCAATCGGGGTGGTGCGGGATTTTCCCTTACGCGCGTGGCTCGGTGAGCATCCTGGATTGTGCTATGGACTAGGAATCACCCTGCTAGCATTTGAAATGACGATACCGATATTGTGGTTTGTGCAACGCACCCGACTCTTCGGAATTGGGCTTGGAATCCTCTTCCAGATCATGTTATGGCTGACCCTTCATGTGCCGACCATCTTCCTTTTTTTGTTCCCACCGATGATGCTTCTGTTCATCGAACCGGAACGTCTGGTAGCGTGGATTGAAGCCAAACGCAGGCAAATGGCTCTTCGGCCTCATGGACGGTTGTTATACGATGGACGATGCGGGTTTTGCGTGGAGAGCGTCCGAAGACTGCAGGTGCTGGATTTGTTTGGGTGGGTGGAAACCGTGGACTTCAATCAGCAGGCGGAGCTTTCCAAAATCCATCCCTCCCTGACCCCAGAACGCTGCCGCCGAGAGATGGTGTTGATTGAACCGAATGGTCAACTGTCCGGTGGATTTGCGGCTTTTCGGAGGCTGTGCCTGCACCTACCTTTGTTGCGAGTTCTGCTTCCAGTCGTGTATCTTCCCGCAAGCGGCTGGATAGGAAGGCATATCTATCGTTGGATAGCCAGGCGTCGTTACCGACTGTTTCACAATCCAACCTGTCAGACCAATCAGTGCGCGCTTCCGGAAACAGACGCGGGGAGCTCTAGATCGAGTGCTTCTGCTTCTGAGGACTCTGAAAGCGGTTCTGCAAAGACCTGATCCTGGAACACAAACAACCGGGCATCCTTCCAAGCGTCCGGTTTAAGCCCAGCTTTCTGGCTGGCGAGCTCTTCCAAAAATTCGACTCGTGTCCAGGCAGTCTCCTGCCATACTTGAGGAAGAAAGACGCCACGCCGTCCGGCATACTCCAAAATCACTCCATCCCGCCCTGCTACCAAATCTTCAAGCCTGGCTAGAGGCTGTGGCGGAGTCAGAACTGAGACTTCGATGTGAAGGGTTTCCAACTCATCCGCCTGGACAGGAGCAAAGCGCGGGTCTTCAAGGGCAGCCTCAAGCACCACCTTAGAAAGAATACTGGCCAAAGGTTCCTGTGTCTCAATCCGACCGATGCAACCTCTAAGCTTTCCCTCACGTCTCAAAGTCACGAACATCCCATGGGCTTGGGCCAACTCCGGATAGTGAAGTCCCCACTGTTCCTGACCAGTCTCAGTGTGGAGCCCCACAGGATGAACCTGTGGCACCGGCAGGTCCGCTTCGAGTGGAGCGACATCCCACCCATCCGTTCGCTTAAGCAAACCAACTGGGCCAACAGCCGAAGGCTGTGGCCCGATGGCGGGATTATTCACCGATACAGACGCTGGCGGATTGTGCGATCCCAAAGAACGTTCCAAAATCTGCCGGGCCTCCCGAACCAAAACCATCCCTGCCTCATTCGAAAGCCACACAGAGCGGGGTGTGGGATGTGAAATCATGGCAATCGCCGCGTAGCCGACCACCCGCGAGCGGTCTTGGGTAGCATCTGCGGAGTTAGCGTAGCGCAGCAGTTGCCGCTTGAGGTAGCCTAAATGTTCCGCAAAGAGCAGACTCGTGAGAATCGGTCCACGGCCACAAGCCTCAAGCCGTCCTTGTTCAAAGAGCCGGTGGAGTGCTTGAGAAGTCTCAGAAAGAATGGCATCGACCGTCCGCTGATCGATCTCACGCGCCTGCGAATCCTCATGGTAATGGGACAAATCGGTGCTGAAGACGAACAGGTAATCTCCACGCTGGGCAAGACGCGCCAGGGCCTCAGCCAATGCGGAAGCATCCTGCCAATCGCTACTTCCCATAAGCACAGGAACCAATCGAAACTCTCCCAGAGCCACTTGAAAATAGGGTAATAAAACCTCCAGCGAGTGTTCTCCTGAGCTATGGACTGATTCCTGATACCGAATGCTAGGATTCTGGGCCTCTAAGAATGAGACAGCTTCCTTATCCACAGGAATCCTACCCAGCGGTGTTTCATACGCATCCACATGGTCTACGGAGCTTCCGCTGAAGGAGATGTGATGGGTAAACCCAACGACGACTACCCCGTCATAAGACCGGCCTTGAATCTGGTGTAATCCAGAAGCGGCCACAGCACCTGAATAAGGATAGCCTGCATGAGGCAGAATCAGCACACGGGGTTTTTCAGAAAGGGCTGGATCTTTCTGGATATCGAGCAGCCCTTGTACCGTTTCCAAAAGCTGCCTCCGCTGGGCCGGATAAAACGAACCGGCTACTTGGGCCGTCCGCGTCTGGTCACACCATCCGCTTTCGAGGCCACTCAAAGTTCCTACGCACGACTCAAAAGCTAAACAGACTCCAAACACCCCTCTCAGCCATGCTGTGTAACGCATCGGTTTCCCCCTTTTTCTCCACCTGATAAATGATTGTATCATCCCACCGATATTTTTGTTGACAGCTTTTACTGATTTTGGGTATACTTTTTCACAGATTGAGAGATAGCATGTGATGCGTTTGAGGATTTCCAAGGTTACTGGGAGATGCAAGCAAACGTGTCCGTGCTTTGAGCGTTGCAAACTTGGGACCTGGCGGTTAGCCGTTGCAACGCGTAAGAGGAACGAGTTAAATTAAGCACTTCGTCAGACCCACTGCTTCGGCAGTGCACTTAACGCTAACTCCTATTTGCAACAGGTGTTGTGATAAGCCGCAAAGCAGGGCTTGGTCCTCATATCTGTTCTCATGAGGATAAAGAGGCCTGCTGAGCGGTTTTTTTGTTTCACAGGTTTCACAGTAGGAGTGCGCGACTCCCTCCCCATGTGGACGGAAGAGAGAAGCGCACAAAAGCAACAAAAGCAGTAGAGGGGAGGTGTAGCAGTAATGGCACGAGGAACCGTAAAGTGGTTTAGCGACCAGAAGGGGTATGGGTTCGTCACCCCTGAGGATGGGTCGAAGGATGTGTTCATCCACTACTCCGCGATCACCGGTGATGGCTTCAAATCCCTGAAAGAAGGCCAAACGGTGGAGTTTGAAATCACCCAAGGTCCAAAGGGGCCGCAAGCCTCAAACGTAGTCAAGGTCTAGCGCCAAG
>JAHFGV010000042.1 GCA_023247255.1 Candidatus Omnitrophota bacterium | reverse complement strand
TGGGTGAGTAATGGCGTGGGCACGGATGCCTCAGGCAACGTTTGTGGAGCCCCACGGGACAGGCTTGTGGCACCGGCAAGGCCGCCCCGATGGGGGCGACATCCTGCCCACCCGCTCGCTGAAGCACCGGCACTCCCACACCTTGGAATTTTCGATTGTCGATTTTGGATTGTCGATTGAAAACCGCTGTTCAATTGAAAATCGACAATATCGTGATGCAATCGTCGAGGGTTGAGGGCGCAATGGCAGGGTGGAGATACCGTCCTAACAGGATGCTGAAAAACCCACAATTGGCTCGAGGCTCAAGGCTGGAAGCTCCAGGGAACGATTCGCTCATCGTCGAGAAACCTGATCTTCCCTCGAGCCTTGAGCGCTGCGGGGCTTTTTCAGCAGCCTGCTAATGGTGAAGCGGAATGACTAAGGCGTGGAAACGATTGAGTATTCTGATATTGTTACAGGCACAAAAGGGATGGGCGTCGCCTCATTCCGGGGTTTTCCAAGCCGTTGGCGCTTATGATTCTCAAGAAGCGACTCGGTTGTTGATCATAGTGGTGACGATATTCGGCGCCCTTTTAATCGGTTTGTTGCTTTATCATCTTTCTCAACGAAGCAGCCAAAGCCGATTCAAGCAAGACACAAGCGCCCGAGCCCGTAAGCCATCCGGTTCAGAGGCCGATTCCAAGGCGATTGTGCTACCTGTGATTCTAGACCAGTTGAAGGGTCTGCCTGTTTCCCCCCAGCAGTCTCAACGGATCGCACGAACGGTTTCCGACATTGTTTCCCAAACGCTTCAGGAACAGATGGACACAGCTAAGAATCGGTTGGACGAGCAGTATAATCAACTGTTCGAACAGCAACGTCGGACAGAGACGGTTCTCCAACATAAATACCGGGAAACCTTGCTCGAGAAGAAACAGGCTGTAGCGGTGCTCGAAAGCATCGCTGAGGGGTTGGTGGTGGTGAACAACAAAGGCGAAGTGGTCATGATGAATCCAGCGGCGGCAAAGCTGCTGGCGGTGAAGGAAGCGGATCGCATGGGTAAGCCGTTGATGGAACATTTGAAGGAGGATCAACTCATCGCTCTGGTTAAGAGTTCAAGCGGCGATGATCGGGAAATCGTGGTCAACACGACTCAGGATCGGACCAAACGCATCTTGCGAGCCAGCAACGCTGTCGTGAGTGACGAGGATGGAACGGCTATCGGTATGGTGTCGGTGCTGAGCGATGTGACGAAACAGAGGGAATTAGAGGAGCTTAAGTCGGAATTTGTTTCAAAAGTCAGCCATGAGCTACGCACCCCGATCATTGCCATGCGGCATGCTTTATCCATTCTCGTTGACCAAGTGGTCGGGTCTCTTTCTACCGAGCAGCAGAAATTCACCGACGTTCTCCAGCGTAACCTCAATCGTCTGAACACCCTGATTGATGACCTCTTGGACCTTTCAAAACTCGAAGTGGGTAAGATGGAACTGCGTCCTGAGCTGGGCTCGATTCAGCAAGTGGTTCAAACGGTTTGCGACTCTCTGGAGCCATGGGCTCAGTCGAAGGCCCTCACCTTAAACAAACGGCTGCCCGCAGATCTGCCGCTTGTGACGTTCGATCAGGATCGCATTACGCAGGTGTTGACCAATCTGATTGGAAATGCCGTCAAATTTACTCCTAAGCAAGGCAAGGTCATTGTCGAAGCCAAGCACGATTCTGAGCGTCAGCTGATAGTCGTCAGCGTGATCGATAACGGAATCGGGATCGCCAAGGAAGATCTGCCGAAATTGTTTCACAAGTTCCAGCAACTCGGGGAGCGAACGGCAAGCGATATCAGCGGAACCGGATTGGGCTTGGCGATTGCTAAGGAGATTGTTGAACTCCATCACGGACGTATCTGGGCGGAAAGTGAACTGAATCAAAGCACGCGTTTCAGTTTTACCCTTCCACTGACTCCACAGAGTTCTTCTCAACCTTAAGCCTTGCCATGATTCGATGGACGGGGGGTTTTGTTTGGTTTCTCGTTTGTGTTGTCGCTTCACAAGTCGTAGTTGCCGAAGAAACAAATCCAGCCGACCCGATCCCGACGACCCTAAACGCTACAGAACTGAACAATTCGGGGATCACCCAGGTGCAGGCGGGTCGATGGGAGCGAGGGATTGCGTTTTTGCGACGGGCGATAACCTTATATCCCAAGGATACCACGGTTCGGAAAAATCTTTCCCTCGTTCTGACTGATTGGGCAGGGCAGTTGCAACGGCAACAGAAAATCGATTTGGCGATAACGACCCTTCAGGAAGCGCATGAGCTGGATTCAACGAACGGTATAGCCTTGATTCACCTGGGCGATTTGTTGTACTTCAATCGTAGTGACATGGCAGGCGCCATCGAAGCATGGAAAAAAGCCTATCCCCACATACCGGGTTTAGTCAAACAGTCCTTGACTAGCCGGATCGCTCAGGCCAGGCAGGATCAACAGATCGAACATGGATTTTTGACAAGACAATCCGAGCATTTTGACATCCGCTATCAGCAATCCAGTGACGCTCGGGTGGGCAAACTAGAGCCAATTTTGGAAGATGCCTATCACAAGCTCTCCGATGAAATGGCAACCCACCCTTCACGCATCACCGTCATTGTATATACCGATGAGGATCTCCGACGTACCTACTACCAACGTGACTGGGCGATAGGGTTTTATGACGGTCGCATACGTCTGCGTATTCAGGATTTGGATCAGACCTACCTGCAGGATTTGGTTGTTCACGAACTGACACACGCTTTTCTCCATCAGTTGTATCCCAACAACCTTCCCATCTGGCTTCATGAGGGTTTCGCCCAACTGCATGAACGGGACCCTGAGACATCTGAAAAAATCCGAGACCTCAAGCGAGCGGTTACCTCCAGACAATCGTGGATTCCTCTTTCGTGGTTGGATAGTCATTTCCAGCGGCCCTCCAGCACGCAGGACATTGCGCGGGCTTACATCGAATCTCGATTCGTCGTCCAAACGTTGATGGCTCGCTATGGCATCGGGCGTCTCAAAAGCTTCTTCAAGGACATCTCCGAGGGAACACCGCTCGAGCGAGCCTATGAGCAGGCCTTTTCTCCTTCCCGCTGGGTGAAAGCAAGTCAAGGTGTTTTTGACTAATGTCCTGAGTGAGAGATCAGTGAACAAAACTGAAAGCATGAGTATGGGGCAAGGGGCACGAGGCGTGTCTATCATTTCAGATTGTGGATTTCGGATTGTAAATAATGCTTGACAAATTTTCCTCATTGGGAATAATAATAGATTCTTTAACTTTAAGATAGCGCTAGGGTTGGATTCTGGTGGAATCTGTGATAGCCGTCAGGAGAGAGGTGTCGTGTGTTTTCGTTTTACCCCGCCATCGGGCCACGGCCGAAGGCATTGGCCCAGTTGGTTTGCTTGAACGATTCAAGAGAGCCGAGGAAATTGTCGATTGACGATTGTCGATTTTCGATTGAACAACGGGCTTCCAATCGAAAATCCAAAATCGACAATAGAAAATTCCCAGGCAGTTTCATGATTCCTTGGCAGGGGAGAAGTTATCAGTGCCACAGGCTCATACCGTGGGGCTCCCCCGCTCAAAGGTTCTGCTTAACTTCTTAATGGGGAACTGACTGTTTACAGTATGGGAACAATTCCTTCCGTTCGGTTTTTGGCACAGTTCTTTACGATTTTTCTCCCAGCGATGTGCTCATGCCGTTGAGTAGTATCTTTCCTCAATCAATCCGGATCACTCGATCACTCACAGGTTGCTCAAAAAGGTGCGAGATGCAAGGCGCAGCTCGATTCGGCTGAGGAGGCGCGTACTAGAAAGTACGCTGACGAAGCCCCGTCCTTTTTACAAAAGGGCGGGACGAAGCCGTAAGGCAGGCAACGCAACAGATGCGCCTTTTTCAGAAGCCTGCTAATGATTTCTGAACGGATCACTGGGCTTTTCATCGGCACCTAGGTTTGAATGTTGGAACTGACGTGTGCTGGAGTAGCTCAGTCGGCAGAGCACGTGCATGGTAAGCACGAGGTCACGGGTTCAATTCCCGTCTCCAGCTTAGTATTCGTGAGATGGGAATTGAAGGGAGCCGCGACACTTATTAACGTTGGCCCGATGGACAGGAGGGCCAACATTCCATGGGAGCGGCGGGTGGCCGACCCGCAGCGAGCCAAAGGCGAGCGAAGGGCGCCAATTCCCGTCTCCAGCTTAGTATTCGTGAGATGGGAATTGAAGGGAGCCGCGCCTTCGATCAATCAAGAGGGCCAAGGAGATTGACGATTGTCGCTTTTTGATTGAACATAAGGTTTTTCAATCGAGAATCGAAGATTCCAAAAGCAGGATGTAATTGAGAGGAGTGATTTTGTAGAAGCGCCCATCAACCAGCAAGAGGAATCAGAGAAAAGTTGACGTTGGGGGAACGACAACCGTTAGGCTGTTGTTTAAGAGGAAAGGAGAACACGGATGGCAAAAGCGAAATTTGAGCGGACCAAGCCGCACGTGAACATCGGAACCATCGGGCACGTGGATCATGGCAAGACGACGCTCACAAGCGCCATCACAACGGTACTTTCGGCAAAAGGATTGGCGCAGAAACGTACCTACGAAGAGATCGACAACGCTCCCGAAGAGAGGGAAAGAGGGGTTACGATCAACGTCCATCACGCGGAATATGAGACTGAGAAGCGGCACTATGCGCATGTGGACTGTCCCGGTCATGCCGACTATATCAAAAACATGATTACCGGAGCGGCCCAGATGGATGGGGGAATTCTAGTCGTCAGTGCTGTGGATGGGCCGATGCCCCAGACACGGGAGCATATCCTCTTAGGTCGACAGGTAGGTTTGCCCACCATCGTGGTATTTTTGAACAAGGTCGATGCAGTAGAGGATCCGGAGTTGCTGGATCTTGTCGAATTGGAAGTCCGCGAGCTGTTGACGAAATATGGCTTTCCCGGTGACAAAACACCGATCATTCGGGGGAGTGCTCTTCTAGCTACCCAAGGCGACAAAGGAGAGATTGGCGAGCAAGCCATTCTGAAATTGATGGAGGCGGTGGACACTTTTATTCCAACCCCGACTCGAGTCACTGACAAGCCGTTTCTGATGTCTATCGAAGACGTTTTTTCGATCACCGGTCGAGGAACCGTGGGAACCGGGCGTGTGGAGCGTGGCAAGGTTGCCGTTGGAGCAGAAGTGGATATCGTGGGGTTAAAACCAACGCGCAAGGCCGTTGTGACGGGTATTGAAATGTTCCGTAAATTACTCGATGAAGGGGTGGCGGGAGACAACATTGGAGTGCTGCTGCGGGGGGTCGAGAAGGATGATCTGGAGCGTGGCATGGTGCTGGCTGCTCCTGGGTCCATCACGCCGCACACTCAATTCAAAGCCTCCGTCTATTGTTTGACAAAAGAAGAAGGGGGACGCCACACGCCCTTTTTCAAAGGTTACAGGCCGCAGTTCTATTTTCGAACCACCGATGTGACAGGGGATGTGACTCTTCCGGAAGGCACGGAAATGGTTATGCCGGGAGACAACATTGCGGTTACTGTGGAACTGATCCAGCCGGTGGCGATGGAAACAGAACAGCGCTTCGCTATCCGAGAGGGAGGCAAGACGGTGGGAGCAGGAGTGATTACGGAAGTTGTCAAGTGACCCCGCACTAAAAAGTTGCGGGTTTTATGATTTTATATCTGGACATTCAGGCTTTCCCGAGAGCTCTACATTCGGGTCAGTGAGTAAGCATCTCACACACCGGCTCAAGTGAGCATCCTCTGTGTGTGCCTGTATTTCCTCCGATATTTTACGCCACAGCTTACGCAACCGATACACACATCCTTAGGACCGAATGCCGCAAGAAGCGATTACGTTGGCTTGTACCGCATGTCAACGCCGCAACTACCACACGAGCAAGAACAAGAAAAACATTCCCGATCGTCTTGAGCGGCAGCGTTATTGCCGCTGGTGTCGCAAGCATACTCCACACAAAGAAACCAAGTGAACGCTTTGGAAACAGAAATGGCCAATAGGCCAGTAGCTCCAACGGTAGAGCAGCGGTCTCCAAAACCGCGGGTTGGGGGTTCGAATCCCTCCTGGCCTGATTTTGGCGTCTTGAGGGATTCGAAGGGAGCCGCGACACTTATTAACGTTGGCCCGACGGACAGGAGGGCCAACATTCCATGGGAGCGGCGGGTGGCCGACCCGCAGCGAGCCAGAGGCGAGCGAAGGGCGCCGAATCCCTCCTGGCCTGATTTTGGCGTCTTGAGGGATTCGAAGGGAGCCGCGTTTTCAATCAATCAAGAGAGGCGGAGGAATTGTCGATTGACGATTGAAGGGGTGAACCGGGGTCTTTCAATCGACAATCCAGAATCGACGATCGAAAGTTTCCGATCATAATAAGATGACTAATCCTTTTTCTGGCGCCACTCAATTCTTGGTAGGGGTTCAGGAAGAACTCAAGTCTGTTGCCTGGCCCAATCGTACCGAACTGGTTGGTTCGTTGCTCGTCGTTTTCATAGGTGTTGTGCTTATGGCTAGTTTCATCAGCGTCTGTAATGTCGTATTATCGAGCGTTGCCCATTTTCTCTTAAGATGAGTTTTGACATTACCCGCAACCTCTTCGCTTTGCGAGATCACCAGAGAGGCTTACTTTGAATCCCGGTGATCAGTCTACTGCCATAAAACATTGGTATGTGATCCACACGCAGACAGGCCAAGAGCTCAAGGTCAAAAACTCCCTAGAGCTGAAGATGCAGCAAGGCTTAGTCGCCTCGGGACAACTGGCTCAGGTGGTGGTGCCTACAGAGCGTGTGGCTGAAATCCGTTCTGGGAAGAAGCGGATATCTGAACGCAAATTCTTTCCTGGCTACTTGCTCATTGAAATGGAGCTCAGTGACGAAAGTTGGCATTTGGTACGAACCACTCCTGGGGTGACAGGATTCATTGGGGCTGGCCGTCGTCCCATCCCTCTTTCTGATGAAGAGGTGGCGGAGATTCTACGACAAACCGAAGCACGCAAGGAAAAGCCCACTCCCCGTGTCTTGTTTCAAAAAGGTGAAGGGGTCCGTGTGATAGAAGGGCCATTTACTAATTTCAGCGGGGTGATTGATGAAGTGAACGTGGCTCGAGGCAAGTTAAAGGTATTGGTATCCATCTTCGGTCGTCAGACCCCTGTAGAGCGAGAATTCTGGCAGGTGGAGCGTTTGTAAGGGTGCTGGATCTGTTGCGTCAGAATCATTTGCATTGCGGATTGCGGATTGATGATGCTTTCAATTCGAAATCCGAGATCCCCGACGTTGGATTTTGGAGGTCTTAAAGACCATGGCGGTTAAGAAGCTCAAAGCGGTGATTAAACTCTACTGTCCAGCAGGAGCAGCTAATCCGGCTCCTCCTGTGGGTCCTGCGCTGGGGCAACACGGCGTCAATATCATGGAGTTCTGCAAGAAGTTCAACGAACAAACCAAGGGAAAAGAAGGGCTTGTGTTGCCTGCTTTGATTACCGTGTATGAAGATCGGAGCTTCACCTTCATTGTCAAGAGTCCTCCTGTTTCGATATTGCTCAAGCAGGCCTGTGGGATTGCGAAGGCTTCCTCCAACACCCCTCGGGAGAAAGCCGGGCAGGTGACGCGGGCTCAGGTGCTGGAGATTGCTAAGCAGAAGGTGCAAGACTTGAACAGCCATGACATCGAAGGTGCCGTTCGCATGGTTTCTGGAACTGCCCGTAGCATGGGAATCGATGTTGTCTGAAGTTGTCTCAGCCGACAATCAAAAATCTACAATCGAAAATGCCATTATCTCTGTCCTGGTAAAAACCTGGTAAAGATGAGTCGACGCTTTCAACAAGCAGTAGGTCGTAGGAATCGCACCGAACGCTATCCGCTCGATCAGGCCGTATCGCTTCTGAAGGACATGCCTGCGGCTAAGTTTGATGAGACGGTACAGCTTTCGGTTTCCTTGAACATCGATTCCAAGAAAACCGATCAAGTGGTGCGAGGCACTGTCGTGCTTCCTCATGGAATAGGAAAGACCCGCAAGGTTCTGGTGTTTTGCAAAGGGGAAGCCGAGATGCAAGCAAAAGCTGCAGGGGCCGATTATGCAGGGGCTGCGGATTTTATCGAGAAGGTGCAAAATGGTTGGTTGGATTTTGACGTGGCCATTGCTACACCGGCGATGATGCGGGATGTCTCCCGTCTGGGTAAAATCCTGGGGCCTCGAGGATTGATGCCTAACCCGAAGGCCGGTACGGTGACAGAAGACGTAGCTAAGGCTATTCAAGAGGTCAAGCAGGGAAAAGTTGAGTTCAAGATGGACAAGTTGGCGAATATCCATCTGGTTATTGGTAAACGCTCCTT
This sequence comes from Candidatus Omnitrophota bacterium, assembly GCA_023247255.1. Classification (GTDB taxonomy): domain Bacteria; phylum Omnitrophota; class Gorgyraeia; order Aquiviventales; family Aquiviventaceae; genus JAHFGV01. The sequence continues at coordinate 7,461 of JAHFGV010000042.1, read as the reverse complement.
TGACTCGCAGCGGCTGGTTGAGAATACTCACGTGGCGATGGAAGCGATTGTCCGCGCGCGCCCGGGTTCTTTAAAAGGGCGAATGATTCGACGGATGGTGATTTCCAGCACTATGAGTCCAGGGATCCCACTATCCGTCGAGGGTTTAGAAGACCAAGCTGTAGAAGAGCTGTGAAAAATAATGGCAACGGTTGGTCAGACGGTCAAATCTGAGATTGTTCGGGAGCTTTCAGCGCTGTTATCCAAGCGGCCCAACGTCTTCATTACAGCGGTGAGTAGCCTGTCGGCACCCGAGACCGATCTTCTGCGTCGCAACCTCAACGAGTCGCACTCCCAGCTCATCCGTGTCCAACGCACGTTGGGACTGCGAGTTTTATCCTCGCTTGCTGTTGCTGGCACCGGGGATCTGCTCGAAGGGCCGATTGGCTTTGTGTTTTCAGGAGATGACGTGGTCTTAACGGCCAAGCGACTGGTGGAATTCCGAAAGACTCATGAAGAACAATTGGCCATCCGCGGAGCGGTCATTGAAGGCCAACTTCTGGATCGTCAAAAGGTCGAGTACTTGGCCCATTTACCGGCCCGAGTGATTTTGCTGACGCAGGTGTTGGCGACTATCGAATCGCCGTTGGCTGGCGTTATCTTTACACTGGAACGTCTCATTGGGGATGTGGTCGGGGTGATTGAACAGGCTGCGACAAAGAAGCCAAAAAAAGATGAGGATAAGTAATGATGGAGCGATTGTACCGTTGCGCCGAAGGTGAGTCCTTAAGGCTCCAACATCAGCGCAGGCGTTTGACCAGACACAACAGGAGGAATCATGACTGAGCAGCTCACCAAGCGTGTGGAAGAAGCCCTGAAATTGACGACCGACATGACGGCGCTTGAGCTGGCAAGCTATGCCCAGGCGATGCGCGAGCAGTTTGGGATTTCCGCAACGCCTGTAGCGATGGCTGGGCCTGCCTCAACAGCCGCACCGCAAGCAGCGGCCGCTGCAGAGCAACAGGATATTTTTGACATCATCCTTGCCAGTGCAGGGGCCAACAAGATTCAGGTTATCAAAGAGATTCGGGGCATCACCTCCCTGGGGCTGAAAGAGGCTAAGGAACTCGTGGAATCAGCGCCCAAGCCCGTCAAAACCGGCGCTAAGAAAGAAGAAGCCGAAGAGATCAAAAAGAAATTGGAAGCAGTAGGAGCGACCGTTGAGCTTAAGTGAAATAAGCAAAACAGGGCATTGTGAATTCCGGATGGCTGATTTCGGATTGCGGGCTTCATCCAGATCAATCCGCAATTCGCAATCCACGATCCGAATGAGAACTCGATTTTGAATGACCTCTTGAGGTGGGGATAATGGAAAAGCGTATGAGCTTTGCCAAATTACCAGATGTGCTTGCTCCTCCCGATTTGGTCGAAGTTCAGAAACGGTCCTATGAAGAATTTTTGCAACTGGCAACGCCGCGACATAAACGTCAGAATTCGGGTTTGCAGGCTGCCTTTCTGGAGACCTTTCCTATCGAAGGTCCGGAGCGCACCTACCGCCTGGACTACATTCACTATACCCTGGGCAAGCCCAAGTATTCGGTAACCGAGTGTCTGCGCAGCGGGCTGACCTACGCCGCTCCTCTTAAAGTGAAACTGCGTCTGGTGGGTCCTAAAGAAGCCAAGGAGCAGGAGATTTATTTTGGCGAAGTTCCGCTTATGACGGAGGTGGGCACTTTCATTATCAATGGGGATGAGCGAGTGGTGGTCAGTCAGCTCCATCGTTCTCCGGGCGTAACCTTTGAAGTGACAGTGCATACGACGGGTAAAAAGCTTTTCTCTGCCCGTATCATTCCCTACCGGGGGGCATGGGTGGAGCTGGAATTCGATATGACTGATGTGCTCCACGTTTCCATTGATCGCCGACGCAAGATGACAGGCACCATCCTTCTGAGGGCTTTGGGTTTCTCGACGGATGAAGAGATCCTCGGCGCTTTTGGCAAGACAGAGACGGTCCATTTCAGCAGTTCGGGTGATTTGAATCCGCTGGTGGGAAGCTTCCTGGGCGAGCGGATTGTGGATGGGGCGACGGGACAGATCATCCTCCGGGCAGGGACGAAGATTACCGAGGAATGGTTGGATACGATATGGCAAAGCGGCAAGCGCGAGCTGAAATTACTGAGCAATGTTCCCGCTGAGATCTTGAAGTCGTTGGAGCGCGACCACACGACCACTCGTGAGGAAGCGCTTCTTGAAATCTTTCGCCGATTGCGGCCGGGGGATTTAGTCAATCTGCCGTCTGCAGAAACCCTAATTCAGCGTTTGTTCCTCGATCCTCGCCGATATGACCTAGGGCGCGTGGGAAGATTCGTGCTCAACCGCAAGCTGAGCATGGCAGAGGCCTTGGACCTGCGTTTGCTGAGCGGACAGACGGTGGTACAAGTCATTCAATACCTTCTTGGTTTGCGTCAGGGAGAAGGGGAGGTGGATGATATTGACCATCTGGGCAACCGCCGGGTGCGATCCGTAGGAGAGTTAGTCTACCATCAGTTTCGTATCGGTCTGGAACGCCTGGAACGGACCGTACGCGAGCGCATGGCGATTTATGATCTGGACAAGGTAATGCCCCATGCGCTTGTTAACTTTAAGTTGGTTTCTTCTGTAGTGCGGGATTTCTTCGCGCGTTCCCAGCTTTCACAGTTTATGGATCAGACCAACCCTCTCGCGGAACTGACGCATAAGCGCCGCCTTTCCGCCCTTGGCCCGGGCGGGCTCTCGCGCGAACGGGCGGGCTTCGAGGTGCGTGACGTTCATCCTTCTCACTACGGACGGATCTGTCCGATCGAAACCCCTGAAGGGCCCAACATCGGATTGATTTCCAGCTTGACCGTCTATGCCCGTATCAATGAGTACGGGTTTATCGAAACCCCTTACCGACGAGTGGTGGATGGGGTGGTGACGGATCAGTTTGATTATCTCACCGCCGATGCCGAGACGCGTTTTACCATCGCACAGGCAAGCAGCCCTCTGACCAAAGCCAATCGATTCTCCGAAGAGTTTGTCAGTTGTCGTCATCGCGGCAATATCATGAAGATCCCTCCTTCTCAAGTGCAATACATGGATGTTTCCCCCAACCAGATGGTGAGTGTGGCTGCCAGCCTGATTCCCTTTCTCGAACACGATGATGCCAACCGTGCCTTGATGGGTTCCAACATGCAGCGCCAGGCGGTTCCTCTTTTGCGGACGAAAGCCTCGGTTGTAGGTACCGGAATGGAAAATCGTGTGGCGGCGGATTCAGGGGCTTGTGTCGTTGCGAAAGAAGATGATACGGTCACCTATGCGGATGGCCAGCGAATCGTGATCGGCCGGCATACCTATGAGATTAAAAAGTTTCAACGATCCAATGCCAACACCTGCATCAATCAGCGTCCCGTCGTTGCCGTCGGCCAAAAGGTTAAGGTTGGCCAGGTTATCGCTGACGGGGCTTCAACCGATCAAGGGGAGTTGGCTCTCGGGGCCGATGTGCTTGTGGCGTTCATGCCTTGGCGCGGTTACAACTTCGAGGATGCCATTTTGATCAGCGAACGGTTGGTTAAGGAAGACACCTTCACTTCCATCCATATCGAGGAGTTCGAGATAGAGGCCCGCGAAACCCGACTGGGCAATGAAGAGATTACGCGAGATATTCCCAACGTCGGTGAAGAGGCCCTGACGGATCTCGATGAGCAGGGTATTATCCGCGTCGGCGCGGAAGTAAACCCCCGTGACATCCTCGTTGGAAAAGTAACGCCCAAGAGCGAGACGGAGCTAACACCCGAGGAGAAACTGTTGCGTGCCATTTTCGGAGAGAAGGCTGAGGATGTACGCGATACCAGTCTGCGTGTGCCTGCGGGTGTGGAAGGGATTGTGGTGGACGTGAAGGTGCTGACCCGCAAGGGGACTAAGGCAAAGACGAAAGAAGATCAGCAAGAAGAATCGGAGCACATGGAGGAGATCCGCTCCAATTACCGCCAGCAGATTGTCAACCTCACGCAGGAACGTCTGGAAAGGCTGATGAAGCTGATGGAAGGTAAAAAGCTTGCCGCAGCGCTTACGGATGTTGATTCGGGCCAGACGGTAGTGGAATCCGGGCATACCATGCGGGCTTCCGATTTGAAGCTGCTGAGTCGGTGTGACCTGGTAGGTCTTCGATTCCAAGACGAACCCGGTTTGGATGCAGAGATTCGTCGCGTCGCTGAATTCTTCGATGAATCCATCCGCGAGCTTCGAGCGGAAGAAGAATACGAAATCGATAAAGTCAAACGGGGAGATGAATTGCCCCCGGGTGTGCTCAAGCGGGTAGTGGTCCAGATTGCCTCCAAGCGCAAGGTTCAGGTCGGGGATAAGATGGCGGGTCGCCACGGCAACAAGGGAGTCATTGCCAAGATTCTTCCTGAGGAAGACATGCCTTTCATGCTTGATGGCACACCGGTGGAGGTGGTTCTCAATCCGCTGGGGGTTCCGTCACGGATGAACGTGGGGCAGATTCTTGAGACGCATCTCGGATGGGCTGCGCGGGTGTTGGGATGTCGCATGGTTACTCCTGTTTTTAATGGTGCCACCGAGGAAGAAGTGCACAATCAATTGAAAGCGGCAAAGCTACCCATTCAGGGCAAGGTGCGTCTTCGGGACGGCTACAGCGGTGAGTCCTTTGACCAGGAAACGGTGGTGGGCTATTTGCATATGATCAAACTGGTGCACTTGGTGGATGATAAAATCCATGCCCGATCCATTGGTCCTTACTCACTGGTGACCCAACAGCCCTTGGGAGGCAAGGCGCAGTTTGGAGGACAGCGGTTCGGTGAGATGGAGGTGTGGGCTTTGGAAGCCTATGGCGCCGCCTATACGTTGCAGGAGCTGCTCACCGTCAAAAGCGATGACGTCGTCGGGCGAACACGGGTCTACGAGTCGATTGTCAAAGGGGAGCATGTGTTGCAGCCATCCGTGCCTGAGTCTTTCAATGTTCTGGTGAAAGAACTTCAAGGTCTGGGGTTGGATGTTCGATTGGAACGCAAGGAGCGTCCGGTAAGTGGAGAAGAATTGTTTGATAAGCTCGTCAAGCGGGAGATGGAGCACTCGATGATACCGGTGAGCGCTTCCGCTTCCAATGGGGGCAAGGCAAAACGTTCCGGTACTCACAAGGTGAAGCACTGATGTCTGTTGCCAATGAAGTGAATATATTTGACGCGATTACGATCCAGATCGCTTCTGCCGAGGTCATCCGGAATTGGTCCCGGGGCGAGGTGAAGAAGCCGGAGACTATTAACTACCGGACGCTCAAACCCGAAAAAGACGGTCTTTTCTGCGAGCGGATCTTTGGCCCCACCAAAGATTTCGAGTGCAATTGCGGCAAGTACAAAAAGATTAAGCACAAGGGGATTACGTGTGATCGCTGTGGGGTGGAGGTGACGCATTCCAAGGTCCGTCGCGAACGGATGGGACACATCGAACTCGCCGCCAGTGTTTCGCACATCTGGTTTTTTAAGAGCGTGCCTTCCCGTATAGGGGCTTTATTGGATATGTCGATGCGGGATTTGGAACGCATTATTTACTATGAGGCTTTCGTGGTGACCGATCCTGGCTCTACCCCGCTGAAGGCCCGGGAAATTTTGACCGAGGAGCGTTTCCAGGAAGCGCTGAAGACCTACGGTAAGACCTTCACGGCTAGAATGGGAGCGGAGGCTGTTCACGATTTGTTGAGCAAGCTGAATTTGGATCAGATCGCCCGCGCCCAGCACAAGGAACTCCAGAATCAGAAAGTGGAGCAAGCCCAGCGACGGGTTGCGAGAAATCTACGTATCATCGAGACTTTTCGAAAAAGCGGCAACCGTCCCGAATGGATGATCTTCAGGGCGATTCCTGTCATTCCTCCCGATTTGCGTCCTTTGGTCCCTCTGGATGGTGGACGCTTTGCGACTTCAGACCTTAACGATCTGTATCGCCGGGTCATCAATCGAAACAACCGTTTGAAGAAACTGATCGAACTCAAGGCCCCGGAGATCATCATCCGGAATGAAAAGCGCATGCTTCAGGAAGCCGTGGATGCGCTTTTCGACAATGGCCGCCATGGCCGCCCGGTTCTGGGACCGATGAATCGTTCGCTTAAATCTCTGGCAGACATGCTCAAAGGCAAGCAGGGTCGATTCCGGCAGAATCTTCTGGGCAAGCGGGTGGATTATTCCGGCCGTTCCGTGATTGTGATCGGTCCTGAGCTGGAGCTGCACCAGTGCGGGCTACCCAAGAAGATGGCCTTGGAGTTGTTTGAGCCGTTCATCATTCGAAAGTTCCGCGAGCAAGGTTTTGCCCAGACCATCAAGACGGCCAAACGGATGGTTGAGAAGGAACACAGCGAAGTCTGGGATATTTTGGATGAGGTGATCAAGGATCACCCGGTGCTGCTTAATCGCGCGCCGACCCTCCACCGACTCGGGATTCAGGCGTTTCAGCCCATCCTGATCGAAGGCAAGGCGATTCGGATTCATCCGCTGGTGTGTGCTGCCTTCAACGCTGATTTTGACGGAGACCAAATGGCGGTGCATGTGCCGTTATCGATCGAGGCGCAACTCGAGGCGCGGCTTTTGATGCTGGCGTCGAACAATCTTTTCTCTCCGGCCAGTGGAAAACCCATTGTCACCCCGACGCAGGATATCATCCTGGGCTGTTACTACCTGACTAAATCCGGTGAGGGATTGAAAGGCGAGGGGCTTGTTTTCAGTAATCTAGAGGAGGCGGTTTTCGCCTATCAAGATCAGCAGGTGGCCTTGCATGCCAAGATTACACTCAGGTGGAAAGATCAGCTCTATGAAACAACGGTAGGCCGTGTTTTGTTCAATCTGGTGCTGCCGGCTGAAGTGCAGTTCGTCAATGAGCTGATTGACAAGGGACGATTGAGTAATCTCATCAGCAAGGTGTATCGCCTGTGCGGCCATAGCCGCACGGTTCATCTCTTGGATGCGCTCAAGACACTCGGTTTTGAATGGGCGACGCTGGCAGGGATGTCGATCTCCATTTCCGATTTAGTCGTTCCGCCGGACAAAGAGCGGATCCTGGGCCGGTCCAACAAGGAAGTGGAACAAGTAGAGAGCCAGTATCGTCGGGGATTAATTACGGAAGGGGAGCGCTACAATAAGATCATTGATATTTGGATGCGCACGACTGAGGAAATCTCCGACCGAGTGATAGAGACCCTGAATACGTGGAATCCTCTGTTTATGATGGCTGATTCCGGGGCGCGGGGTTCCGAGCAGCAGGTCCGCCAGTTGGCCGGGATGCGAGGGCTCATGGCCAAGCCTTCGGGGGAGATCATCGAAAGCCCCATCACGGCGAACTTCCGGGAAGGACTGACGGTGCATGAATACTTCATCTCCACCCATGGGGCGCGCAAGGGTTTGGCGGATACAGCGCTCAAAACGGCAGACTCCGGCTACCTCACCCGTCGTTTGGTGG
>JAHFGV010000041.1 GCA_023247255.1 Candidatus Omnitrophota bacterium | reverse complement strand
CTTGTCGATTATTGAAGCCCCAGCGCAGCTCTCATCCAACGTATAACTGAGGTTTTGCAAAATGCATCGAGATTAGTGGCAGCGCTCACGTCTGTGTCATAAGTCATGTGTTATGTGTCATCAAAGACTGTTTCATGTTTCATGTGTCATGAGTCATGGAAAGCAAAAGGCGTACTTTGGCCGTGCTTGAGATGCCTGTTTATTTTCTGCTTTTTCATGACACATGACTCATGAAACATGACACAATTCTCATTACTTCTCTTGGGACATGACACAACACTCGGTCAACGCGTTGGCTATTTTTGCAAAAGCCCAGTTATAACATAATGAGCCCATGGCCGCGTTGCGGTGAAAGATGGCCAGATGCAAGCAGTGACGACGATTCCGCTACCTGTTGCTCTGCCGCAAGCGGCATCACAGTTCGAAAGCTACGAGTCGCCTTTGGCGACGCAGCAGATGCGTCTTTTTCAGCAGCCTGATAGACGGTGCGATGAGTTGTGGTGAGTTTGGCTGGCGTAGTTGAGAGGGCAAGGAATTTCCAATGATCGTGCTTGCGGTTGTGGATGATCTGTTATTTCAGGCAAAGATCGAGGGGGTGGCGGCGTCACTGGGTGTCGAGGTGCGAATCGCCAAGACCTTCGCTCAAGCCCGAGAAGCCTGGTCAGATCCTGCCGTGGTTGTGGTCGACCTAAACTTAACGAACGCCGATCCGCTGGAGCTGATCCGCACGCTGCGAGTCCAGCGCCCCGCGGTTTCGATCATTGGCTATGGCTCGCATGTCCAGGCCGAGATGTTCGCACAGGCACGAGCTGCCGGCTGCACCAGCGTCCTGCCGCGCTCGGTGTTTGTGCAACGATTGCCCCACCTTCTCGCTGCGTAGTCCCAGGGAGGAACGCCTCGGTCTTGCATTCTTGGGAAATCCTTGAAAACATTCCGTAGAAGTAGTCTATTTACATTAGACCTATTGCGTAGTAACATTTCCGTGCTCAGTCTCCGTCGAGCGCTGTGATTGAAAAACTAATTACGCAACAGGTCTATTGTACATATACATGATATCTGCTTTGAGTGGATTAAGCCCACAAGGTGTTGGGGGGATGATCCTTAGGTTCCACTCCCCTCTAAGCAAAGCCCATTCCGATTCCTTCAGTCTCTACGACTCCTCACGCGATTGTGTTCTTTGCGTAGCTTCGATCCACCCAGGCTCTTCTCCAGTGTGATTGCGTCGTGATGGCTTCTGGCGCCTCCCGCGTAACCCGCATCAAGAGATTGTTCGAAACCGATGCTATCACGTCCGCGCATAGTCTCGAAACCAGTAAGGTCCCGGATCGCGTCTCATTCACGCTTACTTTAGCGACGGTGCATTCTTAGTCATAGCTGTTATTCAAGAAATAAAACGATGTCTTCTAGCAAGCGCGACGGCGGAATCTTGATTAAGGGTGTGGCCTTTCTTGGGGTGTGTGCGCTTGCGGGTTGGGGTTTTCTGGAGGCGGGGAATTTTCTCGTTGTGGAAGACCCCTTCGATCATGCCGATGTTGCCATCGTTCTGTCCGGGGATCCAACAGGACGGTTGCTTGCGGCACGGGACCTGTACCGACTGGGGCGAGTCGATCGTGTACTGATTGTTCCAGAACCTCCCCGTCCCTTCGAGCAAGAACTGGTTCGATTGGGATTGGTTGATTCCACATCGCCTCCTTTTTCCCGAAGGATATTGGAGGCTTCAGGGGTTCCTGCGGCAGCGTTCGAGTTTCTTCCCGAACCGGTTGATGGAACCATTCATGAAGCTGTGCGTGTACAGCAATGGCTGATGAGTCGTCAGAAGAATCCCCGAAGGGTAGTTGTGATCACCTCGCGGTATGCCTCCCGCAGGGCGCGATGGTTGTTTCGCCATTTTCTTCGTGATGGAACGACACAGGTGGTCGTGTATCCTAACCCCTACGACTTGTTTGTGGCAGACCGGTGGTGGAGCAATTCCCGCAATGCATTGCATGTAGTGATGGAATACAATAAACTCGTAGCCAATTTCATTCAGTTGAACACTGCCGTTGTCCAGGCATGGTTGGAGCGGTCTGCAGATGGTTTGACAGCAAATCAGTAAATGCGGAAAACCAATCTATCTCACTGGGCTTTTGCAAAATGCATCGCGGTTAGTGGCCAAATGGCCCACCGCCAGGAAGAAAGTAAATCATGGTTTTAATATCCACTACTCACGTCTGTGTCATGTTTCATGGTTTATGTGTAATGAAAGACTGTTTCATGTTTCATGTGTCATGAGTCATGAGTCATGGAAAGCAAAAAGAGCCCTTTGGCCATGCTTGAGACGCCTGTTTATTTTCTGCTTTTTCATGACACATGACTCATGAAACATGACACAATCCTCATTACTTCTCTTGGAACATGACACAACACTCGGTCGACGCGTTGGCTATTTTTGCAAAAGCCCAGTAACTAAGAATGGAACCGATCGTTACCCCACCTGTCCGCGTTCTGTTAATTGAAGACGAATCTGCAGAGGCACGTCTGTTTGTAGCCCTTTTGACAGAGGGTTCGCAGCAGCGCTTTGCAGTGGAATACGCCCAGACGCTTCAAGAAGGCCTGGCCTGTCTTGCGAAAGGAAATGTCGATGCGGTATAACTGGATCTGTTTTTGCCGGATAGTCTCGGTTTGGATACCTTCACGGCCATCGCCGCTTGTGTACCGATTGTGGTCCTAACCGGAGTCGATGACGATGCCGCTGCTTTAGAGGCCGTTCGCCGGGGGGCCCAAGATTATCTCGTGAAGGGATCTCTGGATGGCAAGATGCTCGCACGGGTTGTACGATACGCTATCGAGCGTCACCGCATGCAGGAGACCCTGCGGAACTTGTCTGTGATCGATGACCTGACCGGGCTGTATAACCGTCGGGGATTCTTAACGCTGGCTGAGCAGCACCTGAAGCTGGCGCAACGAGCGCAGCGAAGCCTGATGCTTCTTTTCGCCGATCTCGATGGTTTGAAAACGATCAATGATACTTTTGGGCATCAGCAAGGCGATGCCGTATTGCTCCGAACCGCTCGGGTTCTTAAGGAAAGTTTCCGCAGCTCGGATATTATCGCTCGGATAGGTCGCGATGAGTTTGCCATCCTGGCGATTGAAGTGCCGACCGATATCGTACTTGTTCTGTCCGCACGTTTGCAAAACCATCTTGCTAACGACAACGCCAAGGCTAGACAACCGTATTCTCTATCGCTGAGTGTCGGGGTTGATTGGTTCAGCTTACAGCAGCCGGTGTCTACGGTGGAAGAGCTAATCGCCAAGGCGGATGCCTCGCTCTATGAACAAAAATCGCATAAGCGCAAGAGCCCTTGACTGCGGTTTTGCAAAATCCGATGAAAGGATCCTATGATTACTGGTCACTCCGTCAGTTTTATAAAACTATCAGATCTGAGCTAAATGTGAGGTAGATGGCCAGCCGCATTCCCTTGGTCACATTGGTCCGGCAGTTCTTCGAGGCTGATCCCGCCGCTGCGGTCCACCGGTTGGAGACGATGAAGACCGATGAAATCCTTGCGGTGTTGCAATTCCTTCCCACGAATTTGACTGCGCAGATATTCACTCAGCTTCAAGCCAGAGTGGCCGCCGCATTGCTGGAGCGCGTGACGGAAGATCGCTTGACAGATCTCGTAGCCCGGATCGATGCGCAGCAAGGGGCTTTGGTTTTTATGTGTCTTTCCGAGGAATCCCGCCAGCGTTTCATGGATCATGTCTCTGAGAATCTAAGAAACCGGATTCGCGAATTATTGATATACCCACCAGGAAGCGCCGGGCGGATCATGACGACCGAGTGCCTGGCTTTTCGAACCGACGTCAAGGTCAAGGAAGCAATCCAAATGATTCGCTCGATGGTTCGCCGGGATGCCCCGGTTACTTACACTTATGTAGTAGACACCCAGAACCGCCTGGTGGGGGTCCTGAACATGCGGGATTTGTTGCTGGCAGGACCAGACACTCCTTTGGAGGCCGTGATGCGCAAGGAGGTTTTCACGGTCGATGCGATGATGGATCGGGAAGAAGTGGCTCATGCACTTTCGGTCCAACGGTATCTGGCTGCACCCGTTGTGGACCAGGATTGCCATCTGCTGGGAGTGGTCAAGACAGGACAGTTGCTGGAGCAGATACAGGAGGAAGCGACCGAGGACATCCAGAAAATGGTCGGGGCCGGGGCGGATGAGCGGGTCTTTTCATCGATAAACTTCTCTTTGCGCAAGCGCCTGCCCTGGTTGTTCGTAAACCTGGGGACAGCTTTCCTAGCGGCAGGGGTGGTCGGTCTTTTCCAGAATTTGATCGCGCGCATTACAATCCTTGCTGTTTTCTTGCCTGTGGTTGCAGGACAGGGAGGCAATGCAGGCGCACAGTCACTGGCGGTGGTGATGCGCGGGATGGTGATGCGGGAAATTCCTCCTCAGAAAGTGTGGCGCATGGTGATCAAAGAAACCTCCGTAGGATTGCTGAACGGATTTGTCATTGGCATAGTCACGGCTCTTGTGGTTTGGATATGGCAGGGAAATCCTTATCTGGGGGTGGTGATTGGAATGGGTATGGTCGTCAATCTCTTAGCTGCGGGATTTGCCGGAGCCGCTATTCCTCTAGCGATGAAGGCGATGGGCAAGGACCCCGCGCAGTCATCCAGTATTATTTTGACCACGGTCACGGATGTAGTCGGCAACTTCGCGTTTCTGGGTTTTGCCTGCTTGTTGCAGCAGTATCTGTTATGAAAAAATCCGCAGATGAGTCTACGGGGAACGGAGATTTCAGATGCGCCTGCTCGATGATATGGGTAAAATATATCGCTTGGCTTCTTGAAACTCAGGCGCACGCAAACGTAGATAATGATGAGGACCAGAGGGTGAGCTTCCATGTGGGCTAATCCGATGCCAAAATCGCTCGGACTTTACCGTCGTGCCTTCGAGCACGATTCCTGCGGGACCGGATTTGTCGCCTCTATCGACGGGATTCCTAGTCATGAAATCGTCCGTTGGGCGATTCAATGTGTGTGCAACGTCACCCATCGGGGAGCCGTCTCTGCGGATGCCAAAACCGGAGACGGGGCTGGGGTTCTGACGCAGATTCCGCACGCTTTCTTCGCCAAGGTTCTCACCCAGCTTAGGCTTGAGCCGCTCGATCCCAGGGATCTGGCCATCGGGGTATGCTTCCTTGCCCAACAGGAGTCTGTCCGAGAGCAGGCCATGCGAGTGGTGGAGACAGTCATCCGCGAATCCGGGATACGCTTTCTCACTTGGCGCGAGGTGCCGGTCGATCCCAGTGTTCTTGGCCAGAGTGCGTCGGACACCTTGCCGGTGATCCGCCACGTCCTGATGGCGCGAACGGATTCCATCTTGCTTGAGAATTGGCAGCGGCAGGTGTTTCTCACTCGACGACGCATCGAGCAGGCCTTGAGAACGCAGCAACTCCACGGATGCTATATTCCTTCCTTTTCCTCTCAAACGATTGTTTACAAAGGGCTACTGGTCGCTCCCCAGCTGTCCCGGTTCTACCTAGATTTATCCGATCCGACATTTGCCTCAGCCATCGCCGTGTTTCATCAGCGTTACTCGACCAATACGTTTCCCAACTGGTTTTTGGCTCAGCCTTTTCGATTTCTCGGGCACAATGGCGAGATCAACACGCTTAAGGGAAACCGTAACTGGATGGCTGCGCGAGAACCGGAGCTTTCCTGCACGCGTTGGGGACGGCAATTGAAGGAGCTTCTGCCGGTGGTTCAAGCGGGTGGCTCCGATTCCATGAGCCTGGACAACGTCTTGGAGTTTTTGGTGATGTCCGGGCGGGACCTTTTGCATGCCATGATGATGTTGGTTCCTGACGCCTGGCAGGGGATGCCGGAGATGGACCCCGAGGTGAAAGCCTTCTACCAGTACCACGCGATGTTGATGGAACCTTGGGATGGGCCTGCGGCGCTGACCTTCACGGATGGTCAGGTCGTTGGGGCGGCGCTGGATCGAAACGGGCTGCGTCCGGCTCGATACTGGGTAACGAATGATCGTGTCGTCATCATGGCATCAGAGGTCGGCGTGGTGGATGTGCCTGCTGCAAAGATTATCGAGAAAGGACGACTAGGCCCGGGACACGTGCTGGCGGTCGATACGCTTGGCAAGCGTCTGATCACCAATGCTCAGATTAAAAAGGAACATGCGACGGAAAGACCCTACGCTCGATGGGTCGAGCAAAGCCTGCTTGCCTTGGATCGGATCGTGGATGGGAATGTCGCTGATGATTCCACCAGCGGTGTGTCAGCCAAAGGCCAGACTGATTTCCATCAGCCGTCTGCCTTCGGCAGACCACACAGGTGGTGGGATGAAGTTCACGTGGAGCCTGAGTCTCTGACACGGCACCAGATCGCATTCGGTTACACGCAGGAAGATCTCCAGATGGTTATCGAGCCTATGGCTAAGACCGGCAAGGAGCCTATTTGGTCGATGGGGGATGATACGCCGCTGTCTGTGCTTTCGAGTCGGCCGAAGCCTTTGTTTACTTACTTCAAACAACTCTTCGCTCAGGTGACGAATCCACCGATCGATCCCATTCGGGAAGAACTCGTGATGTCCCTCAACACGCTGCTGGGAACTCGACCGAATCTTCTGGAAGAAGGGCCGTCACCCAAACGTATGTTGCTGGGGAGCAGTCCGTTGTTTTTACCTCGGGAATTTGCAGCTCTTCAATCGTTGCAGGAGCCTGATTTTAAATGCGCCACGATTGACATCTTGTTTGAAGTGGCCAAGGGCTCAAACGCCTTGCGTCCTGCAGTGAAGCGAATCTGTGAGCAGGCCCTTGAGGCCGTGCGCGACGGGGCGACGATTTTGATTCTGAGTGATCGTGGGATCAATGCGGATCTTGCTCCGATGCCTTCGCTTCTGGCTACCGGTGCGGTGCATCATCATCTGATCCGCTCGGGCTGCCGCATGCGCTCTGCCCTTGTCGTCGAGGCTGGGGACGTGCATGAGGTGCACCAGGTCGCCTGTCTTTTGGGCTATGGAGCGTCAGCGGTGTATCCGTATCTTGCTTATCAAACCATTAAAGCCTTGGAACAGGCCGCTCGTCTGGGCTCGGAAACTTTTGAGCAGGCGCTGCTCCATTTCAAGAAGGCGATCGATCAAGGCGTTTTGAAGATCCTGTCGAAGATGGGGATTTCGACCATCGGCAGCTACCGGGGTGCCCAGATCTTCGAGGCATTGGGGATCTCCCAGGAGTTGATCGACGATTGTTTCTTCGGCACGCCGTCACGGATCGGTGGCCTGAGCTATGAGCTGCTCGCTGAGGAAGTTCTCAGTTGGCATCGCAACGCCTACCAGGTTCAGGATCCCCTTCATCTGGACGCCGGGGGATACTACAAGTATCGTCGGGACGGCGAGTACCACGCCTTCAATCCGGAAATGGTGCGTTTCCTCCAGCAGGCGATCAAGCAGGGCGACTACGAGATCTACAAAAAGTTTGCGTCTACCGTGAATAACCGGCCGCCCACCGCGTTGCGGGATTTGCTCGATGTCAAGCCCTTGGGGCCAGCGGTTTCGCTCGATGAAGTCGAGTCGGTCGAAGCGATCACCAAACGTTTCGCAACGGCGAGCATTTCCTACGGGGCTTTGTCTCTTGAGGCGCACCAGACTATTGCCATCGCCATGAACCGTATCGGCGGCAAATCCGGTTCCGGTGAGGGAGGTGAGGATCCGGCACGCTATCACGTCACGGATCCGCAGTTTGACCGAAACTCGGCGATCAAACAGGTGGCTTCCGGACGCTTTGGCGTGACTCCTGAATACCTGATGTCCGCCAAAGAGCTTGAGATCAAAATGGCTCAGGGTTCCAAGCCCGGAGAAGGAGGACAGTTGCCCGGCCACAAGGTTTCATCCGATATTGCCCGGGTAAGACATACGATTGCTGGGATTTCTCTGATCTCTCCACCCCCCCATCATGACATCTACTCGATTGAGGATCTGGCGCAGCTCATCTATGACTTGAAGATGATCAATCCCAAGGCCCGCATCAACGTGAAACTCGTCTCTGAGGCCGGCGTCGGGACGATTGCAGCCGGGGTGGCCAAGGCCCACGCCGACACTGTCTTGATCTCCGGCCATGACGGGGGAACAGGAGCCAGTCCTTTGAGTTCCATCAAGAACGCGGGCCTGCCATGGGAGTTGGGGCTGGCCGAGACCCAGCAGACGCTGCGCTTGAACGGCCTGCGAGAGAAAGTCATCGTCCGCACCGATGGCGGGATGAAGACGGGACGGGATGTTCTCATGGCAGCCGTCTTTGGCGCGGAAGAATATGGATTTGGCACAGCGGCGGTCGTCGCCACGGGTTGCGTCATGACTCGTCAGTGTCACCTCAACACCTGTCCGGTGGGGGTGGCGACACAGGATGAGCGATTGCGCGCGCGGTTTGGCGGCAGTCCCGATATGGTCGTCAACTACCTTCGGTTTGTGGCCCAGGAGCTGCGGGAATACCTAGCGGCCTTAGGGGCCCGGAGGCTGAATGAGTTGATTGGACGGACCGAGCTTCTCAGTTTACGAACGGGTTTGAATCTTTCGGTGAAGGCAAAGACCGTCAGGCTCAATGAGCTGATGACTACCGTCGACAAAGGCCCTCCGATTCATCAGATTGCGCGCAACGATTGGCAAGGGGATCATCCTTTGGATGACCCGATCATCGCTGATGCCACGCCCGCCTTGGAAGGTCGCGGCAAGGTCCGGCTCAGTTATTCCATTCGCAACAGCCACCGGGCGGTGGGCGCGCGCCTTGCGGGTGTGATCGCCTCGCGCTACGGGGACGCGGGTCTTGCTCCTGGAACCATCGAGATCACCTTACGGGGTGTGGCGGGACAGAGCTTCGGCGCATTTTGCATCAACGGCATGCGCCTGATTCTGATCGGCGAGGCCAACGACTACGTCGGTAAAGGAATGGCGGGAGGAGAATTGGTGATTCGCCCGCCGGATGAATCGCCGTTTAGCTGGTACCAGCAAGTCATCATTGGCAACACCTGTCTTTACGGGGCCACCGGTGGCACGCTCTATGCAGCGGGTCGGGTGGGGGAGCGCTTTGCGGTGCGCAACTCAGGGGCGATTGCGGTGGTGGAAGGCGTGGGGGATCATGGGTGCGAGTACATGACGGGAGGTATCGTCTTGGTTTTGGGTCAGACCGGACGCAATTTTGGAGCCGGGATGACCGGTGGGCGAGGCTATGTGTTGGATCGCGAACGCGTCTTCGAGCGACGCGTGAATCTGGAACTGGTGGAGTTGCATCGGCTCGAAGGAACCGAGGATATCGACAATGTGCGCACGCTTCTGGAGCGTCATTTCATCGCGACAACCAGCAATCTTGCATTGGACATCCTCACCAACTGGGACGATTACCAACAGCTTTTCTGGATGGTCATCCCGCGTGGCACCGGAGCCAAACTGGAACTCGCTGTCAGCGCCAAAGAAGGCTAACCCGCCGCACTTCATTCGCAGAGAATATAGAGTACAGCGCTCGATAGCAAATAGCACATAGAGAAACCTGTGCGTCTTGGCGTACTTCTATCTGCTATGTGCTATCGAGCCATGTACTATCTGCTTACTAACCATGAGCGTTACTCAAGAACAGATTCTCAACGCGCTTCGTCAGGTAAAAGATCCGGATCTTAATCGGGACATTGTCTCTCTGGGATTTATCAAGGGTCTTGAGATTGAAGGGAATCGCGTATCTTTTGCGATTGAGCTCACAACGCCCGCCTGTCCGGTTCGGGATCAATTGAAGGAACAGGCGCGATCCGCTGTGTCCTGCTTGCCAGGCGTCTTTCAGGTGGACATCACTTTGACCTCGCAGGTCCGTTCTTCCATCGTCAGGCCCAGCGTTGCTGGGACAGGTTCGATCAGTTTGATTCCGACCATTAAAAACGTCATCCCCGTGGCCAGCGGCAAAGGAGGTGTGGGCAAGTCCACCGTCAGCGTGAACCTTGCCTTAGCGCTGGCCAAACGTGGGGCTCGTGTGGGCCTGATGGATGCGGATGTCTACGGCCCCACGATTCCCACCCTCTTAGGCATTACCGAGGCTCCGACGGTGGATGAACACAACCGGATCGGCCCGGTGACGAGAGAGGGCCTTCAGATTGTCTCGATGGGTTTCTTTATGAAGCCGGATGAAGCCGTCATCTGGCGCGGGCCGATGCTCCATAAGACCGTCCAGCAATTCTTGGGAGGGGTCCTCTGGGGCGAGCTGGACTATCTTGTGGTAGATCTTCCACCCGGAACCGGAGACGTCCAGCTTTCCCTTTGCCAACTCATCCCCATCACCGGAGCCGTGATTGTCTCGACTCCGCAGGACGTTGCGCTCAACGTCGCCCAGAAGGCGATTGCGATGTTCAAGAAACTCAACGCCCCCATCCTCGGGGTCATCGAAAACATGAGCGCCTATGTCTGTCCACACTGTGGTAAGCGCGATGACATTTTCGGAACTGGCGGTGCCCGCAAAGCCGCCGAGCGGCTGGGCATCCCCTTTCTGGGAGAGATTCCTCTTGCCACTCCGATTCGCGTAGCCTCCGATGAAGGCAGTCCCATCATCCTCTCCCAACCCCAGTCGCCTTCCGCCAAAGCCTTTTTTTCCGCCGCCGAACAACTCGCCGCCCAAGTGAGCATCCGCGCGATGCAAGGGGAGCTTCAACCCCAAGTGAAGGTGACGTTCTAAAGATGGGGCGTGGGGCGAGGGGCAGGGGGCGAGGGTCCAAACCACCCGTTCGGGCAGTTGACTTCGATCCAACGGATATCTTTGCAGCGTTGAATGCTGCCAAAGTCAAATATCTTGTTGTGGGCGGTATTGCGGCGATTCAATACGGTGTTCCCCGAGCAACGTTCGACGTGGATTTGGCTGTTCAACTTGAAGTGGAAAACTTGGAGCGTATCGATCGGGCGTTGAATGCCCTCGGATTTGCGCCAAAGGTGCCTGTCTCAATCGTTGGCCTTGCTGATCCTAAGACGCGGAAGGAATGGACGGAAGGCAAACACATGAAGGTATTCTCATACGCAGAGCTAACTGCTCCGTTCAGGTTGATTGACATCATGGTGCGTCCCCTGAAGCGATTTGAACGACTCTATCATCAGCGAAGGAATGTCATCGTTGAAGGAGTCAAAGTCCCTTTGGTTCCTATTCCGGCATTGATTCAAATGAAAGCAGGAACCGGCCGAGTTCAGGACCAACTCGACATTGAGTATCTTCATGCTGCCCAGCAGGCTGAGCGAAAACGAGCAAGACCATGAAACGCAGACGCTGCCGATTGTCTCGGGACAAACTCTTCCTCGTTGAACAATTCGTCAACCTCAAGCCAGCCGAACGATTACGATATGCCTTCGGCATGGTGAATTGGGCGCTTCGTATCAATCCCAATCTACTGCTGAATCATCAACGACTGACTGAAGCAGATCGAGGTCGATGGCGTAAATGAGTGGACTGGCCGGGCTGATCCCGATTGAAATCACTCGTGCTAATGAGCACGATGTGAAGATTCGCTGGCAGGATGCTCATGAAAGCGTCTATCTAGCACGCGAGCTGCGCTTAAAATGTCCATGCGCCGGCTGCATTGACGAGATCACCGGTCAAATTCGCATCATCCCCATGAGTATTTCCCAGGACGTTCATCCGCTAAAGATCGAACTCATCGGCAACTACGCGATTACCATTCACTGGTCTGATGGCCATCATACGGGGATCTATGCGTTTGAGCTGCTCAGAAAAATATGTCCCTGTTGTCAAGGGCGTGGGGCAGGGACCGGGGGGCGGGAAAAGGCGTAGCAGACTCAGATGTTAGGGTTCAGAGGACGCAAGTCAGGACCCATCCAGAGTTAAAACAAACATGAAACAGACGAACGGTTGGGCAAAGCAACAGCGGCTCGGCTGGGAGACATAAATGGCAAGAGAGTCGAGTGAGCAAGAACGGTTTGAAGTGTTGTTAGAGGAAGTGCGTCATGAACTGAGGGTTGTTGCGGAAGGTCATGGTGTGCTTGACCGAAAAATCGACCGCGTCTCCCAGGAGCTATCAATGGGGCAAGCGGGGCTTGATCAGAAGATTGACCTTATGGCTCAAGCCTTGTCGAAGAAAATGGACATCGGGTTTGCGCAGGTCAAAGCAGCAATCCAGACATTGGCCAAGCAATTGCAGCCGCACGAACGCGCCCACGCTGCGTGAGGAGATAGCAGTGAGCAATCAGCTATCAGCAATCAGCGAAAAAAGAAAACCGGAATGAATGGCACAATAGACGCTGGAGAGACTCAACGATTCTGGTAGGAATAGGCTCGACCAGCCTGATAGGCGACTCATGAACAAAAAGGTGCTTCTCCTCTACGATATGCAGGATACTCCTCTTGCCAAGGATGTAAGAGACTTCTGTGAAGCACTTGGCATTAGCAGGCTTGAGTTGATTCCGCTTCGACCGAACAATGTTAGCCCGACCCTAAGTGGTAAGGAAGCCGCACACTTCAAGACCTGCGACGCAGTCATCTTTCTGGTGACGCCCAGAGATCTGAAAGGCGCGATTTCGCCGAGCGTCACCCACGAACTAGGCCAGGCTACGATCAAGTTTGAAAATACTCCTGACAAAGTGATTATTCTTGCCGATGAAACGTGTGTATTCCCAGTGATTGAGCAGAGGCCGCGAAACTCCTTTAAGAGAGACGACGCCGCTTCGGTCATTCGTGCGCTGACGCTTTTTGTGGAAGAGCTTCGACACGCGGGACTTCTACCAGGCACTACTCCGGATGAAGATGCATCGGAGCAGAAGTTCTCTTTGGAAAAGGCCGCCCGAACCAAAGGGCTGGTTGACGCTCTGATTTTTATGAGTCGCTGCGATAAGACTGCTGTTTCCGAAGAAGCGTTGGATCGCGCGCTTATCGAAAAACTCAGCTTGACCACACAGGAAATCAACTTCTTGAAGGATGACCTGAACCGTTATGGTCTCGCGCAATACTATCGCTCGTATTGGAGGTTAATGCGTCGCGGTGTCGATCTTGCGAGAGAGGCCGTAGGCAAAGGCTATTCTGGAATAAAAATTCTCGCCTCAACCTCGACTATGCATCGGCAACGCCCAGACTACATGAGGTGAAGCGGGCGATGGGGCAGGGGCTGAGTGAGCGTGAGGCATGAGGCGAGGGAATTAGAGGATCAAGACATGAAGCGTTTGAAGAATGGGTAATTAGGGACAGCCACTGATTATCCGAAATCAGTGGCTGTCCCCGATTATCTAAGTAGGTGGACAAAAATATCTTGATATATTTCTTCGTTTTTCTCGTCGAACGTTCCACTGGTCACTAGTCACTGATCACTGGCCACTGACTTAGGCGCGCCGCTCAACCGCAACGTTAGATGCCATGGCATGAAAATAATTAGGTGGGTTCTTTGTCTACCGGTGGGGATGGCAACTGGAGTACTGGTCTTCTTTTTCTTCAAGTTGCTCGGAGGAAGGCATATCGAACCAGGCTCGATTACCGCCTTTCTCGACGCTCTATTAGGTGGGGGACTTTCCGGTTCGGCGGCGGTTTATGTTTCTTGCTATGTCGCGCCCACGCATAGGAAATACGTTGCTCTCGTTTTGGTCCTTCTAACGGCAATTGGATCGATCTTGGCTTATCCGATCATGTTCGAGAAGCGGGATTGGGCATACTTCCTTTTTACACTGGCGCAGGATTCAGGGATGGTATTCATAACCTACAAAATCTGTAAAGGGCAAATCGGATTTGGGGCCTCTAACAATACGCTGCCGCCGACGGGGCACAGCGGTCGCTCCCGGGGTTCAGTTGAGTGAGGCAATTTTGTTTTATCGCCGTTCGCTGGGTTTAACGGGGTCGTGTTAAATCGTACCGACTGAGACGGGCAAGCCTGGCACATTTAGGATGGCACCGGTTTCCTGAGCAAGCGAAGCGAGTCTCCACCAAAGGCGGATCCGCCTCTGGCGGAGAAGGACGACGGAAGTGGAGCCCCGGGTTTGCCCCGGGGCTCCACATGAGAGCAAGCGGCCAACGAGAGAGGTGAGGGTATGAACCAACAACTAGTACGGGTCGAGGCGGGCATTCAGAAGATCCAGGATGCCATCCTTAACAAGGCCGCGATGGTTCAGGATGCGAACCATTTCCTGACCTTCTACTTTTCATACCTCTCAGTCTATATACCCCTTCTTGAGTTTGCTGTGGAAGTCCTTCCAGAAGACTCGCTGGCAAGAATCGCTAACTTTGGCATGCTCATCGACCATCTGAGCACTGTCAAACTGGACAGGGCACTTGCCATGCATGTCCAGCGACAGGCTACAGAGTTGACCAACAAAACAGGCAGGCCTGCATCAGAGGTACTGGCTCTGCTCAATGACATGACGATAGGCCAAAAGGTCTACATCGCCGGTTCAGTCCTACAGACCACTGCCTTTGCCCGTGATGTCACCCTCTGCGCCGCCAACTCCAAGTTCAACGCCTCAAACAAGATTGTGAGTTGGGCAAACATCTTTGGACATGTCTTGCGAATGCCGGCCTTTGCCGATTCGTTTATCGACCCGGAGATGATTCAGGAAGCCTCCAAGGAGTTGGAGGACGCACGCGAGCGGGTACAGAAGCAGGATCGTTCCTACGATCGAGACCTCTCGCTCCAATGGTGCGAAACATTGGGTATGTCCCAGCGGGTCCTTGAAGAAATCCCGAAGCTCTTTGTCGGACCGAAGGTGACGTGGCTCCTTGCAATGGAAGGTCTCGAACTCGCACGGTGTATTCTTGAGAAGAATCGAGAGGCAGGCGAACGAGCCCTTTCCTACAACGAGAAGCTGCAAAGCCTCCTGTCGAAGGATACCCTTGCGGCAAGTGAATGGTCCTATCGAGACCTCAATTCGGGAGGGCCCTGCATTGATCTGAGGGGTATCATCAAGCACTCCCCTGGGCGTCCCATTACCCTGATTCCCGTCACCTCGCAAACCATCTTCGTGCACACACCAGAAACGCAGTATTTCCTCGAGATTCCCGGAATCCTCCCCTTCTACACAAACCCGAACATGATTGTCCAGATAGGGCCAGACTTGGCGATCCCTGTTGAGCATGATCTAGATACGATCATTCTTTTTCATAAAAGCCCGGCTCTTTTCGTCTGCAATAACCTTGATCAACTTTCGGCACCCAGCGAATGCGCTCTGCTCCAGCGCAAGAAGCAGGACAGGGCCCTGATCGAAAAGATCATGAGTAACGAGGCCTCGCTCGTGGTCACCATTGGTCTGACCTATGGGAATCGGGTCAACAAGCATATCTTGGATATGGTGGGGCAGATCGCTGTGACGTCATTTGAAGGTACCCTGTTGTACTCGCTCCTCTACGGTTTTGAGAAGCTTGCGCAGGCTAAAGGCGTCGATTTAGGTTCCGAGGGCTGGTCACAGGCTCGCTTGGCGATCACCGCAGCATTACTCGCCAAACTGAGACCACTCGCCACCAAAACGCAGGAAATGAACAAGGAAGGGCACGCGGACAGGAAGGAAAAAACGTCGCAGCCATCTCCGAAGTTGACAGCTGAAGATAACCTCCGCCTCTTGTACGGAAAACTCGAGGAGTCTCAGTCAGCTATGTGCAAAGCCGTTGAGGAACTGAACGACACCGAGCTGACAGAAATTATGAAGATCAGCGCTGAGGTCCGGGACATTCTCTTGAGTGGATTGTCTCAAGAGGAGACCCTCCAGGCTCTCGCCCGTTATTCCGAGACACTCGAACTGCCAGCAGCAACAACGCCAGGAACGTGAACCGTGGCCAATGATAAAGTACTTCTAGCTTCTGACACCTACACATTAGGTACGCATGCACACAAACACGTTCGCACGAATCAATCTCGATTACGCATCGATGACGCCGATTCTGCCTGAGGTAAGAGAGGCGATGATGGCGGCTTGGGATGAGGGGGGCAATCCCTCGGCCATTCATCATTCTGGCCGAGAAG
This sequence comes from Candidatus Omnitrophota bacterium, assembly GCA_023247255.1. Classification (GTDB taxonomy): domain Bacteria; phylum Omnitrophota; class Gorgyraeia; order Aquiviventales; family Aquiviventaceae; genus JAHFGV01. Next base: position 39 of record JAHFGV010000041.1, on the reverse strand, counting down.
CGCGTAAGCGCTTGGAGCAAGTTCGTGCTCAAGTCGCAG